>JABLXP010000001.1 GCA_013178045.1 Bacillota bacterium
GCCTGGAATAAAATGTTAAATTACATTGTGGTTTGGTTTTTGACCTTAATCTAGCGAAAAAAGAGTACATCTAAACGACTAACAATGTTTTACCTTTAACAAAAAAGCTAATTTTGCAAAAGGCTCAAATAATTATCTTATATCTATATTATATCTTTTGTTATATCTTTGCGGTTAGAAATTTAATAATATAAGTATTATAGTTTCGCAAACCTTTGGAATAAGGAGGGAAACTGGATGAATCAACCTGAACGTTGGATAAATGTCCTGCAGACAATCGAGACAGCGATTACAACCGAAATCAAGCTGGGCTGTACTGATGCAGCGGTTTTTGGTGGATTCTCCAGCTTTCTCGTTAAGCACATTGCTGACCTGTTGCGCAACGGTAATTCCATATCAGCGACGGAGCGAACTGAACTCGAACATTTATTACGCCTGGCCCAAACTTATCCAAATCAGCCGCTAAGCGGTCGCCGGCGATTAATTGAGCTGGTGAAAAAATCGATTGAGCGCTTGCTAGGGGCGGAAGATACTTATCGGGTTCAGGTACAGCAGAACATGAAAACGCAACAAACCAAGAAAAAACGACAGCAGGTGTCTACTAGTCAGGAGAAGGTTGAAGGGCCACTGGCACCAGTTCAATACGTTCCCCACGTTGGTCCGCAGAGAGCAAAAATTTTAAGGCGGCTGGGGATTCAAACCGTGACCGACTTGTTGTACCACTTCCCGCGCCGTTACGATGACCGGCGTGAGCTGAAAAAAATCAATGCCCTGACGCCGGGTGAGTCGCAAACGGTTGTGGGCTCAATTCGGGCTGTTCAGGAAAATCGTCCTCGCGCCCAATTGCTGGTGACGAAAGCCCTGATTACCGATGAAACTGGAGGGGTTAACGGGGTTTGGTTTAATCAACCGCATATCAAGAAACAGCTGGCACCCGGGAAGCTGATCATGGTGTCGGGGCGGGTTACGGTCAATCTTTACGGTCGGGAAATTCAGGTGACTGATTTTGAACTGCTAGACCCTGATGAGGAGATCAACGGACAGATACTGCCAGTTTACCCGACGACCGAAAAATTTTCCCAAAAAGCTTGGCGGACGATCCAGCGAGCGGCGCTGGAAAAATACGGACACCTGTTTCCCGATGTCTTACCACCGCCGTTGTGTGAGCGACACGGGTTGATTTCTTTACGGGAAGCGCTGGTCAATATTCATTTTCCAACCGATCAAGAGAGCCTCCTTGCTGCCAGGCGCCGGTTGGTCTTTGAAGAACTGTTTATTATTCAACTGGGGCTGGCTATGCTGCGGCAAGGGCGGAGGTATCAAACGGTTGGTAAGCAACATCTGGCGCGGGATGGAGTGTATGCCCGATTTCTGGAACAACTGCCTTTTGAGCTGACCGGGGCGCAAAAGCGAGTGGTGAATGAGATCATTCAGGACATGGAAAGCCCCCAGCCGATGAGCCGCCTGCTCCAGGGCGATGTTGGTTCAGGTAAAACCATGGTGGCCATGATCGCCCTGGTTAAGTGCGTGGCCAGTGGTCACCAAGGGGCAATTATGGTTCCCACGGAAATTCTGGCGGAACAGCACTACCTTGCGCTGCAGGAAGTGGTAGCGCCAGTTGGGGTGCGCATCGGGCTTTTAACCGGCAGCATCTCCCGTAAAGGCCGGGAACAACTGTTGGAGGATCTTAAGCGCGGGGCAATTGATATAGTTGTTGGGACCCACACCCTGATTCAGGAGAGCGTAGAGTTCAAGTCACTGGGATTGGTAGTAATCGATGAACAACATCGGTTCGGTGTCCGCCAACGCGCGCAGCTTCAGCAAAAGGGGCAGTACCCCGACGTCCTGGTGATGACGGCGACGCCGATACCCCGGACGCTGGCGCTAACTATATACGGCGATCTGGATCTCTCGATCATTGATGAGCTGCCCCCGGGACGGAAAGAGATTCAGACTTTTCATATCACTGACCGTGCTAGGCCGAAGATGTACCGGTTTTTACACGAACAGGTCAAAGCAGGGCGGCAGATATACGTTGTCTGCCCACTGGTTGAGGAATCCGAGGCAGTTGACCTCAAAGCCGCGAGTGATCTGGCTGAAATATTGCAGAGCAAGATTTTTCCCCAGTTTCGAGTGGGTCTGCTGCATGGGCGGTTGAAGCAGGAGGAAAAAGAAACCGTTACGCGGGCTTTCCGCGATGGGGAGATCGATATTCTGGTTGCGACGACCGTCGTGGAAGTAGGTATTAACGTCCCAAATGCGACCGTTATGGTGATTGAGCATGCCGAGAGGTTTGGGCTGGCCCAATTGCACCAACTTCGGGGGCGGGTTGGCAGAGGTATTCACCAAAGCTACTGCTTACTGGTGGGGAACCCGAAAAGCGAGGAGGGCAAAAGACGGCTCCAGGTGATGACCGAAAGCAGCGATGGCTTTGCGATTGCTGAAGAGGATTTACGCCTGCGGGGGCCAGGTGAATTTTTTGGCCCTCGCCAGCACGGTTTGCCGGATTTGAAGATCAGCAATATTTTAAAAGACGTGGATATTTTGCACCTGGCCCGTCAAGAGGCGTGGCAACTGGTGAACGAGGATCCGTTGTTGGTCAGACCTGAATACCAAACCCTGTACACTCTAGTGCGTGGCCGGTTTAAACATCTCGACTTGACGATTTGAATAAAAAATTGCATCAGATCGCGAGTATAATGACCGGTCAAGGAACACACAATAAATCGTAAGGGAGGTGTTGTGCAAAGAATGGTGAGAAAAAGCAGAAATGGAGAACTGGACCCTGGTTCTCAGGTGGAGAAGTTTAAATATGAAGTGGCGCAGGAAATGGGTCTGAGTGCGCGGAGTGCCCGACGACAGGTGAAAAAAGCTAAAAAAGAGGATTAAGATTAAAAGCGCCGCAGGGCGCTTTTGCTGTCGGAAACAATTAATAATACTTTTTGCTGTTTACGTGCTCATATACCAAATTCAGGGTTTCACCAAAACGTTGGAAATGCACGACTTCCCGTTCGCGCAGGAAACGCAGGACATCTGTGGCGAGGGGGTCATCGGAGAGATTAATTAACCATTCGTAGGTTGAACGGGCTTTTTCTTCGGCAGCCATATTCTCGTACAAATCGGTAATGGGATCGCCTTTTGATTGAATGTAGCTGGCCGTCCAGGGGACTCCTTCACCGTTAACGAAATACAGGGCTCGATCGTGATCGGCATAGTAGCCATCCAGACCGGCTTCTTTAATTTTTTCTAGTGATGCGTCTTTTAGCAGGTTGTATACCAGAGCGGCTACAATTTCCATGTGGGCCAGTTCTTCTGTCCCGATATCGGTTAGCACGCCCTTGGCTTGTGGGATGGGCATGGTGTAGCGCTGGGTTAAATAGCGGAGAGAAGCGGCTAATTCGCCGTCCGGTCCACCATACTGGGTAATAATGGCTTTGGCTAAACGCGGATTTGGTCCGGAAACCTTAACCGGACACTCCAGCTTTTTTTCATAAATCCACATGGGGTTTTCCTCCTTTTGCTTGCTAATCAGACTTCCCAGGGCCAGGGATCGTCAATCCATTTCCAGGCGCGGGGACTTGGTGAGTGACCATAGTTGGTGAGCGGGCCGTAACGGGTTTCGTAATCCCGTTTTGCGGCGTTTAATTGGGACACGATAACATTGAAGTCGAGCAAAGCTTGGTGGTCGTCCGGATGGGTGTCGAGGTAAAGGTTAAGATCCAGAGCGGTAAACTCAAGCGCCTGGATTAACTCCAGCAGCTTCATTTGTTCTTGGGACATCCAGGTGTCACTCCTTTCTTCCAGTAGATTAACCATGGTCAATTCTTTTCCCGGTGCTGACGGTAGCCGTTCTTCCCCTTTTTTACATAGGGACGGACGAGTTCTGGAAAAATTGTTCCTCGGCGCAGGCCCTCGATTGGCTCAAATCTGTTGGTATAGACTTGAAAAGGGACGTAAGCCCGGGCTAACTCGTGATCTTTGACGGACATTTGTTTCATATTTTTCAAAAACCCTCCTTTCCATGATTCTTATTTAAAATAAATTTCGAGTTTAGTGTATTGTATTCATTTGGTCACTTAAGGGTTCATTCTTTGCTCTGTTCGAAGTAGTGAAACAATAGAAGAGAAAAAATAAAAAAAGAGCGGCATGAAACCACTCTCGGATTGAATTCATTAGATTTAGGGATGAGATTTAGGGATGACCCCCAAAACAGGTAGCAAGTTCATAACATATCAAAGCTTTTTAAGGCCAATACTAAGAACACCAAAGGAAAGGAGGTGACAACGTAAAAATGGCAAGAAATCGAAACGCTGCTGCTTTCCCAGGAGCTCAACAGGTTCTGGATAAGTTCAAGTATGAAGTTGCGAACGAACTTGGCATCGGTGCTCAATGGGCAAATGGAGACCGAGGAAGCCTCCCATCCAGAGTTAATGGAGCTGTCGGTGGCTACATGACCAAGAAGATGATTGAGTTTGCCGAGGCGCAAATGGCGCAAAACCCGGCATTGACTCAACAATTCTCTGCTTCGGCTGGTCAAGACCACCGACAAGGTGCAACTCTGAGTTCACAGTAACTTCTCAAAAACCTGGCTTAGTCTATCTAAGTCAGGTTTTAAACTTTACTGTAGATAAAGGGCGAAGTTATTAGGATTAACCTGAGGATGTAAAGCCATTGAGATTCCACCAGCGATTGTCTTTGATACTGTCTGGATCATGGAATCGATTTCTTTCGGCGTGACTGTCAGGTTACCGCCAAAGGGTTCGAGGACTTGACGAATAGTATCATCGACAGCTAACGGGCGCAGTCCCTGATACATTTTTAGCTCCCGGAAGAGGGTTTGAATGGCTTCTTCGATAATTACCGCCGCATGAACAACGGTTGGTACCCCGATGGCAATCACCGGCACCCCCATGGTTGCTTGGTTGATCCCCGTGCGCTTATTACCTACCCCTGAACCCGGATGAATTCCCGTATCGGCGAGCTGGATAGTTGTCCCGATCCGGTTAACGCTTTTGGCTGCTAGGGCGTCAATAACAATAATAGCGTTTGGTTGAACTTTCTCGACCACACCCTTAATGATTTCAGCTGTTTCAATCCCGGTTATTCCCAATACGCCCGGTGCCAGAGCGCAAACTGGCCGCATGCCGGGTACTAACGCCTCAGGCGCATATTTGAACAAGTGACGGGTTATAATGCTTTGATCAACTACCTTGGGGCCAAGAGCATCCGGGGTAGCATTCCAGTTGCCGAGTCCGATGATCAGCACAGTCGCGTTATTATCGAGCCGGAGCAGGTTTTTTAACTTGGCACTGAGCAACTGGCTGATTTTTGTCTGTATATCTGGATCACTGTGACTGAGTCCTGGGGCTTCAATGGTAATGTAGTTTCCTCTGGGTTTTCCCATGGCTTGCTCGCCCTCAGGGGTCATAATCACTACCGTAGTGATAGTGGCGAAATCGTATTGTTCCTTGTCTTCGCGGACGCCGGGAATCTCCTGACCCGTCTGACCGCGAAGAAGTTCATGGGCTTCAATTGCTAGATCAAGATTAATGCCGAAATGACGATAGAATTGGTTTAAGACCATGGTTCCACCTTTTTCGAGATTTTTCTTTAGGTCTCTTAATACATTAAGGTTTCCTGATATGTAAAAATTATTCATTAAATAACAAGAAAATCGCCGGCGGCGATTTTCTTGGGAGAGGAGGGTCATCAGAAGAGAGCATAGGGGAGACGTCTTTTTTTAGTCTCCAAATTTATTTTACCCAATAACGGTTCGAGCATATTCGAGTTATTCCTGTTATTTCAGGTAAGGGTTGGTAATTACATCTCGTGATTTTTCGGATTTTATGATATAATGGCAAATAATATCGAGAACCACAGTTTTTTAACATGCCATAAGAGAGATGGTCTTTATTGCGGATAATTACTGGCACAGCGAAAGGTCATCGTTTAAAGTCTTTGAAAGGGCAACAGACTAGACCAACTGCTGACCGGGTTAAGGAAGCAGTGTTTAACGTGCTCAATCCGGTAATCGCCGGCAGCCATTTTCTGGATCTTTTTGCAGGTACGGGTAACGTTGGGATTGAGGCGTTAAGCCGTGGTGCTGAATACGCCATCTTTATCGATGAGAACCCGGCCGCTTGCCAGGTAATTAAGGAAAATCTTGAGAAAACTCGCCTCCTGGACCGAGCTGAGGTATATAGACAAGACGCCCGGCGGGCGATAGAAATTTTGAGCCGACGTGGGAAGCAATTTACTCTGATCTTTGTTGACCCGCCCTACCGACAGGGACTGGTTGAGCCAGTTTTGCGCTTAATCGATCAAAACAATCTCTTAGTCCAGGCAGGGTGGATAATTGTTGAAAGCGGGGCAAACGAACAGCTGCCGGAAACAGTTGGCCGCTTGTCTCTATTTCGTAGAGCAACTTATGGTGATACCAGGATCAGTTATTATCAATTGGGTGGTGTTTCACCACTGGCAAATCAGCGTGGGGAAGATAGGAGGATGATTTAGTGGAAGTGCTGGCGATTATTGATGAGTTGGAGGAGTTGATCGAGACCAGTAAAAGGATTCCGATGACTAATAAGGTGCTGATTGATGCCGACGTATTTTTGGATCAGCTGGATCGGCTTCGTTCAATTTTACCAGAAGAAATTCGACAAGCTAAGTGGCTAGTGAGAGAACGCGAACGCTTTCTTGAAGAGGCCCGGGCTGAGGCCGAACGAGTGAAAGAGGAAGCCAAAGTATACCTGGCCAAAATGGTTGATGACAGCGAAGTGACCAGACAGGCTCAATCAGTAGCTAAGGAAATCGTTACCCACGCGCAGAAAGTAGCCAGGGAAATTCGTCTGGGTGCAGCCGACTATGCTGATGAACTGTTAAGCCGCATCGAAGAGTTACTGGGGAGAAGTCTGGAGTCAGTGCAAAAAGGACGAGAAGAATTGAAAAAAAACAGACCAATAGATGATTAAGTTAAACTTAGAACTCCCTATGGGGGGTTATTTTTTTTGTAGACTTCGGCATGCTCCAGCTCCAACTAGCATCAAACCCATAACCAGTGTAGTAAGTAATAGATTCCATTTCAGCAGACCGCCCAGAGATATGCATCCACGCGTAACTGATGCTGGGGCTAAAACCGGAGTAATCGGATTAAGGACAGACCAGTGGTTTAGGATGAAGTAGAGGAGCAGGCCAGAAAAGAAAGCGTGGAGGAGCCGAGTGAGCACAAAGGCACGCAGGCGAATGTCAGTGTGGCTGATCATGGCCGCGATCTGGGCATGGATCGCCAGACCACTCCAACCTAGAATTGCCCCGGCGATCGCGGCATTAACCAGGGGTGGCGGAGTTTCACTGGCCAGTTTTGTCCCCAGGGTCATTTCAAAGAAGCCAGTAGCCAAAGCGTTGCCCAACTCAGCTGGAATACCAAACTGAATTAATCCCCAGGCGAAGCTCTGGCTGAACAGATGAAGCAGGCCAATTACAGCAAGCAACCGGATCAGGACAGCGAAAACAATAATAAAGCCACCAATGGCCAGAAGGTTGTTGACAGCGGTGCGGATGGCGTCTCCCAGCAACTGGCCGATTGCTCGACCATCGGCTCGACGCGCTTCTAGCATCACCTTTATCGCTGTCTGCAGGGAAAAATTTTCGGACGGTTGACATTGTTTAACCTCAATCTCTCGGGAGCGGTAAAATCGAAGAGCGATCCCCAAAAGAAGGTTGATCCCATAATGCACGATGGCTAGCCATATCCCCAGGGCTGGTTGGTGGAACATGCCTACAGCCACGGCGACAAAGATAAAGAGGGGGCTGGCATTATTGGTGAACGAAACCAGGCGTTCTCCCTCAGCCTGGGTGCAGAGCCTGGCCGTGCGGAGACGGGCCGTCAGCATGGCTCCAACGGGAAAACCTGAGGTATAGCCCATGGCCACTACAAACCCTCCTGAACCAGGCAAGTTGAATACGGGGCGCATCAGGGGTTCCAGCAGTACCCCCAGAAAATGCACGAATCCCAGCCCCACCATTAATTCAGACATGACGAAAAAGGGAAGGAGAGCGGGAAAAACAATGGTCAACCAGGTATTTAACCCGCCAACTGCGGCAGTAAAGACCTCCTGGGGATAAATGATCATCGTCCCCGTAAGGATCAGCACGTTTAAGATCCAGAACCAGAGTACCCAGGTAGAAGACATTTTAATAAACCTCCAGGTGGCCAGGATGACACCAATAGATTCTCTGGCTTAGTTTTACGTTATAAATATATTGGTTAGAATAAAATGGTAGACCAACGAATTTTTGGTTTGCCCTAATATCATCACGGGCAGGAAATAAACGCCGTAACCGCGAAAAATCCTAAAAGTACAAGGCTTTGCTCAGCGAGGTGATGGTTATGGGCCGACGCCCACGGGTAGGTCTGGCACTAGGTGCAGGCAGTGCCCGCGGATTAGCTCATCTAGGCGTTTTGCAGGTATTGGAAGAAGAACAGATCCCTATAGATATGATTGCCGGTTCAAGTATTGGCAGTATGGTGGGAGCTTTTTATGCCATTGGCCATGACCTCAAACTGCTAAGCAAAATGGCTGTCCAGCTCAACGCGAACTCGCTGCTCGATCTTGGTGTGCCCCGTCTGGGGTTTGTGGCGGGAAGAAGAATCAGTGAGTTCCTGTATTTGTTGACTAAGGGCATGACATTTGCTGATTTAAAGGTCCCACTGGGTGTGGTAGCGACTGACCTCGAATTGGGGGAAATGGTAGTCATTCGAGAGGGATCGGTGGCTGAAGCCGTTCGGGCAAGCATCTCTATTCCTGGGGTGTTTCAGCCAGTTGAGCTTAATGGCCGTTTATTGGTGGATGGGGCGGTGACCGAAAGCTTGCCGGCTGGCGTGGTTCGAGAGATGGGAGCTGATATTGTTATCGGTGTGGATGTTTCGTTTGGGACGAAAGAGGTTAGGATCAGGTCGATCTTAGACGTCTTCTGGCAATCGATTGAGATTTTAGAGCGCCAAGTTTTTACCAGCCGGGTAAGTCAGGCAGATGTACTGATACAGCCGGCGGTTTGCCATATCGGGTCGAGTAAGTTTGACCGGGCAGAAGAATGTATTAAACTGGGGATTGAGGCAGCTCGCCAGGTGATACCTCAGATTAAGGAAATGATTGAGACTTGGCGCGATTAACTGTCAGAAATAATCACTGGCGAGTGTCGCAGGTCGGGATGCCCAAGCCGCTGTTCTTGTTTGGGGTAGAGAACAGTGTACAGATCACTGGCTAGAATATCAAGGGAAAGCATTGCCAACTCACGCGAGCCATCTCGCGGTGGCCAGGGGCGGGGAACTTGGGTGATAATCGGCAACGTAGCCCGGGTCTTCATCGCCTGCAGGATGGTCCGTCCATGCTGGTTCAAGCCCAAGACCCGCAGATAGGTGGGGCCGGTAGCGGTAAAAGAACTGGCCAGTTCCTTAGATAACCCGAGCAGGGAGTGGAGTAACAGTCTTTTCAGCCGCGTATAACTGTATCGCTTAGTTTTGATCTTCTGCAACAGGTCCTCGAGGGAAAATGACTGTTGGGCCTGGTTGACCAGGCGGTTTTCTATGCCCTCGCTGGCTTCTACAATGTGGCGTAGTTCTGTGGGTGAACTACGCCTTAAAAAAGCCAAAACAATGGGTGCCAGTGCTTCGTCCAGCACAGGTCCTCTTCCAGCCGCAAACTCAACCTGGAGAATGTTAATCGTTGAAGGGGGAAGAAGTGATTCCAGCTGGCTCCAGACAGCAGGATTAATTTGTCGCCCGTCCCAATGCTGACTGATCAGGTGGCGAATAGCGGTAGCACTGGCAAACTGGCTATCCTTCTGAACGGAGAGCTGATGGAATTCTGCACCCCGCCGCGGGATGGTCAGAGGAATCACCGGGCTATTTTGGCTGATAATCTCTTTCAAGTATTCAATGGCTAGAATGTTGTTGGGTTGGCGTAAAATCTTCTCTAAATCTGTGGGCCGGATGCCGGTTGGTGGATGATGTTCAATAAACTCTTTCAGGGCCAAACTACGCGCCAGGGGAAAAGCAAGTCCCTCAGCAAGGCGTGCTTGAAGCAGTTGTTTAAAAATTCGTGGTTCCTCAACGAGGATTTGAGCAATTGTATGTAGTGGTTCCAGTCGGCCGAGTTCACTGCCGAATGCCAGGTGGGTGATAACACCGGTGGCAGTGAGCAAACGGATCGCTCCGTGGGCAAACCAGTTGGCACTGCGAGTAGCGTAAGCCACTGGTAATTCAAAAACCAGGTCGGCACCTGCCTGCAGGGCCATTTTGGCGCGGGCCCACTTGTTGACCAGGGCCGGCTCACCACGTTGTAAAAAATTACCGCTCAGGACACAAATGACTCCATCCGCGTTAACGAGGTTTCTAGCGGCGTGAAGGTGGTACTGGTGTCCGTTATGTAAGGGATTGTACTCGGCGATGATTCCTATATTCCGCATATTTCTCTCCTTATAACATCCCAGTTAAAATATTAACTGTTCCATTTTGTACCATAATCAGCTATAATATTTGTGTTAAAAGTATTACCATTTCAGGGTAAATAATCAAAAAGGAGGGCATGAAATGAGTTTACTTGAGCAAATGAGAGAGAAAGCTCGCCAAAACAAAAAAGTGATCGTTCTTCCCGAAGGTACTGAAGAACGAACCGTCAAAGCGACCGAGATCATTATCCAAGAAGGCATTGCTGATCCCATCTTGTTAGGGTCCCCTGAGGAAATTAAAGCGGTTGCGGCTAAGGTTGGGGCAGACATCAGTGGTGTGAAGATTATTAACCCAGCGACGGCTCCGGAGTATGAAAGCTATGTCAATACCCTGTACGAAATGCGGAAGAGCAAGGGAATGACCGAAGATAAAGCCAAGCAACTGCTCCTTGATCCGCTGTACTTTGGCGCGATGATGGTTCAGCAAGGGGCAGCCGCAGGTGAAGTAGCTGGTGCCCGCAACACAACTGGTGACGTCCTTCGCCCGGCCCTGCAGATCATCAAAACCGCTCCAGGAATTAGCTCGGTCTGTGGTGCGTTTATTATGATTGTACCTAATTGTGAATTCGGTGACAATGGCATATTTGTCTTTGCAGACTGTGCGGTTACACCGAACCCGACAGCGGAGCAACTGGCAGAGTTTGCCTATCTATCTGCTCAGTTTGCCAAGAATATTGTAGGGATTAAAGAGCCTAAAGTGGGGATGCTGTCTTTCTCAACGAAAGGTAGTGCTGACCATGAGCTGGTTGACAAAGTTGTCAAAGCAACTGAGGTGGCGAAAGAAAGATTCCCCGAGATGGAAGTGGACGGCGAGTTCCAGGCTGACGCCGCACTGGTGCCGAAAGTTGGGGCTTCCAAGGCACCTGGAAGTATGGTCGCTGGTAAGGTTAATGTTCTTATCTTCCCAGATCTGCAAGCGGGGAATATTGGCTACAAATTAGTGCAGCGTCTGGCGAAAGCGGAAGCCATTGGCCCTATTCTCCTGGGTATGGCTAAACCAGTCAATGACCTATCCCGCGGCTGCAGTGTAGATGATATTGTTAACGTGGTGGCGATCACCGCTGCTAGGGCCTAAAAAGATTCAGGAGGTGGGTTCAGGAGAGTAGAAAGTGAGTGAACAGAAAGACTGATAGAAAGCCAACTGAATTGTGGGGAGGGTAATTAATCAATGAGTTTTAATGTACTGGTTGTTAACTGTGGTAGTTCGTCCATTAAATATCAAGTTTTCGATATGACCGACGAGAAAGTTCTCGCCAAGGGATTAATGGATCGGGTTGGCATCCCGGGAACTGTTTTGACTCATAAGCCGGAAGGTAAGGCGGACGTTGTAATCAACAAAGACATGCCAGACCATACTGAGGGGATGAAACTCGTCCTTGAAACCCTGGTTCATCCTGAATACGGGGTAATTAAGGATATGTCTGAGATTAAAGCCGTAGGTCACCGGGTGGTCCACGGGGGTGAAGCTTTCGCGAAATCGGTACTCATCACCGATGAGGTGAAGAAAGTTATCCGGGATTGCTTTGACATCGCACCCCTGCATAACCCGCCGAACTTGATGGGTATTGAGGCATGTCAAGCATTAATGCCGAACGTTCCTCACGTCGCAGTATTCGATACGGCATTCCATCAAACCATGCCGAAAGAAAACTTTATGTATGCTCTGCCTTATGAACTGTACGAGAAATACAGGGTTCGCCGGTATGGTTTCCACGGGACCTCGCACTATTATGTCAGCCAGCGGGCTGCCGCTCTGCTGAATAAACCCATTGAACAGACCAAGATCATTACTCTTCACTTGGGCAATGGCGCAAGTATGGCAGCAATTAACGGCGGCAAGGTCATTGATACCTCGATGGGCTTCACTCCGCTGGAAGGGTTGGTTATGGGGACCCGTTGCGGAGATATCGACCCCGCGATCGTATTTTTCATTATGGAAAAGTTGAACATGGGTCCAGCGGAAATCAATAACTACTTGAACAAAAAATCAGGTGCTCTTGGACTTTCAGGTGTAAGCAATGATTTCCGGGATATCACAGAAGCGGCCCAAGCCGGCAACGAGAGAGCCAAACTGACCCTTGATGTTTACTGTACTCGGGTCAAGTCCTATATCGGTGCCTATACGGCCCTGCTCAATGGTTTAGACGCTATTGTTTTCACGGCTGGTCTGGGCGAGAACGCGATCGATATCCGCGAACAAATCGCCAGCAATCTTGAGTACCTAGGGATCAAAATCGATAAAGAAAAGAATAAGGTCCGGGGAAAAGAGGTCGATGTGGCCACTGATGACTCGAAAGTGCGGATTTTCGTTATCCCGACCAACGAAGAACTGGTTATTGCCCGCGACACCTATGCAATTGCCCGAAATTTAAGCTAATCTAGCGACCATAAAATCGGTATGATATTCCTTTTTTAAGCGAAGAAAACCGACCCAACGAAAAGTGGGTCGGTTTTCTTCGCTGAATCAGAGGAGTTCAAAATGGCCACATTAAAAATGGTGATGAAGACGTGTTTGGAAAATCAAGAAACCGTAAAAGGATGATAAAACAAAATGCTATTAATTGGGTTAACTTGACAAACCTCCGGCCTATTTGTATAATGAATTTGGCAATTATGGGGTGAAAAAAATGAAAATCAATGTGGCCGCCCTAAAGAATAATCCCGGCTATAGCCTTGAACAAACTTTTCAGGAAGAATATCCTGACTTCGATCTGGGCGGGGAACAGGTCCAGTTTAAACAGCCAGTGAAAGTCAAGGTGAAGCTGACCAGTATTGGCAAAGTATTGCTTCTCAAGGGCTCGATTGAGAGCCTACTTGCGTTCAAGTGCAGCTGCTGCCTCAAGCCGATTACGCATGATATTCAGACGATATTTGAGGAAGAGTGTTGTCACGTGGAAGACCTGGATGAGCTGGGCCTAAATCAGGGTGACGAGGGTCTGGAAGACCGATACCTGATTTATGAAGGAGACGTTATTGATCTCCAACCGATAGTGATGGAAAACATTATTTGGTCGTTACCGATGAAGCCGGTGTGCCAGGTTGATTGCCGGGGCTTGTGCCCACAGTGCGGGCGGGATCTGAATTTAGAGCCTTGTCAGTGCCAGGAAATAAAAATCGACCCCAGGTTGGAGGTCCTGCGCAAATTGCTGACTGAGTAGCCTACCAATACCAAATAGCTAGAAAATTCCAGGGAGAGAGCCTGGTCGGTGCCCTATGAAAAGGAGGTGTCAGGCATGGGAGTACCCAAGAGGAAACGGTCAAAAGCACGGAATAATGCGCGTCGGGCGATGATAAAGATTAGCGCTCCGGGGTTGGTTGAGTGTCCGCAGTGTCACGAACTGAGAATGTCCCATTATGTATGTGCATCGTGTGGTTACTACAAAACCAAAGAGGTAATTAAAGCTAAAAAACCAAGTAAATAAAAAGAAATCGAAACAAGAAAGTAAGTGAGGTTATTAACCGAGCTTACTTTCTTTGTGCTTTTATTTGTAATGGAAAAAATTTTGTTTTATGGGTGGTATTGATTCCTTCTGGATGAATATAATATACTAGTACCAGGTAATAAAACCAGCTAATAGGATGATGTGATATGGCTGACCGCCATAAAGCCAAAGAGAAAAGACAAGCTGAACTAACGGCGTGTCTGGAAGACAACCCGTTTCTTACCGACGAAGAATTGGCTAAACTCTTTGGCGTAAGTGTTTCCACTATTCGTCTCGACCGACTGGAGCTTGGTATTCCAGAACTGCGTGAGCGGATGAGGCTTATGGCTGAACGCCAGTTTCCCCCAATCCGTTCTTTAAGCGGTGGGGAACTGGTGGGCGAACTCATTACCCTGGAAATGGGCCGGCAAGCCATCTCTTTAATGGAGATCACAGACCAAATGGTTCTGGCTAAGACCAGGATCGCTCGCGGCCACCACCTGTTTGCGCAGGCTAATTCACTGGCGGTAGCAGTGATTGACGCCGAGGTTGTCTTAACTGGTTACGCGCGGATACGTTTTAAAAGACCGGTCTATATTCATGATAAAGTGGTTGCTAAGGCTGAAGTAGTAAACCGTAAGCACCGGGTTTATCACGTCGAAGTTACTTCACGGGTTGGCTTGCAGGAGGTTTTCCGTGGTAAATTTATCCTATTCACCAAGGAGGTCTAACCATGAAAATTGCTCTCGATGCCATGGGTGGTGACTATGCACCGGCGGAGATCGTTAAGGGAGCTGTCGAAGCTGTGCAGAATTACGAGCTTGAAGTAATCCTGGTTGGGGTGGTGGAAACTATTCAGGCAGAACTGGCTAAATACCCACCTACCGATCGGATTGAGATCTTCCCCGCCAGTCAGGTCATTGGTATGAATGAGCACCCGGCTGCAGCAATTCGGAAAAAGAAAGATGCTTCGATTGTGGTCGCAACCAGGCTGGTCAAAGAAAATGTCGCTCAGGCGGTCGTCTCGGCCGGTAGCACGGGGGCTCAGATGGCGGCAGCTTTGTTCGGACTGGGTCGGCTGGAGGGAGTTGACCGCCCAGCCATCGCGACGGTTGTGCCGACACCCCGGGGGCCAAAAATTATCCTGGATATGGGAGCCAACGTGGATTGTCGGGCCAAACATCTGGTTCAGTTTGCCTTCTTGGGCAGCATTTACGCTGAACAGGTACTAAAGATCACCAGGCCGCAGGTGGCATTACTCAACATTGGAGAGGAAGAAACCAAGGGCAATGAGGCAGTGGTGACAGCCTATCAAATCCTCAAGGGAAGCAGCCTGAACTTTATCGGAAATGTTGAGGGACGAGAGTTGTTCAACACTCCGGCAGATGTAATTGTTTGCGATGGTTTTGTAGGCAATGTTGTGCTGAAATTAACTGAAGGGTTAGCCTCCACATTATTTGGTTTGCTGAAGGAGCAATTTAGCCGGACCTGGTTGACAAAGTTAGGTGCTGCTCTGGTTCTCCCAGGACTGAAAGAACTGAAGCGCCAATTGGATTATACTGAGTACGGAGGTGCTCCGCTGTTGGGGGTGGATGGGGTCAGTATAATTTGTCACGGAAGTTCGCAAGCTAAGGCGATCCGTCATGCTCTACGCGTGGCGCGGGAGTGTGTGGAGAGCAGTTTTGTAAGCGTGCTCAAGGAGCAAACTCCACAAATTATGAATACAGGAGAGGAAACAGCGAATGACCATTAGTTTACGGTCAGTGGGTATAGTTGGAACTGGCTCATATTTGCCTGAACGGATATTAACCAACCAGGATTTGGAGAGAATGGTTGATACCAGTGATGAATGGATTGTTACGCGTAGTGGTATTCGCCAACGGCGGATCGCCGCAGATGACGAGGCTACTTCTGATCTATGTGTGAAAGCGGCGGAGCGAGCGATGCAAGCTGCCGGTGTGACCGCTAGGGAACTTGACCTGATCATTGTAGCGACTGCCACGCCGGATATGTTGTTTCCCTCAACCGCTTGTCTGGTTCAAGAGCGATTAGCGGCCTGTCAGGCGGCGGCCTTTGATCTTGCCGCTGGCTGCAGCGGGTTTGTCTACGCAGTATCGGTAGCGACCCAGTTTATTGCTACTGGGGTGTATAATACCATCCTGGTTGTCGGAGGAGAGACCCTCAGTCGGATCGTCAACTGGCAGGACCGGAATACGTGTGTCCTGTTTGGCGATGGCGCAGGGGCGGTTGTCTTGCGCCCTGTTGAAGCCGGACGGGGAGTGCTTTCCTTGCACCTGGGGGCCGATGGGCAAGGAGGGGGACTCTTAAAACAACCGGCCGGTGGTTCGCGCCTGCCAGCTTCGATTGAAACAGTTCAGGCGAATTTACACTACATTCACATGCAGGGGACAGAGGTCTTTAAGCACGCGGTGCGGGCAATGGGTGATTCAGCGATAGTCTGCTTGAACAAGGCGGGAGTAACGGTGGCGGAAGTAGATTGGTGTATCCCGCATCAGGCCAACCAGCGCATTATTGACGCCACGGTCAAAAGGTTAGGGATTCCGCCAGAGCGGGTTTATGTTAATCTGGACCGCTATGGTAACGTCTCCGCAGCTTCGATCCCGATCGCCCTGGATGAGGTGAACAGCCAGGGGTGGATTAAACCAGATGATTTGGTCTTGCTGGTGGCCTTTGGTGCCGGTTTAACCTGGGGGTCAGTACTGCTGCGTTGGTAAGGTTATATTCTTTTGTGGGTTAGGCGAGGCATAAGGAGGATAAGGTAAAATGTTAAAAACGGTTTTATGCGACCTGGTAGGAATTCAGTACCCGATTTTTCAAGGAGGAATGGCCTGGGCGGCCACCGCGGAACTGGCGGCGGCGGTTTCCCAAGCCGGTGGACTGGGGATTATTGGTGCGGGACACGCTTCCGCGGATGTTGTTCGAAAGGAGATCAGGAAGGTTAAAGCAGTGACGAGTAAACCCTTCGGGGTTAATATAATGTATCTTTCACCCCACCTGGAAGCTGTAGTAGATGCTGTGATCGAGGAACGGGTCCCGGTGGTTACCACCGGGGCGGGAAATCCTGGCAAGCACATTCAACGGTTTAAAGAGGCCGGGATCAAGGTTTTTCCAGTTGTTTCTTCAGTAGCCCTAGCCAAACGGCTGGAAAGAATCGGGGTGGATGGGCTCATTGCGGAGGGCATGGAGTCCGGTGGCCACATTGGCGATATCACCACCATGGCCTTGGTCCCTCAAATTGTGGATGCCGTGCAGATCCCGGTGGTCGCGGCGGGGGGAATCGCTGATGGTCGTGGGGTGGCGGCGGCGCTAGCTTTAGGAGCGGTTGGGGTCCAACTGGGTACCCGCTTTGTCTGCGCGACGGAGTGTATTGCGCACCCTAATTATAAGCAGGCCATTATTAAAGCCAAAGACCGGGATACGGTTGTAACCGGGGCGGCGGGACACTACGTCCGGGCGATCCGCAATAAGCTGTCGAGGGAATACCTGGACCTGGCGGCTGCGGGAGCTTCGCTCGAAGAACTGCTCAAGTTAGGTGAAGGCAAATTGAGACAAGCGGTGATCGACGGAGATGTTGAATACGGCACGGTGGCGGCCGGCCAGGTGGCGGCTCTGGTGACCAAGGTTCAGCCAGCGGCGGAGATTATTGCCGAGCTGGTTAACGGAGCCGAAGAGGTCATGCGGAGACTGGAAGGATATATCGTTAAGAAATAAAATAATGATTTGCCGGAGGTGTCGAATTTACAGCGTGAGTAAAATTGCTTTTGTTTTTCCCGGACAGGGTTCCCAGTACCCCGGAATGGGTAAAGAACTGGCGGAATATTATCCAGTGGTCAGGGAGATATATCAGCAGGCTGATGCGACATTGGGCTACGCCCTATCCCAGCTGTGCTTTGCTGGGCCGGAAGATGAACTGCGCCAGACGGCCAACACCCAACCGGCCATTTTTACTACCAGTTACGCCTGCTGGCGGCTGCTGGATGAGGCGGGTGTTAAACCGGCAGTGATGGCGGGGCATAGCCTTGGTGAATACACAGCCCTTACGGCGGCGCAAGCTCTTGATTTTACGGCAGGGGTGGCCCTGGTGCGCAAGCGTGGGCAGTATATGCAGGAGGCGGTTCCGCCGGGCCAGGGAACGATGGCGGCGATTATGGGTCTGGAACGGGACCGAGTTGCTGATATCTGTGCTCAGGCCAGTTCAGTTGGGGTGGTAACGGTGGCCAACATCAACAGCCCTGGTCAAATCGTCATCGCGGGCACAACGGCCGCTGTTGAAGAGGCCGTCCGCCTGGCGAAATTGGCGGGGGCAAAGAAGGCGGTCACTTTACCGGTAAGCGGACCATTCCACTGCCCGTTAATGCACCCGGCGGCGGAGCGGCTTAAGTCCGATCTGGAACAGGCAGTAATTAGACCACCCCAGATCCCTGTGCTTGTGAATATAAACGCCGATTATGTTCAAACTAGTGATCAAATTCGCCAGGCTCTCGTCTGCCAGATGGAAGGGGCGGTGCAGTGGGAGGCCATTGTCCAGCGAATGGTTGCGGCGGGGGTTGAAGTCTTCGTTGAAGTTGGTCCGGGAAAGGTGTTAAGCGGATTGATCCGTAAGATCAGTCGGCAGGCCAAAGTCCTGAATGTTGAAGACAGGGCGTCCCTGGAAAATACTCTTGCATATTTAGGGGAGTGTGGCTAAAATGATTTTAGAAGCGCGGGTGGCCTTGATAACAGGCGCTTCACAAGGGATTGGGCGGGCAATCGCTCTTGAACTGGCGAAAGCCGGTGCCCGGGTAGTCGTGAACTATTACCCGACCGAACAAGCGGCTGCCGAAGAGGTAGTCGCGGAGATCCACGCTAATCAAGGTGAAGCGATGGCCTTCGGGGCTGATGTTAGTAAGAGTGAAGATGTCGAGACAATGATCAATGAGGTGGTCAAACGATTTGGTAGAATCGATATCCTGGTTAATAATGCGGGGATTACCAGGGATCAACTTTTATTGCGGATGAAAGAGGCTGACTGGGATGCGGTGTTGAACACCAATCTCAAGGGAGTTTTCAATTGCACCCGGGCGGTGGCCAGACCGATGATGAAGCAGCGGAGTGGGGTGATCGTGAATATTTCCTCCGTGGTTGGTCTCAAAGGGAATGCCGGCCAGGCCAACTATGCCGCAGCTAAGGCGGGCGTGATTGGGTTCACTAAATCGGTGGCGCAGGAACTGGGTTCGCGAGGAATCCGGGTCAACGCGGTGGCCCCAGGCTACATCATAACGGCGATGACAGAAAAGTTATCTGATGAAGTCCGGACGGCCATGCTTCAGCAGATCCCGCTGCAACGGTTAGGTCATCCAGAGGATGTCGCGCGGGTGGTCTTATTTTTAGTCTCTGATGCGGCGGGATATATTACTGGGCAGGTCATAAACGTAGACGGTGGCATGGTTATGTAAGAGCAGTGTTGGAAGGAGGTGATGATGTGCAAATCTTTGAAAAAGTTAAGGCGATCATCGTTGAACAATTAGGTGTAGAAGAAGATGAAGTAACGATGGATACATCGTTTGAGGAACTGAATGCGGATTCCCTGGATATAGTAGAGCTAATAATGGCATTAGAGGAAGAGTTTGATCTCGAGATTCCTGATGAAGAGGCAGAGAAGATCAAGACGGTGGGGCAAGCAGTAGAATACATAAAGAATGCATTGGCAGAGTAGAGAAGTGGTCCCGTGGAATTGCCTACGGGACCCTCTTTAGATACCCGGGAAAACAATGGAGGATATAATAGTATGAAATTACCTGCGTTAAATATCGGTAATCTGGTAGCGAGAATTCCGATCATCCAGGGAGGAATGGCTGTTCGTATTTCTACCTCTTCACTGGCGGCGGCAGTGGCTGAAGAAGGTGGAATTGGCTTGATTGCGGCGACCGGCATGGCCGCCGACGAATTGCGGCACGAAATCAGGCGGGCTCGTGAATTGACATCCGGCATTATTGGTATTAATGTCATGTTTGCTATTCGGGATTTTGCTTTGTTAGTTAAGACAGCCATCGAGGAAAAGATTGACCTGGTGGTGACAGGGGCTGGTTTTTCCCGGGATATCTATGATTGGGGTAAACAAACGAAAACACCGATTGTTTCGATTGTTTCCTCGGCAAAGTTGGCTAAGTTGGCTGAGAAACTGGGTGCGGCGGCGGTCGTGGTGGAAGGCAAAGAAGCCGGTGGCCATCTAGGTACTGACCGTTCGATGAAGGAGATTGTGCCAGAGGTTAGGGAAGCAGTCAATATTCCAGTGATCGCTGCCGGTGGTATTATTGATGGGCAAGACATTGTTGAAGCTTTTCGCCTTGGGGCCAATGGAGTACAGATGGGGACTCGTTTTGCGGCAAGCGTAGAGTCCGGCGCTTCACTAGAGTTTAAACAATTATATCTCAACGCTAATGGTACGGTACTGATCAAAAGCCCAGTCGGGTTGCCAGGGCGGGCGATTATGAATAGTTTTGTCGAACGCATCCTGGGTGGTGATCTACCCAAGCCGACTAAATGTGATCATTGCCTAAAGCAATGTTCTTATACTTTCTGTATCTTGAAAGCACTTAATAATGCGCAGAAAGGTAATTTGCTTGAGGGGTTGGTCTTTTCAGGAGAGAACGTTCACCGGATTAAGGAAATTCTGTCGGTCAAAGAGATTTTTGCCCGACTTAAACAAGAGATTAACAGTATTCTTGGAGAATGAGGTGCGATATGACAAATCGAGTGGTAATAACCGGGCTGGGAGTTGTCTCGCCGGTTGGGATCGGCAAAGACCAGTACTGGGAAGCTCTGAGCCAGGGACGTTCCGGGATCGACCGGGTAACAGCCTTTAATGTCGACGACCTGCCGACCAAAATTGCCGGCGAGGTACGCGATTTCGATCCCAGTTTGTATTTGGATAAAAAAGAAGCTAAGCGCATGGACCGCTTTACCCAATTTGCGGTGGTGGCGGCGCAAATGGCGATTAACGACGCCGGGTTGAATATGGCTGATGAGGACCCGTACCAGGTTGGCGTGATCCTGGGGTGCGGCATTGGCGGTATCGCCACAATAGAGGACCAGGCCAGAGTCTTGCGGGAGCGTGGCCCGGGCCGGATTAGTCCGTTCTTTGTGCCAATGATTATCAGCAATATGGCAGCCGGCCAGATCTCAATAAATCTTGGAGCCAAGGGGCCAAACACCACGATTGTGACCGCCTGTGCCTCTTCAACCAACAGTGTGGGTGAGGCCTTTAAATGGCTGCAGCGAGGTGGTGCCCAGGTGATGATCGCGGGCGGGACTGAGGCCTCAGTTACCCCGCTGGCTTTTTCCGGTTTTTGCGCCATGAAGGCGATGTCCACCAATAACGAGCACCCGACAAAGGCCTGCCGGCCGTTTGATCTCAAGCGTGATGGTTTTGTGATGGGGGAAGGAGCGGGCATCCTGATCCTGGAGACTTTAGAGCATGCGCAGAGACGTGGCGCGACTATTCTGGCGGAAGTAGTCGGGTACGGTGCTACGGCTGATGCTCACCATATCACGGCCCCAGCACCGGGTGGCGAAGGCGCGGCGATGGCGATGGCGCTGGCTTTGGCTGATGCTGGGCTTAAACCTGAAGAGGTTGATTATATTAATGCTCACGGTACAGGGACGGATTTAAATGACCGTTTTGAAACAGAAGCAATTAAGCGAGTTTTTGGTGAACATGCTTATAAAGTCGCGATTAGTTCAACCAAATCCATGACCGGTCACCTTCTAGGGGCAGCGGGGGCAGTTGAACTGATTGCTTCTGTCCTGGCCATCCAAAATAGACTGGTACCGCCAACAATCAACTACGAGACTCCGGACCCCGATTGCGATCTGGACTATGTTCCAAACACTGCCCGGGCGATGCCGGTGAAGGTAGCCATTTCAAATTCGTTTGGTTTTGGGGGACATAACGCCACGGTAGCGATCAAAAAATATGAGGCTTAATGAAGATTACATTTAGATAATATCACAAAGCCCGTTAAATCGGGCTTTGTCACTCTGCTAAAGGTGAGAAAACAGTGGACCAAAAACGACTGCTTCAACTCCGTGAATTTCAAAAGACCTGTGGTTTATTAGATGCCCGGCCAACTCTACTGAATATTGCTCTGACCCACCCGTCCTATGCTTATGAGAACGCCCATTTGGGCTGGGAGCATAATCAGCGGCTGGAGTTTCTCGGGGATGCAGTGCTCGGTTTGGTCGTCGGCGCGTATCTTTACCTCACCTATCCACACAAGCCAGAAGGTGATTTAACCAAGATTAGAGCAGCAGTTGTCTGTGAACCAACTCTGGCCAAAGTCGGGCGAGAACTAGGGATCGGGAAATATCTGCTGTTGGGCCGGGGAGAAGAAATGAACGGAGGGCGCGAGCGGCCATCAATTCTGGCTGATGCGGTCGAGGCGGTCATCGGGGCCTTCTATCTATCGGTGGGGTTGGCGCCGGTCCAAGCATTTATTTTAGGTCATCTGGAAAAAGATATTGCTAAAGTAGCGGAGGGCAATTACGGCGACTACAAAACTGCTTTGCAGGAGCTGGTGCAAAAACAAACAGATGAAACGGTAAATTACCGGATTATTGATGAGTATGGCCCCGATCACGACAAACGGTTTGTCGCCGGCGTGGTATTTCGCCAGCAAGTGTTAGGCCAGGGTGTCGGACGAACCAAGAAAGAGGCTGAACAAAAAGCGGCACGGGCAGTTCTGGAACGGGAGGATCTGGTGTTGTGGTTACGTGCCCAGCCGAAGAACAATGAGTAAGCAGTACTACATTATTCCGATTTTTGTGCCCCACCTGGGCTGCCCTCACGCCTGTGTTTTTTGCAACCAGCGCAAGATTACTGGCCAGACCACTTTGCCAACGCCGGCAGAGATAAAACAGACGATTTATTCATACCTGCAGACTATCCCAGTGAAAAGTAACAAGACGATTGAAGTGGCTTTCTACGGAGGGAGTTTTACCGCCCTACCCGTGGAACAGCAGCTTGAATTGTTAGAGCCAGCTACTCAAGTCTGGCGAAGTGGTCAGATCGACGGGATCCGCATTTCGACCCGACCAGACTGCGTGAGCGGGGAACTGCTGGCCTTACTTCATCGCCAAGGAGTACTTACCGTAGAGTTAGGAGCGCAGTCATTAGACCCGTCAGTGCTGCTTGAGTCAAAAAGAGGACATACCCCGGCGGACATCATTCGCGCCAGTCAGTTGGTGCGGCAGGCTGGATGTCGGTTGGGTATTCAGATGATGATCGGATTACCTGGGGATACCCGAGATAAAATGTTAATGACTGTCCGGGGAGTAATCCGGCTGGCCGCCAATTTTGTCCGAATTTACCCTGCTTTGGTATTAAAAGATACGGTTCTTCATAAACTTTACATGACCGGAAACTACCAGCCGCTGTCCTTGAGTGAGGCGGTAAACTGGTCTAAGGATGCGTTGATCTTGTTCAGCCAGATGGGGATCCCGGTCGTTCGGCTAGGACTCCAGCCAACAGAAACCTTGATGGCTGAGGGCGAGGTGGTTGCGGGTCCCTTTCATCCAGCTTTTGGCGAACTGGTGTATTCGGCGTTGGTCGGAGAACAGGCTGCGGAACTGCTTAGACGATGGTTAACTAAGCTTGATCCCAGACCGAGTGGGGTGGTTTTATTCACTCCGCCCCAGCAAGTTTCACCGCTGGTCGGACATTACCGTGGAAATATTAAACGAATTCAAGCAGCTTGGGGACTCCAGGAGATCAAGATTGAACCATTAAAGGAGTTACCGGCTCTAGCGATCGGGGTAGCCGCAGCGGGACAAAAAATTCCGCACATGATTTTAACTAGAGAGGAATTTTTATCCAGTTATCGAATAAAATAATTTTATAAGGGAAGATGTTGTACTACATTCAATTCAAGATAGGGAGGAATCACCTGTGGAAGTACTAAAGGTGTCAGCTCATTCCAACCCAAAGTCTGTAGCTGGGGCGCTTACGGCGGTATTGCGAGAAAAAGGCCGGGCGGAGATCCAGGCCGTGGGAGCCGGCGCAGTTAATCAAGCCATTAAGGCCATAGCCATTACCCGGGGGTTTATCGCCCCGAACGGAATCGATCTGGTTACGATACCGGCGTTCGTGGAGATCGCGATTGACGGTGAAGAACGGACAGCCATTAAATTCATTGTTGAACCCCGTTGATTCGGCCAGTAGACAAATATAATTAATTTCATTTAAACTGCCGTAAACAACAGCAGTTTTTTCTTTGCAGACCCCGTGCCGCTGATGCGGCGCCAACAAGAAATGAAAATATTGCGCTACTGTTTGAGGTCAAGCGATGTGGGACGTGGCTAACGTTATTTAAGGTGGGAATTGAGCATGAGGGATACAATACTGCAATTAATGAGCCAGCGACAAGGAGAATACATTTCTGGTGAGGAACTAAGCCGCCGGCTGGGTGTTAGTCGGACCGCCGTCTGGAAGCATATTCAGGCCTTGCGGGAGGAAGGATATGTGATTGACTCGCAACCACGTTCAGGCTATCGATTGCTTGAAAGGCCGGATTTGTTGTTACCGGGTGAAGTCCAGGCGGGCTTGCAGACGCATGTCTTTGGCCGGCAGTTTCATCACTACGCTGAAGTGGGTTCAACCAATGATGTGGCCAGAGAACTGGCCAATGAGGGGGCGCCGGAAGGAACCGTCGTGGTGGCGGAAAAGCAAACCAGGGGGCGAGGGCGGCTGGGGCGGAACTGGTTTTCTCCGTCAGGTCAGGGAATCTGGTTTTCGGTTATCCTGCGGCCACCTCTGGCACCGTCGGAGGTAACCAAGATCACGCTGGTGGCCGCGGTGGCCGTGGCCAGAGCGCTGCGCGGCCTCACGGGGCTGGACGTTCGCATCAAGTGGCCGAATGACCTGCTGGTAGGTGGGAAAAAGCTGGTCGGGATCCTGACGCAGCTTAACGCCGAAGTGGAGAAGATCAACTACGTGGTGATCGGTATCGGTGTCAACGCTAATGTAGACATGACCGCGTTTCCCCCGGAAGTGCGCACCATCGCCACCTCGATCCGGGTTGAACTGGGTCAACCCTTCTCCAGGGTAAAGATACTGCAACGGATCCTGGAGGAACTGGAAACGGCTTATCAGAGTTTTATCCACGGCGGTTTTCCATCGCTGCTCCAGGAGTGGAAACAACTGTCTTATACCCTGGGCCGGTGGGTCAAAGTCACCCAGCCGACGGAAGAGGTTGAGGGACTGGCGACTGATGTCGATGAGGACGGATGTTTGGTGTTGCGTTTGGCGGACGGCTCGTGCCGCCGGGTCATCGCGGGGGACGTTTCGTTTTAGGTGTTGCGTTTAGAACGAAGGAGAAAAAGGACATGTTTTACGGGCGGGGTTCCATGAATCCCGCCCTTTATGCGATTGCCAGCGAGTGAGTGGCCAATTCCAAACAAGGGGCCGAATTCCTTATTCTCCAATTCTTTAATTCTTTACGGCCCCTCAAAAATCCTTTTTTGAGGTGGTCATGATGCTAAAAATTCAAGATAATCAAATAAACATTTGGGAGAGTATCCTTCCCGAGTCGGTAAAATCATTACCAGATGAGTTGGCCAAAGTGGATAAAATGCTTGACGATCCCCGTTTTATGCAACCGTTTATAGAAAAATTCAATACCAAAAGAGGCAGGCCAACTCTGGCTATTGAAACCTTTTTGCGGTTAATGTATTTGAAACAGCGCTATAAACTGGGTTACGAAAGTCTGATGAAAGAAGTCGGTGACAGTATCACCTGTCGGCTGTTCTGCCGAATCGCCCTCGATGAGGAAATGCCAGATTCCTCAACGCTCATTAAGGCCCGTCAACGGTATGGAGATGAAGTAGTCGAACAACTGAACGAAATTTTAGTACTCAAACTGAAAGAAGACAAAATCCTTAAAACCCGCGAACTGCGGGTGGATACAACCGTAGTTGAATTCGACATCCATCATCCAACGGACGCTGTTCTATTACAGGATGGCGTTAAGGTGATTACCCGAATGGTCAGCAAGGTCTGCAAAGTTGCTTCCCATGCTGCTCAAAACTTTGTTGACCGAACTGGGGAAGTTAAACAAAATATTTTATCCATTGCCAAGTTATTGCGACGCCGGACCCAGGAGTCCTGGGAAGATCTTAATGCAATTACCCAACAAGTAACTGGGATTACAGAAAAAGTTTGTAACGAAGCCCTTGATGTCATTAACCTGAAACGAAAAGTACGGTTTGAGTCGCAGCCGGTACAGGGGACTTATCGGCTCAAGGACCTGGGTTGGCTTCGGTATTTGGGCTTATAACCTAACAAGAGCGGCTCAAATTGCCAAGTAAGGATCAAACAGAGCCGAAACTGATATTAAAACCAAGCGCTGAGTTCATTAGATGAATACAAGTTGTATTAAAAAAGTTACTTTTTTAGGAGAAACTAATTAGTGAGTGCAAAGATTTTTTTGTATAGCCAATTTTCTTGTCTAACATCATGGTACATGTTACCATTAAGACAGGCCGTAGTTCCAAAATATTGACGGGGTTACGGTAGTTTCAAACGGGCCTGCCCACAGGGTCTGAAATCGCTTGGACAACGCTGCACGTTGCCTATATATCCACTAGCCCCGGCTACTACGGTCCGTCGAAGGCTCCCTCAAGGACATTGTAGACAGGTTGCCAGTACATGCCGATGCTTTCCATAGCAACGTGACGGCAATTTCCCGACTCAAGCCAGACCCGCAATTCATCCAAACCTGGCAGCAAAGTGGAAAATGTCCTGATTTCTTTTTTTGATCGGGGGATGAATGGCGGCTTAGTTTTTCTCTTTGGTCGTGCTATAATTTAAGCAGATCGGAGGAGATGTTGAATGCAGACGGTAACACTCAAAATAAAGCTCCTGCCACCCAACAAAGAAAAGCTGGAGAAGATGGCCCGCATGCTGGAAACCTACCGCCAGGCGTGCTCCTGGTTCCTGGAGCAGGCCGAAATCTTGAACACTACCAGCCGGGCACATTTAAACCACCAAACCTACCGGCAGGCAGGTAAGCTGTTCGACCTCAACCGGGGCACACTCCAGTGCGCCATGCTTAAAGCCCTGTCCGCTAGGCGCTCCTACCTTTCCCGCAAGCAGAGAGGCAAGAAAGCCAGTCTGCCCAAATTTGAGAAAACAGTCCCGGTAATGGTGCGGCAGGACTGCTACTCCCTTCACCAGCTCCCTTCTGGAACGTGGGTTATCAAATTTCCTGTCTCCTCCGGCCGGAGCCAGATAGCCGTACCCCTTGCTGCCTCTGCATACCACGCCAGAAGACTCCAGGACCTGGCAGGAGGTTCCTGCCGTCAGGGGTCAATGGAGATATGGCGAGGTAAAGATGGCAAGTGGTACGTTAGTATATCCATTGTTTATCAAACTGGTTTCAACGAGCCAGGCAGTATAATTGGGGTCGATTTTGGTATCGTCAAACTAGCTGTTCTGTCCAATAATGTATTCTTTGACGGCCGCCAGGTAAGATGGCGCAAAGAACGCTGGGCAGAGCGACGCAAAGCACTTCAGCGTGCAGGTTGGCTTTCCCGTGTCAAAAAAGAAGCCGGTCGTGAACGCCGTTGGATGCGGTATATCAACCACTGTATATCAAAGCGTATTATTGAAATAGCAAAGGCTGAAGGGAAAGCTATTGCTTTAGAAAACCTTCTGGGCATCCGTGAGCGTGTCAAGGGCTCCAAGAAGTTCAACCGGATGATGTCCGGGTGGAACTTCCGGGAGCTGGCCTCGTTCATTGAGTACAAGGCCGCTCTTGCTGAAGTGCCTGTAATCTATGTCGACCCCAAAGAGACTTCCAAAACCTGTCCGCGGTGCGGGAATGTTTCCCACTACAACCGTAAAACTCAGGGTTGGTTCAGGTGTACCAAATGCGGCTACCAGTCCGATGCGGACAGGGTTGGGGCTTTGAACATTGCCGCCAGAGCGCTCGATGCTCTCGGGGCATGACCCTGGGAGAAAGGGGAGCGTGACACCCCTTAAGGCCAAGGTGATGATCCGGATCATCCGGGGAATGCTGGCTAACCTGCGGCGAAAGCCGTCATCCCGCGATGGAATGCCCCTCAATTCATTGAGGGGAGGATGTCACTTAGAACATGTGTTTGGAGTTGATAGCATGCGCGCCATCCTGCTCTGCGACCTGAACGCTTTTTTGCCTCTGGGCACCAGTCTCTGGAGCCGGACCTGAAAGGGAAACCGGTGATCATCACCGGTGACCCGGACAAACGCCGGGGAATTGTCATTGCGGCTTCATATGAAGCGAAGAAATTCGGCGTGAAAACGGGATGCTGGTTTCCGAGGCGAAGGGAATCTGTCCCCAGGGGATATTCCGCGTCTCCGATTACCCCAAATATATCCGGTATTCCACCCGGGTCCTGGCGATTTTCCGTGAATTCATCCCGCTGGTTGAACCGTTTTCCATCGATGAAGCGTTTCTGGATGTAACGGGCTGCGAGAAACTATTCGGCCCGCCGGTGGAGATCGCCAGGAAAATCAAACAGCGCATCCGCGTGCCGCTCCTGGAGCTGTCCGAGTACGTGGCTGCCCGGGCCCGGGAACACGGCTACAAGGGAAGGACGCTGGCAATAACCATGCGCGACTCCAACCTGACCTTTCTGCACCGGGTCAAAACCCTGCCACATTATACCGACCTGGCGGCAGACATATACAAGGCCGCGGTCTTTTTGTGGCGAAAGCACTGCTCAACCGGTTGGCGGGTGCGGCTGGTCGGGGTAGGCTTAGGGCACTTGAAAAGAGGTGCGCCCGAACAGTTGCAGTTTTTTATTGACCGGGAGAAGGTCCACCAGGCAGAAGAAGTCTGCGATCGGCTCAGGAACCGCTGGGGAAAAATGCGATTTTCAGGGGAGTTTCGCTAACCGGGGCCGGTGTGGTAAATGGGCAGTAACAGGCTCTGGGAAAGTCATCGCTTGATTCTGCCCGAGATGCGCGAAAAAGCCCTCCACACCTGCGGCGAGTGCCGGTTTTTCGTCGAGATCCAGGGCCGCGAAGAAACCCGGTTCGGGTGCGTGGTTAGCATATCCCGGTATGGGGATTTAAAACGAAGAGTGCCGCGGCGCCTTCACGCCGCAGAAATTCTGAGGCAAGTTGGGAAAGAAGGTTTGCAAAGGATCATCAGATGTCATGATCCAGAGGCGCAGTCCTGCGCTTTGTTTCAGAAAAGATTATGACTTCCAGGATTTTTGGGGTAAAATGTCCCGCATCAATCAGCTTCAGGTTTTCGTCGATCGAGAAAAACTACGGCCGAATGGAAGAAAAGTCTGCACCCAGATCAACACGACAGCGAAAGGGATTCTAGCTTATTCAAAGCCCGTATTTTTTCATTTTCCGCCAGAGGGTGCTCCGGTCAATTCCTAAGGCAGCGGCGGTTTTACCCTTGTGCCCGCCGTTTAGCATGAGTGCCTGGCGAATTACCTCTGCCTCGCTGGAACGGTTAATTACGAGGGGGAGAATAGCGGAATTTGAGGGAGCGGAGGGTTGCTTTTGCCAGATCTCTTTTGGGAGATGTTCAGGACCGATCGTATGTCCTTGACAGACCACAAAAGCGTATTCAATGATGTTTTCCAGTTCCCGGATGTTGCCAGGGAAATGATATTCCATTAAGCAGCGCAGAGCCGCTGGGGATATACCGGTGATGTTTCTTCCCCGGCGCAGGTTGAAGCGCCGGATAAAGTGGTCGATTAAAAGGGGGATGTCCTCCCGCCGCTCAGCCAGCGACGGCAGTTCAATCTTAACCACGTTCAGCCGGTAATACAGGTCCTCGCGAAAACTGTTTTGGCGGACCAACTGGAGCAGATCCCTGTTCGTCGCTGCAATTACCCGCACGTTCATTTTGACTGTTTTGGTTGCTCCCAGAGGGGTATACTCTCGCTCTTGGATCGTCCGCAGCAGCTTAACTTGAAAAGCCGGGGAGATTTCTCCGACTTCATCCAGAAAGATGGTTCCCCCTTCAGCGAGGGTAAAACGCCCTGGTTTGTCTTTATCAGCGCCAGTGAAAGCGCCTTTAGCGTATCCAAACAGCTCGGACTCAAGCAAAGTATCCGGCAGCGCACCGCAGTTTACGGCCACGTAAGGGAAGGATTTTCGTGGACTCAGGTTGTGGATCGCCCTGGCGATTAGTTCTTTGCCTGAGCCACTGGGTCCTTGAATCAATACATTGCTATCACTTTCAGCTATTAGAGGAAGCAGGTTAAAAATCTGGATCATTTCGTGGTTTTTACTGACGATGTCCTCAAAAGTATATTTCTGCAATAATTGCTTGCGTAGTTCCTCGATAGTTGAAAGATCTCTAAAGGTTTCTACTCCACCAACTACCATGCCGTTTTCATCCCTTAAAACCGCGGTGCTGATGCTGATTGGCACGATATTGCCAGCTCGATCGATTATATTTACATGTTGATCAATGATTTCTCGGCCGGTGGCCAGTGTTTCTTTGAGCGCACAGTTTGCCTGACAGATATTGGCGTGAAAAACCTCGAAGCACATCTTACCAACTGCTTCTTCGCGTGACATACCAGTAATTCTTTCTGCCGCCCGGTTAAACGAGGTAATGCGCCAATCCAGATCGACCGTGAAAATTCCGTCCGCGATGCTGTCTAATATTGTCTCCAGGTGTGAAGGCTGATTGTTTAACGTCATTGCTTCTTCTCCTTTATATAATATAATGCAATATGCAATATTATTGTAGCATCCTATGTTGCGATATGCAATTATTATTGGGTTTAGGGGAAGCAACTGTAGTCTCGGGCTGTGGAAAAGCACCTTTAGTAAGGGTATTTATCGTGAGGTTGACGCATGATGAGGGTATTGATATTCTATGAATAGCATGAGGGGCGACTTGGTTTGCATTAAAAACTTGCTTAAGATTTTAAGTGTTCAGGAGGAATGGGGTTAGGTCGAACAAATGGCTTTATTAAAGCGGTTAGAGATTCAAGGGTTTAAATCATTCGCCGATAAGCTGGACCTGGAGTTTGGTCCTGGGGTGACCGTGGTTGTTGGGCCGAATGGTTGTGGCAAGAGCAATATTACTGATGCCATCCGTTGGGTGCTGGGGGAGCAAAATGCCCGCAGCCTAAGAGGCGAGCGTATGGAGGATATTATTTTTTCCGGCAGTGATAGGAGGCGCCCAGTTGGGATGGCCGAGGTGTCGCTCACGATTGATAACGCGACTGGTTTTTTACCCGTGGAGTTCAGTGAGGTCCGGGTCACCCGACGGCTGTACCGGTCGGGGGAAAGTGAATTCCTGATCAATAAGACCCCCTGTCGCCTGCGAGACATCCAGGAACTGTTTATGGATACTGGTCTGGGCCGGGGAGCGCTGGCGATAATTGGCCAGGGAAAGATCGAAGAAGTCTTAAATTCTAAGCCGGAAGATAAGAGGCTGATGCTCGAAGAGGTCGCCGGGATTACCAAATACCGATTCCGGAAAAAAGAAGCGATGCGCAAGTTGGAGGAGACGGAAAGGAGTCTGCTACGCATTGGCGATATCATTCGAGAATTAGAAAATCAGCTTGAACCGCTTCGGATTCAGGCTGAGCAAGCCAGAAGGTACAAACAATGCCGTGAGCGCATCAAAGAACTGGAAATTAATTTATGGACCCATGATCTGGAGAAACTACAGCGTGACTGGGAAATGGTCGAGGCCCAACTTGTGGCCTGGAGGAAGGAAGCGGCTGAACAGGAAAAACTGGTGACAGGTTTGGAATCCAGTGTATCTGAATACCGTCGGGATCTGCAAGCACAGGATCAGCAGATCAGCGAACAGCAACAAAAAGTTCACCAGTTGAGTCAGCAGCGGGAAAGATGCGAGGCCTCGATCCGTCTGGCCGAGGAACGCTGGCAGAATATTACTGACCAGGCCTATGCACTGACGGAAGAGATAGAGGAACTCACAAACCGGTTGGCTCAGCTAAAGGAAGAATACGGGCTGGAAGAAGGAAAGGTTGCTCGATTGAAGGAGGAGTTGGCGAAATGGGAGAGGGAACTCACCTGTTTGGAGGTAGATTTGAGACAAGCTGAAGCGGAAGTGGTGGCCGGTGAGGCTTCTCTAGAGGATGGAAAAAGTGAGTTGATTGAAATATTAAACGCTTTAGGCAGCTGTCGTCACGAATTGAAGCAGGTGGCGTTCAATCGGGAGAATCGCGTCCGAAAACTGGCGGAATTACAAAAAGCCAGAGATAACTTTTTCTTCCAGAAACAGGAATGGGAAAAACGTATTGCCCAGGAAGAAGCCAGATTAAACCAGGGACAAACACAAGTAGCGGCATTAGAGCGACAGCGAACAGCCCTTGAGGGGCGTAAGGCCGAAGTTACCAAACGGGGCCAGGCAGAACAACAGGTAATGCGCAAACTAAAAGAACAACTGCAGTCGACCAGGTCAAGACTGCGTGTTTTACAAGAAATGGAGCAGGATTTTGAGGGTTATAACCGCTCTGTCCGGGAGGTTCTGCGTTCACAAAAAAGAGGTGAACCACTGACCCAAGGAGTATGTGGTGCGGTAGCGGAACTGATTAAAGTCCCAGCGGGACTGGAAAAAGCCATCGAGGTTGCCCTGGGAGGAGCGCTGCAGTACCTGGTAACGGAAAACGATCAGGTGGCGAACCGGGTGATACAGTTACTCAAGGCTAGAAACTGGGGCCGTGCCACCTTTCTGCCGCTCAATACACTAACGGTCAAACCATCTATTATTAACTTAAAACAGACCGGCGCAGGGTTTCTGGGCCGGGCTGCTGACCTGGTCGCGTTTGAGTCACGCTACCAAATAGTAGCCGAATTTTTGCTGGGGCGGGTTCTGGTCGTGGAGAACCTGGAGCAGGCTCTTGAACTGGCTCGTCAGACTAAATTCACCTGGAAAGTTGTCACAACGGCCGGGGAAGTGGTACACCCAGGTGGTTCAATCACTGGCGGAAGCCAGCCGCTGCGTGATTCAACCTTGCTTGGACGAAAGCAGGAACTGGCCGAACTCAAGAAGCTGGTTGACAACCTTGAGCTGGAAGTTCTGGCAGGCCAGGAACGGGAGAAAAAAACGGAACACGAGTTAAATGAACTGGATGAACAGTTGAACCGTATTCAGGAGCGGATTCACACCTGGCAGATCGAACTGGCTGAACGGCAGAGAGACGTGCTCTACCAGCGGGAAGAGCTGCGTAAACTTATGCAACGCGGCGATGTTTTAACCTATGAGGAATACGATATTAAGGAGCAGGTGCAGAAAGATGACCAGCATCAGAAGGAATTAAGCCAGAAAATCACAGAATTGGAATATCAACAGGTACAACTGGAGCACCAGATCGCATCGACTCAGCAGTATTTAAAGGACAAACGTCGGTTAGTTCAGGAACTTCAGGCGCGGATTATGGCGGCTAAGGTAGACATGACGGCATTAGACAGAGAATTGCAGGGTTTGCTCAGGAGTTTGGAGCGGTACTGGCAGACACAAAAAGAATATGAACAGGATCATCTGGTTAAACAGCGGCGTTTGCTTGAGTTGAAACAAAAACAGGTCAGCCTGCAAGAAGTGATCACTCAAGAACAGGTTCGCTTAGCCCAGATCATGGAGGCAGAACAGAACGCCCGGGAGAAGTTAAGGTTTTTCCACACCCAGCGGACTGAACTGGCCAGTCAACTTGCTCAGGCGGAAGAAGAATGGCGGGATGGGCAGAAGCACCTGACTGATTTGCGCAGTCAGATTCATCAGGCCGAACTAAAAGCCGGTCGCTTAGAAATGGAGATCCAGAGCAATTTGCAGCGGATAATGGAAAATTATGGATTAACCTTTGAACAGGCTCTGGCCAATCAGACGGAGCTGGTGAACCGTCGAGAAACGGTTGAAGAGATCGCGACCAGACGAGATGAGTTGGCAGCGATGGGTGAGGTATATCTGGGGGCGATCGAAGAATATCAGCGCCTCAATGAGCGTTTGGATTTCTTGAGGAATCAGCGCGTGGATCTGGAAGAGGCCAAGCAGGCTCTTTATCAAGTGATTAGCGAAATGGATAGTTTAATGATTAAGAAATTTACTGAAACCTTTAATGAGGTTAATGCTCACTTTAACGATGTTTTTCAGGAGTTGTTTGGGGGTGGTCGAGCTGAACTACGGTTGGCTGAACATCAGAATATTTTGGAGAGCGGGGTGGAAATAATTGCTCAGCCACTGGGGAAGAAACTGCAGCAATTGTCCCTTTTATCGGGCGGCGAGCGGGCGCTGACCGCAATTGCCCTTTTGTTTGCTATTTTGCGTACCCGGCCAAGCCCGTTTTGCGTCCTGGATGAAATCGAGGCAGCACTTGATGAGATTAATGGAGAGCGGTTTGCTCAGTTCCTCACCGAGTACGCTCACCAAACGCAGTTCTTGGTGATTTCCCACCGCAAGCGAACGATAGAAGCGGGGGATGTGCTCTACGGGGTGACCATGGGGGACAATGGAGTGTCCAAACTGGTTTCCGTCAGATTGGCGGACGTTTTAGAGAAGGTCAGTTAAGCATTAAACCAGGTGTATCCAAACATTTGGAACACCTTTTTATTTTTTTTATTTTCTCTATTTTCGCCTCAAAGTATTTCCCTCCACTATTTGGCGGATACTAAGGAAGATTGGATTTCAGTTAACCCGGGAATGATGTTTCTAATGATGTTTCTATAGAGGGAGTGGCAGAGTATGGGAAGCCGTCTTTATGTGAGTGTCTTGTGGCACATGCACCAGCCTTGTTACAAGGACTTGCGCCAGGGCCGCTATATTCTGCCGTGGGTTCGGCTCCACGGAATAAAAAGTTATTATGATATGGGCAAAATTGTGGCCGAAGTTCAAGGGGCGAAGGCTAACTTTAATTTTGTGCCCTCACTTTTGGTGCAGCTGCTCGATTACGCTGGTGGTGAAGGCCGTGACCTTTATTTGGAGTACACGGAAAAAGACCCGAGCGAGATGACCTATGGGGAAAAACTTTTCTTGCTCCAAAATTTTTTCCACGCTAATTTTGATAATCTGATCAGACCGTATCCGCGCTATCTCCAACTTTGGGAGAAACGAGACGGCTATGACTCCTGGGAGCATAAATTAGCCCGTTTTAACCACCAAGATATCATGGATTTACAGGTGTGGTTTAATTTGGCCTGGTTTGGCTATTTACCTAAGACCCGGGACCCGGAACTAAAAGAGCTAATTCTTAAAGGGGAAAACTACACGGCCGGAGACAAAGAAGTGATAATTAATAAGCAGCGACAGATCATCAGGGAATTGATTCCCCTGTATCAGCAACTCCAGGCTGAAGGGGTGGTTGAACTATCCACCACACCGTTCTATCACCCCATTTTGCCCCTGCTGTGTGATACCTGTGTGGCCAGAGAATCCCAATCTGATGTTCCTTTGCCAGCTCAACGGTTTGCTTTTCCAGAGGATGCTGACCGGCAGATTAGGGAGGCCATTGAATTCCATCAAGAGATTTTTGGAACGCGACCGGCCGGTATGTGGCCCTCTGAGGGCGCAGTTAGTCGAGCGGCTCTTGAACTCATGGCTACTAATGGAATTAGTTGGACGGCTTCTGATGAAGAAATCCTGGGGAGGACTTTGTATCAACAGGGGTTTTGTGATTGGGACAGCCGAGAATGGCTGTATCAGCCCTATCAACTGGAACTATCGGATGGCAGCTTGAATATCTTTTTCCGTGACCATCACATATCGGATCTGATTGGCTTTGTATACCACCGTTGGCATACCAATGATGCCATTGGAGACCTAATACACCGTTTGCGGCAACTCAAAGGGCACTTGCCGGATGGCCGTTCCCACCTGGTCTCGATTATTCTGGACGGGGAGAACGCCTGGGAACATTATCATAATAATGGGTATGATTTTCTCACCGGGATTTATCGGGCCCTGGTTGATCATCCAGAACTTGAACTGGTTACTTTTTCTGAATATTTAGCCAGATTTGGTACGCACCAGACACTGCGCACGATCTTCCCCGGCTCCTGGATCGGGGCAAATTTCGCGACCTGGATCGGGCAAAAACCCAAAAATCGAGCTTGGGAATATCTGGCCCGAGCACGGAACGATCTGGTTAGACTCAGCCGACAGCAACCTGCGTCAACTGAAGATCAGGAACTGGCCTGGCGGTCGATGTTGATGGCGGAGGGGAGCGACTGGTTTTGGTGGTTTGGCGATACCCATTCCAGTGCGCTGGATGCTGAATTTGATGAACTTTTTCGTCGTCATCTAATCAATGTCTACCGCAGTTTTAATTGGGAACCGCCAGCCTTTCTCGAACGGCCGGTGGCGGAAACCGGTGCCATCGATCTGGTCAATGAGCCGGTAGGCTATATTTGGCCGGTAATCGATGGACGGGAAACCAGTAGCGATGAGTGGCTGGCGGCCGGTTCATTAGACCTGACCAAAGGTAGCGTGACTATGCAGCGGGCCAACTATTTATTTGAAAGGCTGTGGTTTGGATTTAATGATACGTACCTGTTTATCCGCCTGGATGGGGCGGGTTGTCAGTGGCTGAAGGGGGCTGAACCAGATTTGCGTGAATCTTACGGAGAAGAGCCGCGCATTATTTTTCAAGTGGTCCACGATAACAGTTATCTAATTGAGGTTTGTGCTCAGCCAGGTAAGCTTGAGCAGTCAGCGAGGATGAAGGTGGAACTGCGGCGGCAAACTGATGGAGCAGCCGAACATGTGACTACAATCAAGCAGTTTGGCTTAGAGCAAGTCTTAGAATTGGCTATTCCACTGTCTGACCTTGGTCTGGTTGGGCCAAGGAGATTTGCGTTAGCGGTTATTATCGCCAATGAGCGGGGCGAACTTGAAAAATGGCCGGCCGGCGCCCCTCTCTGGATTAACTTGCCTGGCCTGAATACAACCAGCGAGTCAAGATTTTCAGCAGGAGGACGACCCCAGTATGAATAAGGTACAACTTCTGTTCGGCATTCACTGCCACCAACCCATTGGTAATTTTGATTTTATTTTTGAGAACGTCTATCAGCATTCCTATCGACCGTTTCTGGAGGTACTGTGTAAGCACCCAGCGGTTAAGGTTACACTCCATTATAGCGGGGGCTTGCTTGAATGGATCGAAAGAAATCATCCCGACTGGTTTGATCTCGTTCGGGGATTAACGCTGGCCGGACAAGTGGAACTGCTCGGGGGGGGATTCTACGAGCCGATTCTGGCGGCGATTCCCGAACACGACCGCGTGGAACAGGTGAAGTGGCTGTCTGAGTATCTTAATGATAAATTCGGCCAGCGGCCCCGGGGAATGTGGCTGGCCGAGCGGGTGTGGGATTCCGCGATCGTTAAATCAATCAGACGGGCCGGCATCCAATACGTTCTGGTTGACGACTATCACCTGATCAGCGCAGGGCTCAGCCAGCCGGAACTGCATGGTTATTATCTAACCGAGGAAGAGGGACATACGTTAGCCGTTTTCCCCATTGATGCTAACCTGCGTTACCTGACCCCGTTTCAGCCGCCGGAAAAAACTATTGACTATTTACGAGAAATCGCCCAATCAGGTGAGTCTGCTTGCGCTATTGTGGTAGATGATGGAGAAAAATATGGCAGCTGGCCGCACACTTTTGCCTGGGTTTATGAGCAGGGATGGCTCGAACAGTTTTTCTCACTGCTGGAGCATAATCAGAACTGGGTGGTTACGGCTACCTTTTCTGAGGTAATGGCACAGCAGCGGCCGCTGGGCAGGATCTATCTTCCCACGGCGTCTTACTTTGAAATGGGCCAGTGGTCTTTACCCGCTAACCGTGCCAGACAATTTAGCGAGGTTCACCGGGAACTGGAAAACAACTGCCAGCTAGAGCGGTTTCGTCCCTTTATCAGAGGGGGTATTTGGAAGAATTTTCTTGTTAAATATCCGGAAAGCAACAATATGCATAAGAAAATGCTGTATTTGAGTGAACGCCTAAAAAGCCTGCCGGCTGGTATGGCCAGAGCAGAGGCCGAACGGGAACTCTACCGGGGTCAGACCAATGATGCTTATTGGCACGGAGTCTTTGGCGGGCTCTACTTACCTCATCTCCGGCATGCCATCTACCGGCACTTGATCGCCTGCGAGCAAGTACTGGACGCGAGGGAAGGGAAGACCACATTAAGTATGGAAATGCTGGACATTGATAAAGACGGGGCAGCAGAAATTGTCATCGCCGGCCCCGCCTACACCTGTATTCTGACACCAATCAGCGGCGGACAGATGTATGAGTTCAGTGTCAAGGAACTGAAAACCAATATCCTCAACACACTGTCGCGCCGGTTTGAGCACTACCACGCCCAGCCTCTGGACATGTCTGCCCCGGCCGAGGAGGACGGGATTCCCAGCATCCACCACCACGAAGGCCAGGGAGAGGCCGAATGGCGTCGCGAGTTGTACTACGATCGCTATGAGCGCCGTTCATTTATTGACCATTTCTTTGCTGACCAGGTCAGTCTGGCGGAATATGCCACCGGTCAATATGTCGAGAGCGGAGATTTTGTGGCTGGTGAGTACACTGTGCAGATGGCGTCAGGAAAAGAAGGCGGGGTTATCTTACAGCGTCAGGGCCGGCTAAAGCATGCTGGGTGGGAACAGCCCATTATGGTTTCTAAGACTTTTACCTTTACTCCCCAAAAGTGCCAGCTGCGGGCTGAATATCTGGTGGAGAACTGCAGTGAAACACCGGTCAACGTTACATTCGGGATCGAGTTTAATTTATCCATGCCGGCTTGCGGCTCAGAGTGGGGGCAATATCAGCTAAATGGTGAGCCCCCCGAGCCAAGTTCGCTGGCCAGTTGGGGCGAGGATGAAGGAGTGAAACAGGTCAGTCTGGTGGACCGGATTATGGGTGGTCAGGTTACTCTGTCCTGGGACCAGCCAGCCTGGTTATGGCGTTGGCCGGTTGAGACCGTCTCGCAGTCAGAGCAGGGCTGGGAAAAGACGTACCAATCTTCAATGGTTATGCCCCGGTGGAAGCTGGAACTTAAACCAGGGGAATCTTGGCGGGTTAATCTGAACTGGGTAGTTGAAAACCTGGCTGATGAATGGCACTAGTCCCCAGCACCGGTAAGATTTACTTTTTATTCACCATTCGACTATGATACAATATCACTTAAGGTTGAGGTTTTATTTCCTTAACCTTTTCATTTAATGCAGGTCTTTATCAGGTTAACGAACTAATGGCTATTAGTTAGAGAGGAGAATGAATAATGGGCATATTCAACTGGTTGAAAGAGGGGCTGACCAAGACCAGACAGAGCCTAGTGGGTAAAGTTGAGGACATCTTGAGTCTCCATAAAAAAATCGATGAAGAACTTTTTGAGGAATTGGAAGAAGTGCTGTTGCAAGCTGATGTGGGGGTCAACACTTCCCTGCGGCTGATCGAACAGATGCGGGCTGAGGTTAAGACGAGGAAAATCAGTGATTCTGCCCAGTTAAGAGACATTCTCAAGGAGCAGTTGCACGAAATCCTGAGTGTGGCTAACGTCTCAATAGGCTTACCGGCCCAGGGAGTTGGTGTCATTATGGTGGTTGGGGTCAACGGGGTGGGTAAGACCACGACCATCGGTAAATTAGCTTACCGCTTTCGTCAGGAGGGGAAAAAGGTTTTACTGGCGGCGGGTGATACTTTCCGCGCGGCGGCGATTGACCAGCTAGAGATTTGGGGACAGCGCGTGGGGGTGGAAGTAATCAAACACCGTGAAGGAGCCGACCCGGCTGCCGTGGTGTTTGATGCGCTCCAGGCGGCGCGAGCACGTAAGGCTGATCTATTGATTATTGATACCGCTGGACGGCTGCACACGAAAGTTAATCTGATGGAAGAGTTGAAAAAAGTGCGGCGGGTTATTGAACGGGAATACCCCGGGGCACCTCACGAAGTGTTGCTGGTTCTGGATGCAACTACCGGCCAGAACGCTGTTTCCCAGGCCCGGCTGTTCACCCAGGCCACCGGCGTGACGGGTATTGTGCTAACCAAACTCGATGGTACGGCGAAGGGCGGGATCGTTGTCGCCATTGCGTCTGAACTGCAAATCCCGGTGAAGTTCATCGGCATCGGGGAAAAGCTTGATGACTTAAAAGAGTTCTCAGCGTCAGAGTTTGTGGATGCCCTCTTTGCTGAGGCGTAGCATTTTGTCACTTTCTTTGCGGTAAACAGCGGCTGGTTGCAGTCGATCTTTTAAATGTCCTGGGTGTGTCGTGAGGCATGGGTGGTTGGCGGAAAATATGCTTATGTTTCTACAAAATTTATGGTGAAGGGATGAGTGGATCATGGGTGTTCCATACGCAATCATTGGGGGGACCGGGGTCTATGACCCCCAAATTTTAAGTAATATCAGGGAAGAAGTTATCCCGACTCGCTATGGAGAAATCACGGTCAAAATTGGCACGTATGCGGGAAATGAGGTGGCTTTTCTGCCTCGCCATGGGGAGAAGCATTCCGTTCCCCCGCACCTGATTAATTATCGGGCGAACATCTGGGGATTAAAAGAGCTAGGTGTCAAAAAAATCATCGCGACGGCGGCTGTCGGTTCATTAAATGAACAGATGCGGCCCGGAGATTTCGTGCTGGTGGATCAGTTCCTTGATTTTACGCACGGGAGGATTCAGACTTTCTTTGAAGGGGGTGAGCACGGAGTTGTCCACGTGGATCTGACCTTTCCCTACTGTCAAGAGTTGCGGGAAGTACTGGCCCAAGCGGCCCAGGAAATTGGCCTGACCGCCCACTTTGGCGGAACCTACATCTGTACTCAGGGGCCCCGGTTTGAAACCGCTGGAGAGATCAGGATGTTTCAGAAATTGGGGGGCGACTTGGTGGGGATGACGACTGTTCCCGAGGTTGTTTTAGCTAGAGAAGCGGGAATTTGTTACGCGACCGTGGCGATGGTCACCAACTTTGCGGCCGGTATTTCACCGACTAGACTAACTCATCAGGAAGTTCTGGACGTGATGAAGCAGAACGGAGAAAATCTGCGCCGATTAATTATGCAGGCGGTGGCTAAACTAACCGAGGAGCGCTACTGTGACTGCGGACAAATTCTAGAGGAGGTTAAGCCATGAAGGCCCTGGAATGGACAGGAGACTGCTTAAAACTGCTGGACCAAACCAAGCTGCCTCTGAAAACGGAGTTTGTTTCCTGTCAGGATTATATCACCGTTGCTGAGGCCATCCGAACAATGCAAGTACGAGGAGCGCCGGCCATTGGGGTGGCAGCGGCTTTCGGACTGGTCCTGGCTGCCAAACAGTATACCGGCCAGAACCAGTCCGAACTGGTGGCTCTGGTAGAACAAGCGGCCGATACCTTGCGTCGGACCCGCCCGACGGCGGTTAATCTGTTCTGGGCGATTGAACGGATGCTGGCTAGGCTGGAAACGGAAAAACAAGCCCCGGTAGACGAGATTAAAGCTGGCCTGGAGGCGGAAGCCAAAGCCATTTTGGCAGAGGATATCGCCATGAACCGGCGAATCGGCGAGCTTGGCAGTCAGTTGGTGCCGGTTCAGGCCAGAATTCTGACCCACTGCAATGCGGGTGCGCTGGCTACTGGAGGATATGGGACTGCTCTGGGAGTAATCCGCTCGGCGCATCAGGTGGGTAAGGTGGCTGAAGTCTACGCCGATGAAACTCGACCGTTGCTGCAGGGGGCTCGCTTGACTGTCTGGGAGCTGTTGCAGGACCAAATCCCGGTGACTCTGATCGCGGACAATATGGCGGGCTATTTGATGCAGCAAGGCAAGGTTGACCTGGTAATTGTCGGAGCTGACCGCATCGCGGCCAATGGAGACGTGGCGAATAAGATTGGGACCTACAGTCTTGCTGTTCTCGCCCATGCTCACGGGATCCCCTTCTATGTGGCTGCCCCAGCCTCAACGCTTGATTTGTCCTTGTCCACCGGGGCAAATATTCCAATTGAAGAGCGCCATCCGGAAGAGGTGCGCCACGTGTTCGGCCAGCGGATCGCCCCGGTTGACGTAAAGGTGTACAATCCAGCCTTTGACGTAACCCCGAACCGTTTAATTACTGCGATCATCACTGACCGCGGCATCGCGCGTCCACCTTATGAACAGAGTCTGGCCGAGCTGGTCGCCGTCGAACGGGGTGGGCAAAGTGGGTAATGATCAACTGGTGAAGGCCAAAGAGCTGGTTGGGAAAACCGCACGGCAGATGGCAGAGGCTGGCCTGGTGGTTGGGACCTGGGGCAATGTTAGCGTGCGGGTTCCGGACACGGATTGGGTGGTAATTACCCCGAGCGGCATGAGCTACGCCACCCTTAAACCGGAAGATATGGTCGTGGTTGATTTAACCGGGCGGATAGTGGAGGGTTGCCGCCAACCCTCCATTGAAACTCCTTTACATGTAGCCATCTACTTAAACCGGCCAGATGTTGGTGGAGTAGTCCATACCCACAGTGTTTTTGCCACAGCTTGTGCGGTGGTGCGACAGCCAATTCCAGTAATCACCGAGGAACTGGCCCAGGTCGTGGGCGGCCCGGTCGTGGTCGCCGAGTATGCCTTGCCCGGTAGTGGTGAGTTAGCGCACGCGGCTGTCACCGCCCTTGACCAGCGGGGAGCGGTTTTGCTGGCCAACCACGGTTTGGTTGGGGTCGGGCGCAGGGTTGATGAGGCTCTGACGGTGTGCCAGGTGGTGGAGAAGGCAGCTCAGATCTTGTTGTTGGCGCAGGGGTTAGGGAGGCCCTGTGTGCTGGCTGAGGCTGATGTTGTCCGTCTCCATGACTATTTTCAGCACCGCTACGGACAGAGGTGAAGCCATTAACAGGTAAGAAGGGAAATAGATGATGAAGCTATTGATCAAAGGTTGTGCGATTATACCTATGACCGGCAAGGGCAACATAATACACAGGGGAGATCTGGCAATCGAGGGTAACCGGATTCTAGCGCTGGGCCCGGCAGGGGAGCTGGACCATAATGGTCAATTACCAGCAAATTGGCGCCCGGACCGGACCTTTGACGGCACCGGCAAGGTGGCTCTGCCTGGTTTAGTCAATACTCATACCCATGCAGCGATGACCTATTTTCGCGGTTATGCTGATGACCTGGAACTGATGCCCTGGCTGCAGGAAAAAATCTGGCCAGCGGAAGAACGGTTAACGGCTGAGGATATTTACTGGGGGGCACTGCTGGCCATAGTGGAGATGTTAAAATCTGGTACTACCTGTTTTGCGGACATGTACATGTTTATGGAGCAAGTGGCCCAGGCGGCAGAGGTTTCAGGCATTCGGGCTTCTCTAGCGCGGGGAATGATTGGACTTGGTCCTGATGCTGACCGGAAGCTGGACGAGGCCAGTGAGTTTGTGCAGGCGTGGGAAGGAAAAGTCGAAGGGAGGATTACCACTAAACTGGGACCGCATGCTCCCCACACCTGTCCGCCAGCCTTCCTGGAGAAGGTAATGGCGCGGGCCGATGAATTGGGAGTAGGTCTGCATATTCATCTGGCCGAAACCCGGACTGAGGTGGAAGATGTCCGGGCTACCTATGGTGAGACGCCAGTAAAACTGATGGAGAAAATTGGTCTGTTTAACCGCCCAGTTCTGGCTGCCCACTGTGTTCACCTGACTGATGAAGAAATAGAGATTCTGGTCCGAAATGCGGTGGGGATTGCCCATAACCCGGAGAGCAATATGAAACTGGCCAGTGGGGTAGCACCCATCGCCAAACTGCTCCGCGCCGGGGCGATTGTCGGGCTGGGTACGGATTCTGCTGCCAGCAACAATAATCTGGACCTTCTACAGGAGATGCGGTCCGCCTCCTTTTTGCAGAAGGTGACAACTCAGGATCCCACAACGCTTCCTGCTTACCAGGTGCTGGAGATGGCCACCTGTGGAGGGGCCCGGGCCCTTGGTCTGGAAAGAGATATCGGGTGTCTCGTTCCCGGATACAAGGCAGATTTGATTCTGGTGGACCTGGAAAAACCCCACCTCTATCCCTGCTATGACCTGACGGCCCAGTTGGTTTACTCAGCTCTGGCTTCTGATGTACATACGGTAATTGTTGATGGCAAAATCGTGGTTGAGAATGGCAAGGTATTATCCTTGGATGAACGGGAGATTATGCGAGAAGTCGCACGGCGAGCACCGCGGTTAGTTAATAGAAGGAACTGAAAGCAATGGTGGCAAAATCAGGAAAGACGGTCTAGGCCATGCAGGATTTTTTTTGCGAACGTAGAAATAAGCAGTATTCAATGGACCTGAATGCAGGGAAAGGAGTGTTTAAGTTGTATGACCATCTGAAGGAGAAAATCCGTAATATCCCTGATTTTCCGATCCCAGGCATTATGTTTAAGGATATTACCACCTTGCTCAAAGACGGTCAGGCTTTCAGTGAGGTGATCGAGGGCTTGGTGAACCGTTATCAGGACAAGGGGATTGATGTGGTAGTCGCTATCGAATCCAGAGGATACATATTCGGTGCTCCGCTGGCTGCGGCTCTAAAAGTGGGATTTGTGCCGGTACGTAAACTTGGCAAGCTGCCGGCTGAAACGATTAAGACTGAATATCAAACCGAATACAGCAAAGAGATTATTGAAATGCACCGCGATGCCATCCAGCCAGGCCAGAAGGTACTGGTTATTGATGACTTGGTGGCTACCGGTGGGTCGGCGGCAGCAGTGAAAGAGTTAGTGGAACAATTGGGTGGACAGGTGGTCGAGTTTGCTTTTGTGGTGGAATTGACCTTTTTAAACGGCCGGGAAAAACTGGCGGGTTATCCTGTCTTTTCCATGATTAATTTCTAGTTGGCAAAAAGTTAATTATCTGTCGAGGGATGTTCTGGAATACGGAGGTGTAAACGTGGAGAAACGTGCAGTAATCGGTGTTTTTGGTGGATCTGGTTTTTATCACCTGGCCGGTACGGAAGAAATCAAGGTAGATACCCCATTTGGCGCGCCCAGTGACAAAATTACCCTGGCGAAGATCGGCAATAAGCGGGTGGCGTTTTTACCCCGACATGGTAAAGAACACCAGTTGCCTCCACACATGATCAACTATCGGGCCAACCTGTGGGCAATGAAAGAACTGGGTGTAACCAGGGTGATCGGACCGTGTGCGGCTGGCAGTTTGCAGGCCCATGTGAAGCCGGGTGATTTTGTAATCTGTGACCAGTTTGTGGACCGAACAAGGGGACGCAAGGACACTTTTTATGATGGGCCAATCACCACCCATATATCAACTGCCGATCCCTACTGCCCAGAAATGCGGGCTTTAGCCATTGAAAAAGCCAGAAAGCTTGGGATAACAGTTCATGATAAGGGGACGGTTGTGGTTATTCAAGGACCGCGTTTTTCCACCCGGGCAGAGAGCAAGTGGTTTGCCAATCAGGGATGGGAAGTAATTAATATGACTCAATATCCCGAGTGTGTTTTGGCGCGGGAACTTGGCATGTGTTATGTCAATATTTCTCTGATTACTGATTACGACGTTGGATTGGAAGGGCACCCCGACATTTTACCCGTTACCCATGAACAGGTGATCGAAGTGTTTAAGAAAAATAATGATAAACTGCGGGACCTGTTGTACGAGTTAATTGAGGCCATCCCAGATGAACCTGCTTGTGGTTGCTACAAACACTTACTCGCCGGACGGCTCGGCTAGAGCTGGGCAAAAATAATGAGAAGATAATAGCTAGGACAATTCAGGCAGAGCGAAAGATTTTGGCCTTTCCCGGTTCGCTGAACTGGGAAGGGTTTTTGTTTGCCTGGCAGAATATCTTGAACCCTAACGATAATGAAATTGGGGTCGGTTACGCAGCGGGCGGAAACCTGCGCTATTATTGGGCGCAAATGTTTATCAAACGGTAGAGTAGGAGCAAGGCGATACGCCTTGCTCCTGGCTTGTAACCATTACTATGGCCGTCATTGCAGATAATATGTCTAGGCATTTCCATTTTGGATTGTATCTCGTCTGACAATAAGAGCCTTTACTTTCCCTACCGGCAGTGGCTTTTTCTCCAGGCGATTTCACAAATGCAGTCTAACCGTACGGCTCTCGGGTCGCGGACGTCGCCGAGGACCACATAGTCGTGTTTAACCTTCTCTAATATTCCGTTCACCCGGGCTCCGTTCTTGAGCAGAAGTGAAACCGGGTCGCCAATTCGGCGCTTGAGAAAATGTTTAAAGTCTTTTTTGTGATGAGACAAAATATCTCCTCCTTTTATCAATTTTGTCAAAACGGTTAATTTTTCTAGTGCAGTATATGTTTGGTAAAATGAGAATGTTACTGGTAACTAAGGAATCAAGTAGGAAACACAGACAATAATGGAACTAGGGAATAGGATTGGCTAGCGAAGAACGGATAACAGGGTAAAGGATATAAGAGTTGAAGCCAGGGTTAGCCATCGCCTGTGCTTGAGGCCAGTGGGTAGAATAGTCGTCAGGACTGTGTACCAGACTGTACCGGTGGCTATACTCAGACTTAAGGAAAAGACGATAGCCGGGATGAGCGGAATTAATAGGGTGAGGGTGGTGCCGGTAACCAATAGAATGCCCGCGCCAAGGCCAATCAGAGTCAACTTGAGGAAACTGGTTTGTAAAGCGCCAAAGGTAGTTCCCAGAACGAATCCGAACAATAAACTGTTCAACGCAATTTTTATTATTGAAGGAAGCAGAGTTTCCGGTACCAGATAAACACTTAAATACAGCCCCTCAACGAAGTAGAAAACGAACAGCGCCATGACTAGAGCTAAACTGGCAGAAAACAGACGTTTCGCGGGTCCAGGCTTAACCTTAAACTGGGTAATAGTGTCCAGCAGTAGAGTGCCTGCTGCTCCACCCAACATTCCGAACATGACTGTGGGCAGATTATGAAAGGCAATTCCGGCGGGTAGCCAATCTAGTAGTGTAATTCCAATCAATAAACCACCAGTTGCCCCATAAGCCAGACTAAGGATAGACGGGTTAAAGATCTTGAGGGAAAAAGAAATCAGGGCGACCAGGAGAAGAATGGCTCCGCCCGTAAACGCCAAAAAGATATCCAAGCAGTATTCACTTCCTTTGCCGCTAGTCTTTACTGATATTTTTTGCAGACAATCTCTATTCATGCAAATTAAACCACCCCGCGAAAGTAAACAATTCCTGTTGACAGTAGATGATAACTTCGTTACAATATTACCTGTTAAGTAAAAATCCTTAACACCTTGGAGTGAGGAACGTGCTGGAAAAAGTTAGTCGCATGGCCTTGTTACAGGATTTTTACGGACAACTGTTAACCGATAAGCAGCGGCAGGTTATGGAATTATACTATGATCACGACCTGTCGCTAGGTGAGATCGCGGAAGAGTATGGAACCAGTCGACAGGCAGTGTATGATTTGATCCGGCGGGCTGAAAAGACGCTGGAGGAATATGAAGCTAAGTTGGGACTGATTGCCAAGTTTATGACTGACCGGCAGCAGTTGAGCCGGGTAGCGGAGTTGCTGGAGGAATTTCAGGTCAACCATGAATTCACAAAGATCGAAGAGATCCAGCGGATCGTGAAAGATATTTTAGCAAGCTGAAACGGGCCACCTGACCAGGAGAAGGAGGTTGAGACAAATGATTTTTGAGGGGTTAGCGGAGAAGCTGCAGGAAACCTTCAAGAGATTGAGGGGAAAAGGGAAATTGTCCGAAGCCGATGTGACCGAAGCAATGCGGGAAATCCGTCTGGCTCTATTAGAAGCGGATGTTAATTTTAAGGTGGTTAAGGATTTTGTCGCCCGGGTCAGGGAAAGAGCTGTGGGGCAGGAGGTCTTGCAGAGTCTAACTCCCGGCCAACAAGTGATTAAAATCGTTTACGAAGAAATGACGAATTTAATGGGGGGCACGCAGAGCCGGCTTAACTTAGCAGCCAAGCCGCCAACCGTGGTAATGCTGGTGGGTTTACAGGGGGCGGGTAAGACCACGACTGTGGGTAAGTTGGCCAACCTACTACGCCGCCAGGGACGCCGGCCTTTGCTGGTGGCGGCTGATATTTATCGACCGGCGGCGATCAAGCAATTACAGGTTTTGGGCGAACAGCTCGATTTGCCCGTGTATACCATGGGCGATAAGCAGAACCCGGTGATGATCGCGAGAGGTGCCTTGGAATATGCCCAAACCCATGGCCGGGATATTGTCTTAATCGACACCGCTGGTCGGCTACACATAAATGAAGAACTCATGGCTGAATTGCAAGAAATCAAGGTCGCAGTGTGTCCGCACGAGATTTTGCTGGTGGTCGACGCTATGACGGGTCAAGACGCAGTTAATGTAGCGCAAGTCTTTAATGAGCAGTTGGGCTTGGACGGGGTAATCTTAACCAAGCTTGATGGTGATACGCGTGGTGGCGCGGCTTTGTCGGTTAAAGCGGTTACTGGTTGTCCGATTAAATTCGCCGGTATAGGTGAAAAACTGGACGCTCTGGAGCCTTTCTATCCCGACCGCATGGCCTCGCGAATTCTAGGGATGGGCGATGTTTTAAGTCTGATTGAGAAAGCCCAGGAAAATTTTGATCTGGCGCGAGCCAAAGAATTAGAGAGAAAAATTCGCAAACAGGAATTTTCGCTGGAAGATTTTCTGGAGCAGTTGCAGCAGGTAAAATCTATGGGTCCTTTAGATCAGATTCTGGGAATGCTCCCCGGCTTCGGCGGGATGAAAAAATTTAAGGCTTGGCAGCGGGAGATTGATCCTAAAGAGTTTGTGCACCTGGAAGCGATGATCAAATCAATGACGCCGGAGGAACGAAGAAACCCGGCGATAATTAACGGAAGTAGACGGAAAAGGATTGCCCGCGGAAGCGGCACACGCGTGCAGGACGTTAACCGTCTACTTAAACAGTTTGAAGAAACCAAAAAACTGATGAAACAGGTGTCGGAAATGAATACCGGCAAAGGGCCGAAGGGATTCAAATTTCCCTTTATGTAATTGATTTATTCTTAGCCTTGAATAAAAAGATGTTGAGGGATTAAGATAAGGAGGTGAGAAACTGTGGCAACGAAGATCAGACTTAAAAGAATGGGCGCGAAGAAGGAACCGTTCTACCGTTTGGTGGTGGCTGATTCTCGTTCACCGCGTGACGGTCGTTTCATTGAGGAAATTGGGTACTACAATCCGACCAAACAGCCCGCGATCATTAATATTGATGAGGAAAAGGCCATCAAGTGGCTGAACAACGGGGCACAACCATCAGACACGGTCAAGTCCCTTTTGCGCCAGGCTGGTATCCTCCAGCGTTTGGAAGAATCCAAAAAGGGAAACTAGTGGCTAAGTTCTGAGGGGGTAGTGTTGGAAATGAAGGATTTAGTCGAGATTCTAGCGAAGGCCCTCGTCGACTATCCAGACAAAGTTGAGGTCAAACAGGTTGAAGGTGAAAAATCTGTTATCCTTGAACTTAAAGTGGCCGCAGACGATATGGGTAAGGTAATTGGCAAGCAGGGTAAGATCGCGAAAGCGATCCGCACTGTGGTTAAAGCAGCTGCTGCTAAAGAAGGTAAGCGCGTAGTTGTTGAAATCTTGAAATAGGTATCAAGATGGAAAAGGTTGTTGTTAAGCGACAGATTCCGGTAAAGGCTATCGTCACAGAAGGTCTTAAACGGAAGCTGGCGGCAGATGTTCAGGAAGCTATTAAGAAGCTCGACCTGGAACTTCAGCAGTTGGAATTTTCCCTCAAGAAGGTTCAGCTGGAATTAAAAGCTGATCCCCAACGACTCATGGCGGCTCAGCAGCAAATTACCACCGAGATCAAGAAACGGCAGGACACGAGAAATCAACTTCTCGCTAAACTCAAGGAAATCGGCCGTTTAAACGTTGGGGAGGAAGTTGTTCAAGGGTTGGTAGAAGGTCTGATTGAGGTCCAGGTGGGCGACCGGTGGGACAAAGTGATGCACATGGAAATTGTGCTGAAGGATAACGTGGTGGTGGAAATCAGGTCTCCTTTACGGGAAAGTTAGCGGGTGAAACACATTGAAACAAGGACAATTGATCACAATTGGCAAAATTACGACCACTCACGGGCATTTGGGAGAGGTAAGGGTGCTCCCCCTGACTGATTTTCCCGAACGGTTTAGCCAGCTTAATAAGGTGATGATCAACTTGAACGGGCAACTCCGAGAAATGCATGTCGCCGGGGCGCGGCTTCACCGCAAATTTGTCATCTTAAGGTTCCGTGAAGTTAAGGACATGAATGCCGCTATTGAACTGCGCAACGCATTGATCCAAATTGACCAATCTGAACTCGTTTCCTTACCTGAAGGTCATTACTATATTTTTCAATTGCTGGGGCTTAAGGTCTTTTCCGCTGAGGGAGACTATATCGGAGAATTGGTCGATGTCATCAAGACGGGAAGCAATGACGTTTACAGCGTCCGTAATCCTGCGGGTCTGGAACTGCTCGTCCCAGCGCTTAAATCGGTGGTCCGGGAAATCGATCTAAAAAACCAGCGTCTGGTTATTGCGCCCCCGGCTGGTCTATGGGATTAATTAGGTTAGTGGTGAGGAGAGTTTAGGTTGAGAGTTGATATCCTGACGATCTTTCCTGAAATGTTTCAGGGCCCGTTTGGAGCAAGCATTATTAAGCGGGCCCAGGACAAAGGTCTTCTGAAAGTGAATCTGATTAACATCCGCAACTTCTCCCAGGACCGGCACGGTACGGTTGACGACTATCCCTTTGGTGGCGGGAGCGGAATGGTGATGAAGCCGGAACCGATCTTCGCGGCTGTAGAAAGTGTGCTCGATCCCCAACGGCCTCGGCCCCACATAGTTTTAATGTCTCCTCAGGGCATTCTATTTAATCAGGCTAAAGCCGCCGGGTTGGCTAAATTGACTCACCTGATTATTATCTGCGGCCACTATGAGGGAATTGATGAACGGGTTCGTGAGGAGTTGGTAGACGAAGATATTTCCATCGGGGATTATGTCTTAACCGGTGGAGAATTGCCAGCGATGGTCGTGGTAGATGCGGTCGCCCGGCTGATCCCCGGGGTGCTGGGGAAAGTGGAGTCGGCCTGGCAGGATTCTTTTTCTGATGGGCTGTTAGAGTACCCTCAATATACTAGGCCGAGAGAGTTCCGTGGCCTGTCGGTGCCGGACGTATTGCTTTCTGGCAACCACGAGCAGATCCGCCGTTGGCGGCGTGAACAGTCTTTAAGACGAACCTGGCTTCGGAGACCGGATCTCCTGGCACGGGCTCTGCTTACTCCGGAAGACCAGCAGATACTGGAGCGAATCAAACAGGGTTCTCCTGGTCAGGAAGGAATAAATCGGCACAACCGGCCGGATGCGTGGTGACAAGAGACATGGAGCGCTCAAGGGTATTTATCAGTTTGGTTCACTACCCGGTCTATAACAAAAAAATGGAAGTGATCGCGACTTCCATCACCAATCTTGATCTCCACGATATCTCGCGGGTAACGGCAACGTACGGACTAGAACGCTATTATGTTATTCACCCTCATCAGGTCCAACGAGAATTAGCCCAGGAGATCGTGACTTACTGGCAGGTGGGCTTTGGTGCGCAATACAATCCCGACCGGCGTCAGGCTTTTGGTTTTTTGCGCCTTGTTTCTTCGATTGAGGAGGCGATAACCGATATCGCGACAGAATATCAGCAGCCGGTTCAGGTGATCGTTACTGATGCCCGAACTTACCCGAACTCGATTAGTTATATAGAAATGCGGCAGCGCATTGAGAATATTCCCGGGTGCTATCTCCTGGTTTTCGGCACTGGCTGGGGGTTAACCAGGGAATTTATGGCGCAAGCCGATTATATTTTAGAGCCCATCTATGGTCGGGCTGAATACAACCACCTGTCTGTGCGCAGCGCGGTGGCCATTATTGTTGACCGTCTGTGTGGTAGCAATTGGTGGCAGTCTTGAGTTTTGATCTGGCGTATGCTATAATATCAACCGTGTTACATGTATAGTTTCTGGGAAACAAGGACGGTCCGCTATCCCAAGTATTGGATATGAACGTCATGACGGAAGGAGGTACATAGAAGAGTGGATCTGATTAAAGCCATAGAACAAGAACAAATGCGGAATGACCTCCCAGCTTTTCGACCAGGCGATACCGTACGGGTACACGCGAGAGTTATTGAAGGTAACCGGGAGCGGATCCAGGTGTTCGAAGGGATCGTGATTCGGCGACGGGGTACCGGCTTGGGTGAGACATTTACTGTTCGACGGGTTTCATACGGCGTTGGCGTAGAAAGAACTTTTCCCCTGCACTCACCCCGTTTGGAAAAGATCGAGGTGGTCAGACAGGGTCGTGTTCGTCGGTCGAGACTGTATTATCTTCGTGAACGAGTTGGTAAGGCGGCTCGGATTAAGGAAAAAAGATAGAGGCATAGATAATAAGGGACTGGTATTCATTCAGTCCCTTAACAACATTTAACCCTGTTAACCCTGTGTACCATGGTGTTGTTGCGTGGTTTTCATGATGATGGTAGGTGAAAAATAGTATGGAGGTTCAGTGGTACCCAGGCCACATGGTTAAGGCCAAGCAACTGATTCAGGAGAACCTGAAGTTGGTTGATCTGGTCATTGAATTGGTGGACGCGCGTATTCCTGCCAGCAGCCGTAACCCCGATCTGGAGCGTCTGGTGGGAAACAAACCGCGGATGCTGATCATGAACAAAGAAGATCTGGCTGATCCCATAAAGACAGGTGCCTGGTGTAACTACTTTAAGCGGCAGGGGTTACCGACGGTAGTGGTCAACTCTCTGATTGGCTCCGGCCTGCGTCAGGTCAGTACGACGGCTAATCACCTGGCTGAGGAGAAAATGCGGGCCTTAATGGCCAAGGGACGTCGGCCAAGAGCAGTCCGTGTCATGGTGGTGGGTATACCTAATGTCGGAAAATCGGCTTTTATCAATGCCCTGACGGGTAGATCGGTAACCCAAACAGGGGACAAACCGGGTGTTACCCGGGGAAAACAGTGGATTCGTTTAAGTGACGACCTTGAACTTCTAGATACACCGGGGATCCTCTGGCCCAAATTTGATGACCCGGAGGTTGGCTTTAAACTGGCGGTGACCGGGGCGGTTAGTGACCTGGTCTACGATGTTGAAGAGGTTGGTTTGCAGCTGATTGACCTGCTCAGCCGGATTGCTCCCCAGGCCATCCTGGAACGGTATCGCCTGGCTGAGGTGAAAGAAGATCCACGAGAGACTTTGCTAGAGATCGGACGCCGACGTGGCTTTTTACAGACGGGCGGCGTGGTGGACTCAGTCAAATCAGCCTATCTGATCTTGCAGGAGTTTCGAGAAGGGAAGATGGGCCGAATCACGCTTGATGATGTCCCGAAAATTGAGCCGGCCATATATAACCCAGAGGAGTATTAACCCTCTGGGTTTAATGTTATATTTAATTCTTTTGTTATTTCCCTTTAACTTTGCAGGACAAAGGAAAGTTGTGCCGAAAATAGAAATCGAGACTTCCATCTGTATGAAAGTACCAGATGGTGGGATGAAAGCAATACTTAAAAGTGGTGAGCGTATTGCTGATTAACGAATTAACGGTAGCTGAACTCAGAAAAATGTTTGTGGACAACAAAGCGGAAATAAATTCAGAAATAATAGAGCTACTGAAAACTGACCCGCGTAAACAGGTCCGGGAGTTGCTTGCCGGCTTCCAGCGCCAGCAGGCTCGTCGTCAACAGGAGAACAGCCGTCTGCGTAAGTTGTTTATCTATGAGCGTCAGCTTTGGAACAATAACTGTCAGCTGGTGGCCGGGGTGGATGAAGTTGGGCGCGGTCCGTTAGCTGGACCAGTGATGGCCGCGGCTGTTGTCTTACCTGGCGAAGTGCAACTGCCTGGTTTAAATGATTCCAAACAGCTAACACCAAGGCAACGAGAGGAACTGGAAGTGCGGATCAAGGCGGTAGCAATCAGCTGGAGTTTAGGCTTAGCTTCTCCGCAGGAAATCGATCAAATGAATATCAGGGTAGCTAGCCTGCTGGCCATGCGTCGGGCGGTCGAAAACCTGGATGTGGCTCCAGAACATCTCCTGGTTGATGCGGTTCAGATACCCGGGGTTTTTCAAGCGCAAACGGCCATTATCAAAGGGGACCGCCTTTCAGCGTCCATCGCGGCGGCCTCGATTATTGCCAAGGTTGAACGAGACCGGTTGATGGATTTCTACGATGTGCTTTTTCCTGGTTATGGCTTTGCTAAACATAAGGGTTACCCGACACCGGAGCATTTTCGGGCTCTGGCCAGTTTGGGACCTTGTTCCATTCACCGACGCACATTTGCCCCGGTGCGAGATTTGCTTATGGAGGATCACTATGCTGCCAGTCTCTTTTACTCAGGCTCCCCTGATTCTACAGCCGTCAACTGTTCATAGTTTGATTTTTGCTCCCGGTCGAGTTATTAATGCTCGGGTGATTGAATCTGGCGCTGCTGGTCGGGTCAGCCTCAGCCTGGAGGGCCAAATAGTTCAGGCTTTTTCGCTGATTGACTTTGAGCCGGGAAACGAGATCTGCCTGCAGGTACTGGGCAGTAGTGATGGGCAAGTCTATCTCAAACTAATTTCTGAGGCTCTTAAGCCAGTTACGGATCATGACCTTAGTCAACTGCTCCAATCGCTGGGAGTACCGGTTACCGATAAAACCATGCAAATAGTCAACCAATTGCGGTGGCTTCAGTTGCCGATAACTCTCCCGAACATCATTACCCTGCAACGCATGAATGATTTTTGGCAATCTCCAACCAGGCTGAGTTCTTTACTTGAACGAATTATTACCAGTCTGAATGAGATATGCGCTTCACCGCCGGCTTACTCACCGAATACCGGGGTGATCGAACCCCTGATAACGGATGAACCAGCGGGACCAACCAGATTAATCTTTTTGAAAAATTTGTTAGAAAGGCTCCGAGCAGAAATGATGGTCAATCTGGACCTCCCGGCGACGGTCGGGGCTGAGCAACTGCACCGCCAGGTTGTTTCTATGCCAGCGCTCCAGGCGCTTCTGCAAATGATTGGTCAGGAGTTAAAGGAAAGCGGAGTCACCTTACGATTACATCCTAATCTGGTCGCCAAATTAACTGATGATCTGAAATTGGCGGTAGACGCCTTAACCGCCCAACAGGTTATATCCAGTGCGGCTAAGACTTATGTTGAAGTACCCGATTGTTTTTACTGGCAATTGCCATTTTTTATCCCCAGTCAGTTTGTTTCGGTCGCCCTGACAATATATCGTGATGAACGCCATCAAGATGAAAACCATACCCCTCAGGTCCAGGTAATTTTAAACTTGGAAACCCCGTTACTCGGTCGTCAAGTATTTGATTTAAAGTTTTCGGAAAAAAATATCTGGGTAAATATCACGGTGGAAAATGAAGTTTGTCGGGACCTGATTATGGTATTTTGGCCAGAATTGGAGCTGACTCTGGGCCGCCTGGGCTATCGGGTGGCATTGCAACGCTGTACGTTGGGCCCGGTTCCCGATTGGAGACCCAGTCTGACGGGTTGGGTACAGGTTAAGGATTGGCGACGTTTGGATGTAACGATCTGAAGGTGACAACAATGCCAAAACAGTTTTCTGATGAAAGGAAAATAGCGGTTGCCTTACGCTACGAGCCTGACTCAGAAATTGCTCCCCGGGTGGTAGCCACGGGCCAGGGTGAGGTAGCGGAGCGGATCCTCTCCCTGGCCAGGCAGAATAATGTGCCAGTTCACTATAATCCTGATTTGGCAGCCAGACTGGCGGTGCTGGACCTTAATGCGGTCATCCCGGTAGAGCTGTACCAGGTGGTTGCAGAAGTTCTGGCGTTTGTCTACCGGCTGAATTCACGCGCTGCACTCAAGGCGATGGGAAGGGTGAGTGGTGGTGAGCAAACGCTTGGTCGGGCAGATGGGTGAAGAGGCGGCTTTATCATATTTGCTGAAAAATGGCTATCGCCTCTTAGCCCGGAACTTTCGTTGCCGGTTAGGAGAAATCGATCTGATTACAGCCGATGGGGAGCATATTGTTTTTGTTGAGGTGCGTGCCCGTACTTCGAACTTATTCGGGTCACCGCTGGAAAGCGTGACCGACCGGAAGCAGGTGCGAGTTCGGCGAGTGGCGGAGTATTTTATTCTTCGCCGGGGTTTGGCCTATCACCAGGTCAGATTCGATGTGGTCTCTGTTCAGTTGAATGCGGACGGGCAAGTTAAACACATCCAGCATATAAAGGGAGCGTTTTAGATAGAAAATTATCTATTTACGATCAGTAAACTGGAACTGTAAACACCCTCCAAATCAGGAGGGTGTTTTAACAGTTTCGAGATGATTTAAATAAACTATTTTTCGGCTTTGATGCACCAAACCCCATTTTCTACCCCGTTATCCACAATCGAAAAGCCCGCACCTTTCAGGTATTTAGCCACATTTTCTCGAGCGACTTCCGTATCCCCCATAATCAGGAGTGATTTTTCGCCTTTCTCGACGGCCGCTTTAGTTCTAATAACCGGAATTGGGCAACTTAACCCCCGAACATCGATTTCCATGTAGACCAACCTCCTTATTCTTCCCGGCACTGCCAGCCGATAATCATCGCGATAATTATCCCGCAGACAACGGCAATCTGACCATAGACGGTTGGGCCGGCTGGACTGCTGGCCAGCATAAAGTTATGAGCCATACCAGCACCGATGATCATGCCCAAAACAGTTGTCCCAGCGTCAAGATCTCCTTCACCGGACAGGATCAACTGACGCAGGGGGCAGCCCCCCAGCAGGACCGCAGTTAGCCCGACCAGGAGTAACCCCAGGAAATTCCAGAGGTGCCAGGAGTGGGCGATGGGCTGATTGGTAAATCCGAGGTGGAATTGACCCCAATACAGATTTAACCCCAGGGCAACTAAAAAGATTAGGGCATATCCCATTAGTAAGGATGTATCCCTGATCAAGAAAAAGTCTCTGAATCCACCACTTAAACACAAGCGGGTGCGCTGAGCCAGGGCACCGCCAATCAACCCGGCCACAAGCCCGAGTAAAATTGGAACGTGCTTGGACCCCGGCCCTTCGGTGCTAAAGAATATTGGCCCACCGGCTTTAGGGTTAAACATGGGCGCCATAACCAAAAAAATCAAGAGTAAGAGCATAATACCGGGCAGAATCGAACCGCCGATTTTAGACAGGCTTACGGTAGCCCGCCCAAGATTGAAACCTCGTTTGAGGAATTCAATACCGATCAGAATTCCTACCACGAATCCAGCCAGACCGATCAGGCCATTTAAATCACCACCGGCAATCCGCAAAACTGCGCGCAGTGGGCACCCGAGGAACATCATTGCCCCAAACATCATCAGCATTCCCAAGAGGAAGCGGATTGTCGGTGCGGATCCCCCTCTCGATTTAAACTCCCGGGCCGGCAGAGCAACAAAGAACGACCCCAGGACAAAGCCAATTATTTCTGGACGGATGTACTGGACGGTATTGGTTCGGTGTAAACCAATAGCCCCCGCGGTGTCTCGAATAAAGCAGGCGATGCAGTAGCCCATGTTGGCCGGGTTGCCGTACTTGACCAGCAGAGCGCCAAATAAACCAATTACCGCACCAGTGATAATGATCAATCCTTTTTGATTCCGCATTTTTCCTCCCTCATTCTTTGGAATTATTAATTTTTTCAATTAAGTTTGATTGCTCATCTCCTTTCTCTTGGGCATTATCTCTTTCTAAATTGTTTTTCTACAACATACATGCATATCCTTCATAAAATGCATTACGAAATATTATATAAAAGAAAAAAACTCTGAGTTATTACCATGTTTTATGGATGAACTAATCGTTGTAGAAACTGCTAATAAGCAACCTGGCAGAGGAACTGGCAGAGGAAAATGTATTTTGAGCGGTTAATTTGAATGGTTAATTTAGAAAGAGTAAAGCAGTTGACGGAAGAGTTTAAGAATTGTATTGAAATACTTTGAAATACCGTGCTAATACAACGCTGGGCACTGGTTTGACCAGTGCCCTCGATCTAGTTCACACTGTTTAACTTTGATTAATCTTGAATAATCTCAACAGCACCTGATTGTTCCATGACTGTTCTTACCTGGTCGGCCTCATGCTTGGAAGTTTCCACAGCCACGATAATACCCGGTTTACCAGGGTCCAGGCCTTTAATTCCATCGGGAAATTCTCCCGTTTCCCACAGACCATCGCGTTCTGTTTTGACAAAGGCCAATTCATCAGCAACTTCATCAGCATCATCCCGGTGCTGGGCTTCAGCATCACCCAAGTCAGCAACGATCATGTCCTTACGGTCAAAGCCGATGTTGCGTAGCGAGTCGATCAAAAAGCTTGCCTGTTGTCTATCTGTTATTCTGGCAATTAAACGCATACTCTTCACCTCCCAGTTTAGTATGTGCAGAATCGCCTGGCTTTACCGTCAGGAATTTGTTTCTATTAAAGCTATTGGCAGACATTTTTACCAGCAGCATATAGATACAGATTTTTATGGCTACTTATCATTCCAAAAAAGAATAAGAAACATAAAGGATAATAGAACAAATGAGGAAGTCCGTATTCCGACGAAATCGACCATCGATTCCGAGCGAAGGCGACCACTCATTCCGATAGACTCTACGTCGGTATTGGGAGCGGTAAACATCTGGCTGGCCATGGACGTGGTCGGCCTCTGGCTGTAGCTAATGAACCGGATCTGGAAGCGGCTGAGAAGCGACGGCGGCGAAAGGAAAGCCGCCGGGTTGACAAGACTGGGTGCATCAAACTCCAGGCCGGCTTTACGAGCTCGGGCTGGAGTAGGTGAAGAAAACAGTTGACCTGCGCTTCAGGGAGTTAAAGCTCCCCAGGGTTCCCGCCTGCTGGCTTTGCTCGAAGCAAGAAACCAGGCCCGTCGTCAGCAAAAACTTGGGGCCATCCCCTTCCGCTACCTGGAGGGAGGGAAGAAAGATGTTTGAACCTTTCTTTGGCTTTTACCGTACCCCCTTTCGGGCGGGATCTACCCGTAAAATTCCTGTTTACTACACCAGCCCATGAGGAACCGGTGTCCCGCCTCAAGTACGCGGCAGAAAAACGCCTCTTTGCCCTCATTACTGGGGAAGTCGGCGCGGGCAAGTCCACAGCGCTGTGCCAACTGGTGTCTTTGCTTAACCCGAATAAATACCCCGGGTCATCTATATCAGCGATTCTGGTCTCACGCCCAGGCATTTTTTACTGGAAGGCTTTACGCCAGCTGGACTGCGAGCCCCATTCAACAGAGGGCAGGCTATACGGCAGCTTCACCAGGTTGTCCTTGACCTGGCGGAAAACCAGCAGAAAGTACCGGTGGTCATTGTCGACGAGGCCCACCTGCTTGACCGGGAGATGCTCGAAGAAATTCGGTTCCTGCTCAACTTTCGGATGGACTCATATAACCCGATGAGTCTCATCCTGGTTGGGCAACCAGAACTACGCCGCATTCTGCAGCTCCAGGTTTATGAAGCGATTGTCCAGCGGGTGAACCTGCGCTATCACTTGCCACCCATGGAACGGAAGGAGGTCAAAGACTACGTGGCCCATCATTTAAAGACCGCCGGCATCAGTTCAGCCATTTTTACTGATGACGCGCTGGATGTCGTATACGAATACGCTGGTGGTATAACCCGCAAGGTCAACAACGTGTGTCTCGCCTGCCTCATGGCAGCGACTGTGGAGCAGAAACCCGCCCGGCCAAATAAAGTGAGATGAAAATGCGGCCAGTCAATGTGAGCCAAACGCGGTCAAATATTGTGAGCCGCTACAATAACAAGTCCGTTATAAACTGAACGCCTCCCACAATTTCATATTTGACCTTTTTAGATAGATTATCCCCTTACACTAAGAAGCGGGGATAATTTTGTTAAACAGTTATCTCTAAATCATGATCACCAAGTAGGGTCAAATCTGCTGGGTCAGATAAAGACAAATTACGGTATTAAAGGAAAAACAGCAGGAAATTCCTCTGAAGTCAAGAATATCATCATAAGTTGGCAGAATTTGCAGGGAAGGGGAATTGGCTAGCCGTGTTGGCGATAATTACGAGCTGTGCCCTGGTTGGAATGGAGGGGCATCTGGTCCGGGTAGAGGTTGATGTAGCAAACGGGCTCCCTGCTTTTGATATAGTCGGTTTGCCTGATCCAGCGGTTCGGGAGGCGAAAGACAGAGTTCGAACGGCCATCCGTAATTCAGGGTTTGACTTTCCCCTCAGGCGAATCACCGTTAATCTGGCACCAGCAGACCTGAAAAAGGAGGGACCCGGCTACGACCTCCCTATTGCCTTGGGAATTTTAGCTGCGACTGAACAGATTCCAGTAGAACGGCTGAATTCACTGGTGATCGTTGGCGAACTTTCTTTAGATGGGTCCGTCCGTGGAACCCCAGGAATTTTACCCATGGCGGCCAGTATTATAAAAACACAGCATCATGTTGCAGAAAAGTTGGGGTTTCTGGTTCCTGAGGATAATGCCAGGGAGGCTGCCCTGGTCAAGGAATTGAGCGTATATTCCCTTAAACACCTGAGCGAAATACGGGCTGTGTGTATCGCTGGGGACCTTGAGCCAGTACAGAACGATGTAAATGAAGTGATGCTACGGGAAGAAGAACAAGAAAATCTTGATTTTGCGGATGTCTATGGCCATGCCAGCGTCAAACGAGCCTTAGAAATCGCGGCTGCCGGTGGGCATAATATTTTACTGATCGGCTCCCCTGGTGCTGGAAAAACCATGCTGGCGCGTCGACTACCCACGATTTTACCAGCCATGGATCTGGAAGAATGTTTGGCGGTTACAAAGATTTACAGCATCGCAGGCCTTTTACCCAAGGATAAACCTTTGATTACCCGTCGGCCATTTCGCTTTCCCCACCACAGCGCTTCCACTGCCAGTATGATCGGGGGTGGGCGGGTCCCCAGGCCAGGTGAAGTTAGCCTGGCCAGCCAGGGCGTTCTTTTCCTTGACGAACTACCCGAATTTCAACGCGATGTATTAGAAGCTCTCCGCCAGCCGCTTGAAGACAGAGTGGTCACGGTATCTAGGGTAGCGGCGGCCCTGACCTACCCGGCTGACTTTCTTCTTGTAGGGGCTATGAATCCTTGTCCGTGCGGCTTTTTGGGTGATCCCGTCAAGGAGTGTACCTGCACACCACACCAGATCCAGCGTTATCTTGGCCGGATTTCCGGGCCGCTGCTGGACCGAATTGACCTGCACGTTGAAGTTCCTCGGTTGGAATATAAGGATCTGGCTGGCCCAGAAAAAGCTGAGGGTTCGGCTATTATTCGTCGGCGTGTGGAGCTGGCCAGGGAGCGGCAGCGAAAACGATTGGTTGGATATGGTCTCAAGTGTAACGCCCAGATGAGCGCCAGGGTAATTAGGGAAACCATCAAGTTGACTAAAGAAGCCCGACAATTGCTCCAAATGGTCTACCAGCAGTTAAATTTAAGCGCCCGTGCCCACGACCGGATTTTGAAAGTGGCCCGGACAGTAGCCGATTTGGCTGAGAGTACAAATATCCAGGAGGAACACGTGGCCGAGGCAGTTCAGTACCGCTCACTGGATCGGGATTATTGGGGGTAAATGCAAGAACAGATTCATTCCAGTCAACTAACCGGAAGAGTTAAAAATGTTTGGATTATCAAATTATGGAAGGAGTAAAAGATATGGATATCATCGAGAGCATAAAAAATAAATACAATACTAGCGATAACTTTCCTCAATCCCTGGGGATTGAGCTAAAGGAACTTGCTCCCGGTTATGCCAGGGTATCGATGGTCTTACGAGAAAATATGGTGAACTTTCATGGCATTGGTCACGGTGGTGCTATCTTTACTTTAGCTGATACTGCTTTGGGTCTGGCCAGTAATACATATGGCCAGCCGGCGGTAGCTCTAACGGTAACAATTGACTATCTGGCCCCAGCCAGATTAGGGATGGAGTTAGTTGCTATTGCCAAAGAAGAACACCTTTCGAAGCGGACAGGGGTCTACCAGGTTAAAATTTTAACCAGCACTGGCGATAATATTGCCCAAGCCCGTGGTATTGTTTATCGGAAGTGAATTCATCTGGTTGAAACTGCGACAGTTCCCTTAATTCTTAACGGAAAATATTTACCCTCATTGAACCAAGCTGGGTTGGTTTTTCATCCGGGATCGGTGAAAAATTTTTTACTTGATGGCAGGATTTTGGTGCCATTCTCCGAAATGAAAAAAGTATTCATCATGAAGCCTCTGTTGTATAAATTATGCCGGGGGTGGCCTATGGACGGTCTAGCCTACTGGGTGGCCTTGCATCAGGTGCCGGGGATTGGGGCGAGGCGATTTAAACAACTAGTTGATTATTTTGGCAGTGCTTATGCAGTTTGGCAGGCTGGGGAAAGTGCTTTGCGACTGGTGCCAGGTATTCCACCAACCCTGGTTGAGAGCCTGCTTAAACATCGCTCGCAGATTAATCCGGAACAGAAACTGGAGGAGGCCCTGACTCGCGGCTTTTCGGTCTTGAGTTTAGCCGATCCAGATTATCCCGCTAATTTGCGGACGATTTACGATCCCCCACCAGTCCTCTACGTAAAAGGACAAATTCGACCTGAGGATTCTCAGGCGCTGGCGATTGTTGGCTCGCGGAAAGCTACCCCATACGGCAAGGCCGTAGCGGAGAAGCTCGGGGAAGAATTAGCAGCTGCGGGTTTTTGTATCATAAGTGGTCTAGCTCGTGGGATCGATACTTGTTCTCATGTGGGTGCCTTGAGGGGTAGTGGGCGGACAATTGCTGTATTAGGTTCAGGACTTGATATCGTCTATCCCCGGGAAAACCTTCGGCTGTTTGAAAAGATCGTAGAGCATGGAGCAGTGATAAGTGAATTCCCAGTAGGAACACCTCCGGAACCAGTTAATTTTCCATCCCGCAATCGGATTATCAGCGGCTTGGCGCGGGGGGTGATTGTGGTCGAAGCGACCAAAAACAGCGGGGCTTTGATCACTAGCGATTTTGCGCTGGAACAGGGAAGGGATGTATTTGCTGTTCCCGGGCCAATCACCAGCCGCTATAGTGTCGGGACTAATCGCCTGATCAAACAAGGCGCCAAGTTGATCGAGAGCGTTGAGGATGTGCTTGAAGAATATGTGATGCCAACTCTTTTTTCCCAGGTGGATACTACCACGGGGAAAGAAATACCAGTTAAACTCACCCAGGAGGAGCAGGAACTCCTGGAGAACATATCGTTTGAGCCGATTACGAAAGAAAAGTTGATAATACTCACGGGCAAGTCCAGTCAAGAGGTAAGTACACGATTGATGTTTTTAGAGTTAAAGGGGATGGTTCGTCAGTTGCCCGGACAACTTTACATCCTCAGCCAGCGGCAAGAATGATTTAATTTGCTTAACTACGTCATATTATTATTATAATGAATGTTAAAACCAATTGTTTGGGCAACAATAACCAGTAGGCGTAGAACTACGTGATGGGGTGAGGATGCTTGTCAAAGGTCTTAGTGATCGTGGAATCACCAGCTAAGGCTAAAACCATCGAAAAATTTTTGGGACGTCGCTATGTTGTCAGGGCTTCCATGGGCCATGTTCGTGATTTGCCGAAAAGCCAATTTGGGGTTGATGTCGAACACGACTTTGAACCTAAATATATTACTATTCGGGGTAAAGGCGACATCATCAAGGAACTCCGCACAATGGCCAAGAATGCCTCCCGCATCCTGTTGGGACCTGACCCGGATCGGGAAGGAGAAGCAATTGCCTGGCACCTTTTACATTTGCTAGGGCTTGAAGAAGACGAACCCTGTCGGATAGAATTTAATGAAATTACCAAAAACGCCATTCAGCAGGCCGTAAAAAAACCACGTAAAATCGATGAAGACAAAGTTGATGCCCAACAGGCCAGGCGAATACTGGACCGATTAGTTGGCTATAACCTGAGTCCACTTCTCTGGCGCAAGGTGCGAAAAGGATTAAGTGCTGGTCGGGTGCAGTCGGTAGCTGTTCGACTGATTTGTGACCGGGAACAGGAAATAAACGAATTTGTTTCTGAAGAGTACTGGACTTTGACCATTGATTTTTCTTCCTCCGGGGGTGGTGAGTTTCCAGCAAAATTGGTAACGCGAGAAGGCGAAAAAATCGCCATTCCCAACGAGGAAACGATGAAGAGCATTTTGGCCGAACTTGACCGGGCAGAATACCGGGTGGAGAAAATTATCAAACGGGAAAAAAAGCGGAACCCAGCCCCGCCATTTACAACCAGCACTCTCCAGCAAGAGGCATATCGACGACTGAATTTTACGGCCCGCAAAACCATGATGGTTGCGCAACAGTTATATGAAGGTCTGGATATAGGGCTTGAAGGTACGGTCGGTTTGATCAGCTACATTCGAACTGATTCGACCCGGATTTCCCCAATTGCCCAAGCTGAAGCCAGGAGTTATATTGAGAATAAATTTGGCTCTGCGTATGTACCACCGGAACCGCGTCAGTTCACGATGAAGGGGAAGGCCCAGGATGCTCACGAAGGGATCCGGCCGACTTCGGTCGCGCGCGAACCGGAGGCCATTCGCAAACTGGTTTCCCCAGAGCAATACAAGCTATACAAATTAATCTGGGAACGGTTTTTAGCCAGCCAGATGAATGCGGCCATTCTTGACACGACAACGATCGATATTGCCGCCGGCCCCTACGGCTTTCGCGCTACAGGGTCAGTCGTGCGTTTCCCTGGTTTCATGCAGGTGTACATCGAGAGTCGTGATGATGGAGCTATGGAAGAGGAGGGTTTTTTGCCTGAGCTAGCGGAGGGCGAACGCCTGATGCCGGCTGCCATCAAACCAAAACAGCATTTTACCCAGCCGCCTCCGCGATATACGGAGGCTACTCTGGTCAAGACCTTGGAGGAACGCGGGATCGGCCGGCCGAGTACCTATGCACCGACGATTGATACAATCATTTCGCGGGGTTACGTGGTTCGTCGGGATAAACAATTATTCCCCACCGAACTGGGGTTCATTGTTGTTGAGATGTTGAAGAAATATTTTCCGGATATTATTGACATTGAGTTCACCGCGGGTATGGAAGAAAAGCTGGACCTAATTGAAGAAGGTAAGCTATCTTGGAAAGAAGTTATTCGTGAGTTTTATCAGCCATTTCTGCAAACATTGAAACAGGCAGAAGAACAAATTGGCGCCATTGAACTGGCTGATGAAATTACAGAGCACCAGTGCGAGCACTGCGGCCGTTTCATGGTAATTAAGCATGGCCCTTTTGGTAAGTTTTTGGCTTGTCCTGGTTTTCCCGAATGCCGGAATACCAAACCAATTTTAGAAGAAATCGGGGTGAAATGTCCCCGCTGTGCTGGCCCGATCGTTTTACGGCACACCAAGAAGGGGAGAAAATTTTATGGCTGTAGCAATTACCCTGAATGTGACTTTGTCTCCTGGGATTTACCCACCAACCAGCGGTGTCCGCAGTGTGGGAACCTGTTAGTACAAAAAGGTAATCAGCGGCAAGGATGGCGCCTGGTCTGCACAGAGAAGACATGTCAGTATCAGGAAATAATTAATGATTTAAACTACCAAAAAGATAAAGAAGGAGAGCTTTTGTAAAAACATTCTCTTTGGGGATGGTCACATTGTGTGAGGTTATTATCATTGGAGGTGGTTTGGCCGGGGCGGAAGCTGCTTGGCAAGTCGCCAAACAAGGGGTACGGGTGATTCTCTGTGAGATGCGCCCCAAGCGTTTAACCCCAGCACATCAAACCGGCTGGCTGGCTGAGCTGGTTTGCAGCAATTCTCTTAAATCGGCAGCCCTGGATAACGCGGCTGGACTACTGAAGGAAGAGATGCGGCGACTTGATTCCCTAATCATCAGGTGCGCCGATACTTGCCGCGTCCCTGCCGGACAGGCGCTGGCGGTTGACCGGCATCTTTTTGCTCAGATGGTTACCCATGAACTAGAAAAACACCTGCTGGTCACGATCATCAGGGAGGAAGTCACGGCTATTCCGGCCGCCGGTGTCGTCATCGTGGCTTCAGGTCCCCTGACTTCAACCGGGTTATCTGACGCTATCGCTAGATTGACAGGGGCAGAACATCTGTATTTTTATGATGCGGTAGCCCCGCTGGTGTTGAGGGATACCATTGACTTTAACTTCGCTTTCTATGGATCGAGATACAGCCAGACGGATAAGGATTATATTAACTGTCCCCTGACGGCGGAAGAGTACGAAGCTTTTTATCAGGCCCTAGTCCAGGCGGAAGTTCATCCCTTGAAAGAGTTTGAAGGGGAAATTTATTTTGAAGGTTGCCTACCGATCGAGGTTCTGGCTAAACGAGGCCGTGAAACATTAAGGTTTGGTCCGATGAAACCTGTTGGATTGATTGACCCGCGCACCGGCCAGCAGCCTTACGCTGTTGTCCAGTTGCGGCAGGATAATCAGCAAGGGACACTCTATAATCTGGTTGGTTTTCAAACCAATCTCAAGTGGGGTGAACAAGACCGGGTCTTCCGCCTGATCCCAGCTTTGCGCCAGGCCAGCTTTGAACGGTACGGAGTGATGCACCGTAACACCTTTATTGCTAGTCCGGCGGTGCTTGCCCCTACGCTACAGATGCGAGCCGAGCCAAGGATTCTCTTTGCCGGCCAAATTACAGGGGTTGAAGGTTATGTGGAATCGGCCGCCAGTGGACTGGTTGCTGGTCTTAATGCTGGCCGGATCGTTCGTGGCCTATCACCGCTTATTTTTCCACCAGAAACTGTGATCGGTGCGCTGTGTCACCACATAACCAACGCGAATCTCTCTACTTTTCAACCAATTAACGCAACTTTTGGCGTGCTGCCACCTTTACCGCAACGAACTCGTTCCAAGCGGGAACGACATCGGCTCCTCGCCGAGCGCTCACTTATGGTGTTGAGAAACATGGTGATTCTTGAGTGAAAAATTGAAAAACAAGAGGAATTTTTGGTTTGTTTGTCGAATAAATTTTGCAAGGTTTGTTTTTTACAAGGTTTGTTTTGTCGTCTAACTGGTAAGGTAGTGAAATAATAATGATAAGTAAACTGGATGAATGGTTGGACCGTTTCCTGGTCTACCTGCAAGTCGAGAAAAACGCTTCTTCAATGACGCTGGTCAGCTACCAAACTGACCTTTTACAGTTTCTTGACTTTCTCAGCAATACGGGTAAGGGTGGGTCAGAGCGAATTACGCATTTGACGATCCGGGAATATCTGGCTTACTTACAGAGTCGGGCCTTGTGCCGAACAACAATTGCTCGTAAACTGGCGGCGATTCGTTCATTTTTTAAATACCTGGCCAGGGAAGAACTAATCCCTTACAACCCGCTGACTAGAGTATCGACCCCAAAAATTGAAAAACGATTGCCGCGTTTTCTTGCGGCTGAAGAAGCTCAGTGCCTGGTTGAAGCCCCAGCAGGAAATTCGCCAATCAATCTCCGCAATCGAGCCATCCTGGAGACTCTGTATGGTTGTGGATTGAGAGTTGGGGAATTGGCGGGACTGGATATGTCAGATGTTGACCTTGAGGGCGGTTACGTTCGCGTTAAGGGCAAAGGTGGGAAAGAACGGATTGTTCCGCTGGGTTCTTTCGCTAAAGCAGCTCTGAGAGCATACCTCACCGAAGGACGCAGTGAATTATTAAATCAGCGGAAAACAGGGGTAGTTCAGCTAGCGCTTTTTTTAAATAAAAATGGCAGGCGTCTTTCCGTGCGGATGATTCGCAACCTGGTTGCTCAGTATGTTCGCGCTTGTAACCTTGACGGGCGTATCAGTCCCCATACTCTGCGTCATTCCTTTGCCACTCATCTCCTCGATGGCGGTGCTGATTTACGGTCGGTTCAGGAGTTGCTTGGTCACGTGAAGATGTCTACCACCCAGATCTATACGCATGTGACCAAGGAACGCCTGAAAACAGTGTACAAAAATACTCATCCTCGAGAAAGGTGAGATGACTCGTGTTTCATGCGACCACGATCGTGGCGGTTAAAAAAAATGGACGGACAGCAATGGCTGGCGATGGTCAGGTCACTTTTGGTAATAGTACAGTTATGAAGCACCAGGCCAGGAAAGTTCGCCGACTGTACCATGACCAGGTGATCGCCGGTTTTGCGGGCTCGGTTGCCGATGCCTTCACCCTGTTTGAAAAATTTGAGGTGAAGTTGGAACAGTACCGCGGTAATTTGCAGCGGGCGGCGGTAGAATTAGCAAAGGAATGGCGAATGGATCGGGTGCTGCGTCGCCTCGAGGCAATGTTGATTGTTGCCAATTCGGATCACCTGCTGATTATTTCCGGCAATGGAGAAGTTATTGAACCAGATGATGGGATCGCAGCCATCGGCTCGGGAGGAGCGTACGCTCTGGCGGCGGCGCGTGCTCTGTGTCGGCATACTGAGCTGGAGCCGGGCGCGGTGGTGAGAGAGGCGATGCAGATCGCGGCCTCGATTTGTGTTTACACCAATGACCATATTACTATTGAGGAAGTATAAACCGCAGTATATTTTAGATGTCTCAAAGGGGGTGTTATGATGGAAAGTCTGACTCCGCGTGAAATCGTCCAGGAACTGGACCGCTATATTATTGGTCAGCAGCGGGCAAAGCGAGCAGTAGCCGTAGCCTTGCGTAATCGCTATCGGCGTCGGCAACTACCACCTGATCTGCGTGAAGAAGTGATGCCCAAGAATATCATTATGATTGGACCAACCGGCGTAGGTAAAACGGAAATCGCTCGTCGACTGGCTAAACTGGTGAACGCACCATTCGTTAAGGTTGAGGCGACCAAGTTTACAGAGATTGGTTATGTTGGTCGAGACGTTGATTCAATGGTTCGCGACCTGGTGGAAACAGCCATTAGGATGGTAAAAAGCGAGAAGATGGCCGAGGTCAAGGATAAAGCTGAAAGATTAGCGGAGGAAAGACTGCTGGATATTTTGCTACCCCTACCGAGCAAAAGACCGAAAAGTGCCCGCAACCCTCTGGAAATGCTGTTTACCGGGATAACCACGGACCAGAATGATGGTGAACGCGATGCCTACCAGAGCGGAAACCAGCAGTTGAATGACCAGCGGGAAATTTTCCGGCAGAAGTTACGCCGGGGTGAACTGGAGGACGAGTATGTAGAGATAGAAGTCACGGATCAGTCTCCTCCAATGCTCGAGGTTTTTTCCGGAGGCGGGGTAGAGGAGATGGGGATCAACTTTCAAGATTTGCTGGGAGGAATGTTTCCCCGGAAAAAGCGAAAACGAAAGGTGACCGTAGCCGAAGCCCGAAAAATCCTGATTAATGAAGAGGCCCAAAAGCTGATCGATATGGATGAGGTGACCAGTCTGGCTATCCACCGGGCCGAGCAGGATGGTATTATATTCCTGGACGAAATCGATAAAATTGCGCCCCGGGAAGGGGGATACGGGCCTGACGTTTCGCGCGGCGGAGTTCAACGGGATATCCTGCCAATTGTTGAGGGCTCAACAGTTATGACCAAATACGGGCCAGTCAAGACTGATTTCATTTTATTTATTGCCGCCGGGGCTTTTCACGTGGCCAAACCATCGGATTTGATTCCCGAACTCCAGGGACGATTTCCGGTGAGAGTTGAGTTGGACAGCCTGACTAAAGAAGATTTTAAACAAATTCTAACTGAACCACAGAATGCCCTGGTAAGACAATATGCGGCACTCCTCCAGACAGAACATGTCAGGGTTGAGTTTACGGAAGATGGAATCGAGGAGATTGCGGAAATCGCTTTTACGGTGAATGCCCAGACAGAGAACATTGGAGCCCGCCGCTTGCACACAATTTTAGAAAAGGTGTTGGAGGATGTGTCTTTCGAAGCCCCGGAGCGGGCTGGCGAAACTTTGTTAATCGACCGTGCTTACGTTCGGAATAAACTGGCTGACGTTGTGCAGAATGAGGACCTGAGCCGCTACATTTTATAAAGGTTATGATATTTTTGTTTGATTAAAAAATGAGGGATGGGGGGAGTCGATGAAGAGTATTCTGGAAAAAGTCAGGGAGATCAACAAATTGCTCCAGAAATCGGCTGGTAACGCAGTGGATTTCACGGAAATGGCCGTAGTATTACGCAACAACATTGTTGCCAACGTCTACATCCTTGGCCGGCATGGCAAGGTCTTGGGTTTTGCTTTTATGAAAGGGTTTCAATGTCCATTTATGCACGAAGTGGTTCAGCACAGGGCGCAATTTCCCGGCAATTTCAATCTCAGCGCCCTGGCTGTCACCGAGACCCGGGCCAATGTCTCTGGACACAGCCACAAATGCATGTTTGAGCCTAATGACGAGCATACTTGCCAGTTCCCTTACAAGATGATCACGATCGTCCCCATCGTGGGCGGCGGGGTGCGTCTAGGCACGCTGGTGCTGGGCAAAGGCCTCGAATTGCCAAGTGAAAATGAGGCTCCTATGTTCAACGAGGAGGACCTGGTCCTGGCTGAGTACGGGGCAACCGTGGTCGGAATGGAAATTCTGCGGGCAAAAGCGGAGGAGGCAGAAGAAGAGGCCAGGCAGAGGGCGGCGGTACAGATCGCCTTGGGGACGCTCTCTTACTCAGAAAGGGAAGCGGTTGAACACATCTTTGCTGAACTTGAGGGAAACGAAGGATTGCTGGTGGCCAGTAAGATTGCTGACCGAGCTGGAATTACCAGGTCTGTCATCGTGAGCGCTCTGCGCAAATTTGAGAGCGCGGGCGTAATTGAGTCTAAATCCCTGGGAATGAAAGGTACTTACATCCGGGTCCTAAATGATAACCTTTTTGAAGAACTCAACCGTACTCGGAACTAAAGATATTAAACTTTTATAGCCACTTCGACACTGGTCGATGGTGGCTTTTTTGTTTTGATTAATCACGCTCTTTTTTCCGATAGAACTCCTAAAAAAGCAGGATTCTCCGATGATTTGTAGAAAATAAATATTTTGTCGAGGTAGTTTTATGTAACATAGGGGATAAGTACCAACTCAAGGGAAAAATGGAGCTTGTAATAGATTAATGCCGATAAGTCAACTTTAGTCTGGTTTTATTTGGAAAGGGGTCGGTTAAGCGTGCTTGTTGATTTATTGCAAACAACAACACTGGTTGCACTGGAGAAAGCCCTGGATGGTACGGCACGACGTCATCAGGTGATTGTCAATAATATCGCTAATGTAGATACGCCGGGTTATAAACGATCTACGGTTCGCTTTGAGGAAGAACTTAAAGTTGCTCTTCAAAGCGGGGGGAAGCTGCCACTTGTTGTTACTCATCCCTGTCATTTCCGTTCGAATTTGACCCTGGCTGACATCAAACCGCAAATTATTTCTGAATATCAGACCAGTATCCGAAATGATGGAAATAATGTCGATATCGACGCGGAAATGGGTGAATTAGCCAAGAACTCTTTGCTCTATCAGGCTTTAGTGCAGCAGTATAACAACCAGCTTAATCGATGGCGTTTGGTCATTAATGAAGGGAGGCGATAATTGATGGGATTCCTTGATTCGATTAATATCAGCGCATCGGCTTTAACGGCCGAACGGCTGCGGATGGATGTGATCTCCAACAATATCGCGAATGCGAATACTACCCGGACGGAGGATGGTTTACCCTACCGGCGACGCGTGGTGGTGTTTCAGTCGGTCGAGCCCAAGTCCGAGTTTTATCAAATCTGGCGGCAGGAACTAACTGAGGGAGAAATAAATTCAGGCCATGGTGTGAGAGTGGCAGAAATTGCCCTTGATAACTCACCGTTTCGTCGCATCTACGATCCAACTCACCCTGATGCTGGCAGTGATGGTTACGTACAATTCCCAAATGTTAACGTTGTGACCGAAATGGTTGATTTAATCTCGGCGACCCGGGCGTATGAAGCCAACGTCACCTCGCTCAATGCTTCGAAAAGCATTGTTCTTAAGGCTCTGGAAATTGGCCGTTCTTAGGTAGTGGGGAGGGAGAACTGTGCAAAATTTATCAATTGCTGTGCCAATTAAGAGCGGTTCATCTGCCTTAGAAGCTGCCGGTAATCAAGGGCGGGTTGGGCAGTTAACCTCTTCATTTGCAGATTACCTGCACCAGGCCATTCAGGAAGTCAGCAATTTGCAGAAAGAAGCCGACCTGACTGCCGCCCAGTTGGCCACTGGTGAGATTAAAGATATTCATCAAGCGATGATCGCCGCGGAAAAGGCCTCCCTGACGCTGCAGCTGACAATTCAAATCCGTAACAAGGTCCTGGATGCCTATCACGAGATCATGCGTATGCAGGTCTAGTCCGAGGTGAACGGCGGTTTCAGAGAGGACGGAGAGTTCGTTAATGGAAAACTACTTGTACCGAGTCTGGGAACGGTTAAAAGAGGGATGGAGCAAACTGAACATTAACCAAAAGGTACTGGTAGCGGCGGGTTTAATACTCACTGTAATCGCCTTGACGATGGGAATCAAGGCTGTGACACAGCCTGAATTGACTCCTCTTTTTCCAAAATTAGAAACACAAGATGCCGCTGCTGTGGTCGCCAAGTTGAAAGAGTTAAAGATTCCTTATCAGATTGGCGAGGACGGCACGACCATTCTGGTTGCGCCCAAAGATAAATATGCCACACGATTACAGTTAGCCAATGAGGGTTTGCCGAAAGGAACGATTGGGTTCGAATCACTGAATGAGAACCGGTTTGGGGAGACGACCCACGACAAAGAAGTACGTTATTTGGTAGCTCTTCAGGGAGAGTTGACCCGAACAATTGAGAGTTTGGCCGAAGTGGAAAAAGCGCGGGTTCACCTTTCCCTGCCAAAAGATTCTCTTTTTACCGCGGAAAAGCCGAAGCGAACGGCTTCGGTGATGATTAAACTCAAGCCCGGTGCAAGCTTAAATGAAAGGCAAGTACGGGGCTTGGTTCACTTTGTGGCCAGTAGTGTGGAAAATCTTAAACCGGAAAACGTTACCATTATTGATGTCAATGGAAATATTTTATCTGAAGATGTGACAGCCACTGAGCCGGTTTCTGCCAGTAAACTTACGGCTAATCAAATAGAAATTCAAAAGCAGGTGGAAAACCAGTTGGAGAAATCACTCCAGTCAATGCTGGAACGGGTTGTCGGCTTCGGTAAAGTGGTTGTCCGGGTAAGTGCCAAGCTAGATTTCAACCAGGTGGAGAGTGTCTCCGAGGTGTGGGGCAACAAGGTGGAACGCAGCATTGAGGAGATCGAAACCCGCTCGACGGGACAGACTGTGCCAGCGCAAGGACCGGTGGGGACTTCGAGTAATATTCAGACTTACCCAACGCCTCAGCCCCAGGGTTCTCAATCAGAGAATCAGAACACGCAAACCCGGCGGAACTATGAGATTGACCGAACGGAAACCCGTACCAAGGTGGCCCCGGGAACAGTTAAAGACCTTTCCGTGGCGGTGATCTATGATGGAGACGACAACTTAAAAACTATGATTGCCCAGACGGTGGCCAAGGCCGCGGGAATTACTGAGGATAGAGTGTCTGTTACCGCCATGCCCTTTAATACTGCCTACTGGGATAAGCTCCAAGCGGATATGGAAAAGGAGGTACGGATGGAGCAACTTAAACGGATGGCGGTTGTCGGTGGAGCTGTTCTAGCGGCGCTGATGGTGGGAGGGATTATGATGTTCCTCTGGCGTCGTCGACAGCGGAGAGAGCAATTTGATCAGGTTGTTGGAGAAGAGATTACCGTTGAGGATCTCCTGGCTGAACAGTTAGAGTTAACATCAGAAGAGCAAAAGGAGCGGGCCATGCTTAAAGGACAGCTTGAGAAACTGATCAGGGAAAAACCGGAGGAGGTTGCCCAATTGGTTAAGTCCTGGTTAGTTGAAGATACGAGGTGAAAGGAATGGGCAAAGGGTTAAGTGGCCGACAAAAAGCAGCTATTCTCATGATTGCGTTGGGACCAGAGATGTCTGCCCAGATCTTTAAGCACCTCAAAGAAGATGAAATTGAGCAATTGACTTTAGAAATCGCCAATGTGCGCAAGATTAACCAAGAGCGCCGTGACGAAGTTATCCAAGAGTTTTATCAGATGTGTATGGCTTCTGAGTACATCAATCAAGGCGGCATTGATTACGCCAAACAGGTACTGGAGAGGGCACTGGGTAATCAGAAAGCGGTTGAGATTCTTAACCGAATCACGGCTTCCCTCCAGGTACGTCCTTTTGATTTCATACGCAAAACTGACCCGAGTCAATTGTTGAACTTTATTCAATCCGAGCACCCCCAGACAATTGCTCTTATTATGGCTTATCTGGACCCGGAGAAGGCTGCTGTTATTCTGTCTGCCTTGCCCCACGATCGGCAGGCTGATGTTGCCCGGCGGATCGCGATTATGGACCGGACCTCTCCTGAGATTATCAAGGAAGTAGAACGCGTTTTGGAGCGCAAACTATCTTCCTTGGTCCCGCAGGAAGTGGCTTCGGCCGGTGGAGTCAAGGCAGTTGTTCAGGTGCTGAATCGGGTGGACCGGGGAACAGAGAAGACGATTATGGAAGCCCTGGAAATTCAAGATCCCGAGTTAGCCGAGGAGATTAAGAAGTTGATGTTTGTGTTCGAAGATATCGTGCAGCTGGATGACCGGGCGATCCAAAGAATCCTGCGTGAGATCGACAGTCACGACCTGGCTTTAGCCCTCAAAGGCTCGAGCGAGGAGGTAGCGGCAAAGATCAATCGGAATATGTCTAAACGGGCCCAGGAGATACTGCGCGAAGAGATCGATTTCATGGGACCAGTTCGGCTACGTGACGTTGAGGAAGCCCAACAGCGGATTGTTTCTGTGATTCGTCGGCTGGAAGAAGCAGGTGAGATTATCATCGCGCGGGGTGGTGGAGATGAGATTATTGTCTAAGGTGATCAAGTCAAACCAGTTTGTCATTGGTCAAAGGCGAACAATTGGTTGGGAAAACCAGATGGCAGCAGCGGCAAGCGAACGATCAACAACTACACCGGTTGAGGCCGCGGATACTTTTGATGCTGCCCAAGCACAGCAAATTATTGCCGAAACTGAGGCCATGGTGACTGAACTCCTGGAAAAATCTCGTCTTCAGGCCCAGGAGATTATCGAAGCAGCCAGAGGCGAAGCCGAAAAGCTGCGTCAGGCCGTTAGGCTGGAAGTTGAGCAAGTCCGCCAGACGGCTCGGGAAGAGGGCTATCGTCAGGGGAGAGAACAAATTTTCCAAGAGATGGCGGCCGAGCGCGAAGCCAGTCGGAGTGCGGCGCAGCGTGTTGTTGCCCAAGCCTTGCGGGAAAGGGAAAAGATGCTGGCGGAACTGGAACCAGAGCTAGTAAAACTGGCCCTAGCAATCGCGAAAAAAGTGATTCACACCGAGTTGAAACAGTCGCCGGATCTGGTCGTTCAGCTCGCGAAAGCGGCTTTACAAAAGGTTAATGGCACTTCAGAGGTTACGATCCGGGTTCACCCGTCACAGAAAGGCATTCTGGAAGAGCAGCGTGAGCAACTCGATAGCGAGGGATTTGAATATCGCTTGATTAATATTGAAGCTGACCCAGCGATCGAACCCGGCGGCTGTATCGTTGATACAGGAGCTGGTTATGTTGATGCTCAAATCAGCCAGCAGCTAAAGAGCCTCGAAGGAGCCCTCTTACGTGTAAGTGATGGAGGTTAGTATGGCCCTGGAGCGATACTTTGAAATCGTGGCTGAACACGATCCGATCCGTCAGAAGGGGCGTGTGTCCCAGGTAGTTGGTCTGGCGATTGAATCCGACGGTCCACGGGTCAGTTTGGGGGAAGTGTGTGTAATTCAGATCCCGGGCAACGGGCACATCCTGGCTGAGGTGGTTGGCTTTCGTCAAAACAAGACGTTGCTGATGCCACTGGGAGAAATGGCGGGGATCGGCCCAGGTTGCAGTGTGATCGCAACTGGTCATAGTTTTCGGCTGGCAGTCGGCCCGGCCCTTGTTGGCCGAGTCCTGGATGGACTTGGTCGACCGATTGATGGTTTAGGACCCATCAACACCCGGGAATTTTACCCGGTGATGAATCAACCGCCTAATCCACTGGCGAGAACCCGGATTAGAGAACCCCTGCCACTGGGGATAAAGGCCATTGATGGTTTGATCACCTGTGGGCGCGGTCAGCGGTTGGGGATTTTCGCCGGTAGTGGGGTTGGCAAGAGTACGCTGTTAGGAATGGTGGCTAGGAACACCAGTGCTGATATCAATGTAATCGCTTTGATTGGAGAGCGAGGGCGGGAGGTACGTGAGTTTTTAGAGAAAGACCTGGGCGAAGAAGGTTTACAACGGTCAGTTGTCGTAATTGCTACCTCGGAACAACCTGCGATGGTTCGTCTTAAAGGGGCATTTGTGGCAACCACGATCGCGGAGTATTTTCGAGATCAAGGGAAAGATGTCATGCTCATGATGGACTCGGTTACTCGTTTTGCCATGGCGCAGCGGGAAGTGGGTCTGACGATCGGCGAACCACCGGCGACCCGGGGGTTTACCCCCTCGGTATTTGCCCTGTTGCCCAGGTTACTTGAACGTTCCGGGACCTCAGCATGTGGGACCATCACCGGCCTCTACACTGTTTTAGTTGATGGGGATGATTTGAATGAGCCGATCACTGATGCTGTTCGCGGTATTCTTGATGGACACATTGTTCTTTCACGTGACCTAGCAGCACAGAATCATTATCCGGCAATAGATGTACTGAACAGCGTCAGCCGGGTGATGCTCGATATCATCAGTACTGAACATCAGGAGTGGGCTAACCGCGTTCGCGAGATTCTGGCTACGTACCAAGAGGCAAAAGACCTGATTGATATTGGGGCGTATTCGTTGGGGACGAACCCACGGATCGACTATGCCATCAAGATGGTGGAGAAATGCCGTGAATTTTTGCGCCAGGGAATCAATGAAAACGTTACTTTCAATGAGACTCTGACCCGGCTAGGAGCCCTGTTTGCTTAAGGAGGCGTAGTCGAATGCGACGCTTTAAATTCAAGTTGCAGACAAATCTTGATCTGGTATACAAACGCGAGGAGTTGCTCAAACAAGAGTTTTTTCAACAACAGAAAAGGTTTAACCAGGAAATGAAGGCTTTAAAACAGTTGAGAGAACGCTGCCAGCAACTTCAGGACGAAATGCGTGGGGTTGTTCAGGGAACACTCAATTTAGCGCGAATCAAGTTGTATAATGATTTCTTTCCTATGCTGCTTAAGCAGATTAAACAGCAGTCTATTCAGGTGGAGAGCGCCAGACAGGATCTTGAGTCGGCCCGTCACGCGCTCATGAAAATAGTGAAAGAAAAAAAGATCCTGGAAAAGCTGCGGCAGCGTCAGTGGGAGATCTACCAGCAAGAAGTATTGCGGGAGGAACAAAAGGTGATTGACGAGCTTGCCGTGACAGGATTTTACCGTCACATGAACAGCAGCACTTAAGGAGGAAACCATGACAACCGCCCGAACAAAAGATTTGTCTTACCCCGGCGCCAGGGGGAGAGCAGCGGCCGGACCCAAAAACAACAAGCCAGAAAAAACAAAATTAAAAAACCCAGTAATATCCATGAAACTAGTGATCATCTGCTTGGCAATTATCATATTTGGTTTGGTATTAGCGACTAATGCTGCCGGCTATATCAATGTCAGAGCCAGTTTAACCAAGATCCCAATGGTGGGGAAACTTTTTGGGCCAAAAGGGATTGTTTCCGAGGAACTGGCGACGAAAACCAACTCCCTGGAGCAGGACATGGCTAACCTGCAAGCTAAAGTCAAGCAACAGGACGATCTGCTCAAGGGACTGCTGGAAGAAAAGCAAACCCTAGAACAGGAAAAACAGGCGGCCCTTAAGCAGATAAAGGACCTTCAGGCTCAGTTACAGGCTGAACAGACGCGCCGACTTGGCTTTAAGGATATGGCGGGGTACTATGGGCAAATGAAACCAGCGACAGCGGCCGCGATCATGGACAAGCAGGATGAACAGACGGTAATTGGGATCTTACAGGAAATGCCACCTGAGCAGGTGGCCAGGATTCTCGGAGCAATGAAGCCAGAGCGGGCAGCTGTTTTGGTAAATCAAATGCTTAAGTAATTAACGATGAAAGAAATAATCAATTGAAGTGATGGCAAAATGTTTTCAATTAATCATTTTAGAAAGGAGGTGAAAAAGTGCAGATAACTAATATTGTTCAGCTTCTACCAATTGAAGCCTCTGCCAACCACGGTAACTGGGTGGCTAAACAAGAGAATCTTGTGGGCACCCAAGACGGTAGTGCTTCTTTTCTGGCTGGCCTTGCCGCTGCGGCGATGCTCCAGTTTTATAAACCAGGAGAAGGCCAGGTCTGTGAAGCAGAAGGAACCCCGGCTAAGGTTTCGCCGGTTAATGGTGGTGGGTTAATTGAGCCATTAAACCTGCCAGCGGCAATCGTGAATATTATACGCGAAGCAGAAAGACAAGATGAACAGACAATGGACTGCCAACTGCTGGACTACAGATTGATGGACTGGCTAGTCAGTGCCATTGAAAACAGTCAACTCGCAGAGGCAAGCATTCCCCAGCCAAATACTGTTTCTTTAGGCGAAAGCGGGCCACCATTAGTTCGGTACCTGCAGGAAACTTGGAAAAGCCAGCCCACTGGTGAAACAGCGCAAATGGCTTTAACACTATCACCAGCGGTCAACCAGATTAGTAACAACCCCAACACAAATTCCCTGAAGGTGTTTGTGGAGCAGGTACAGGCGGAACTTGGAGCGCGGGTGGTCACTGAACCAAAACATAATGTTGAAACTGAAGTTATGGTGATACCAAACTCAGCAGGGGGTACTATCCTGCCTGCTGAACAGCCGATGGAGCCAGTTGCATTGCCAACAGTTTCCCGGTTGCGCGAACAGGTCGACTTTGAGCTAACAGCGGTGGAAGCGGAAGTAGCATGCGGTAGATCATACGCCATGACGTCTGAGCTGGATAAAGCCAAAGTGGGCATTCAGCAAAAAACAGCGGAGCCCTCAGCAGGTAGACTACTTAGAGCAATTCGTGTGTATGAGTTTAGAGACGAAAAAGAGTTAAAAGTTTCACCCACTAACATCCCTGGGGAGGTTTTCCCAGCCACACCAGAACCCGCGACTGGAAACCTGGACCAACGGAGGTCTGAGTTGGTAAGTGAACTACCCCGTCCCAAAATAGAGGAGATCCTTCGCCAGGTTGTCAACCACGTTCGCTTGCGGGTAGGGAATGGTCATTCGGAAATTCGGATACACTTGAAACCTGAATTTTTAGGGCAATTGAAGATCACTGTTCAGATTGAAGGGGGGCTGATCGCAGCCAGCTTCACGGCTGAAAACCTGCAGGTCAAGCAATTGCTCGAAGCCAATTTGCCTTTGCTCAAACAATCTTTAGAAGAGCATGGATTACGGTTTGACCGATTGGATGTCTCCCTGGACGCATGGTCGTCATTCTCTGGGCATTCTTACCAGACTGACCAGCAACAGTGTTATGATTGGCCGAAGTGGTCAAATTTCCGTTCAGCTAACAATTATAACGACGTGGTAAGTGAAACGCCCGAACTCAGTCGGTGGCGACAACCGACCGGCGGAAAAATCGATTTTCTGGTGTAGAGGGGTGAATTTATGAGTGTAACGACAGTACAGGGAATGACTGGAAACCAAGAAACGGCAGCGGCTGGTACCACGACTAAGAAAAAAAACAATGAATTAGGTAAAGATTCTTTTTTGAACCTTCTGGTTACCCAGTTGAAAAATCAGAATCCACTTGAGCCGGTCAAGGATGCTGATTTTATCGCACAAATGGCCCAATTCAGTTTGCTAGAACAAATGCAGAACTTGAACAGAGAATTTATGATTGGTCGGGCTGTCGGTCTGCTGGGAAAAAACATCGAGTTTAGGCATCCAGAATCTGAACAGTTGTCTAACGGCCGAGTGAGCGGGATGAAAGTGGTTGATGGGTCGCCGAAAGTCATTGTCGACGACGTTGAGGTGCCACTGTCAAGTATTGAGCAGGTTTGGGAGTAGGGGGGCGAGGGTTATGGTTGATAAGGTGTATTTTCCTCAACCGATTGTGCCCGTAAAACAGCCCACTGACAGCGGAATAGGTAAGCCAAATATCGCACATCAATCTAACCCCTCGTTTCAGGAGATTCTGGAACGGCAGTTGTACTCTAACCTCAAGTTTTCTCAACACGCGCAACAGCGGCTGAATGCCCGCCAAATCCAGTTAGGGACGGAAGAACTCGAACAGCTGAGCGCGGCGGTGGAGAAAGCGGCGCAAAAAGGAGCACGCGATTCTCTGATTGTAATGAATAACCTGGCCTTTATCGTCAGTGTGAAGAATAAGACAGTCATTACTGCCGTCGATGAAGCCAACCTGAAGGAAAACGTGTTCACTAATATTGACAGTGCAGTGATTATTTAATGGGCTGGACCTCTGGAAGGAAGCCCGAGGCCGTGGAACGATTGAAGCGGTGCTAAATGGCTTTTTGGAAAAAGGAGGTTAATAAAAAATGATGCGTTCAATGTTCGCGGGCTCATCTGGCCTGCGTAATCATCAAATCCGAATGGATGTTGTCGGGACAAATATTGCTAATGTCAACACGATTGGCTATAAAAAAAGCCGGGTGACTTTCCGGGATGCTCTGTACCAGTCACTAAGGGGAGCTTCAGCTCCGCAAGGCAACCGGGGTGGTACAAATCCCCAACAAGTCGGGTTAGGTAATGCCGTGGGCAGCATTGACGTGGTCCAGGGGGCTGGCAGTGCCCAGACCACCGGCAAGATGACCGACCTGTCTATTCAGGGAGAAGGATTCTTCATTCTCACTGACGGCAGCGGCCGCCGTTTTTACACCCGGGCGGGAACGTTTGATTTTGACACCACGGGGAACTATGTTAACGTAACAAATGGGTTCAAAGTCATGGGGTACATGGCTGACCCGGCGACAGGAGCCATCGACAACTCTACCTTGACCGCGATTGATCTTTCGGGGTATAAATCAGTTCCCCCGAAGGCGACCAGTGAGATGAAGTTAAGTGGGAACCTTGATTCAGGGACAGCCTCTAATGATACTATTGTCCTAAACAAAAAGATCTATGACAGTCAGGGCGGCGAGCACTTGATCAACATTACGTTTACCAAGTCGGCTACAACTAACCAATGGACCGCGAGCCTGGGTGCCAGTGACCCAGCAATAAGTGGAATTACTGTCGCTAATCCTGCCAGCTGGACCAACCTTGTATTTGATTCCGCTGGGAAGGTTGATCTTACCGCCAGCGGACTTGACACGACTGCCGGCAAGGTCACGGTCAACATAGCTTACACCGGATTGGGTGTTGCCACCCCGCAGTCGATCACAATTGACATGAATAACCTTACTCAATACCGGGCCGAGTCCACGGCCTGGGCGGAGTACCAGAATGGTTACCCCCAGGGGGATTTACGGAGTATCAGCATTGACATTACAGGGACGATTCTCGGCACCTACTCGAACGGCCAAACTCAAAGCATTGCCCAGGTGGCCCTGGCCACCTTCCAGAATCCGAGCGGACTGTTCGCGCTCGGTGACAGTATGTTCCAGGATTCGCCAAACTCAGGTGATGCCGATATCGGTACACCCGGGAGCAAATCTCGCGGCAGTATTCTACCCGGGACATTGGAGATGTCTAACGTGGACCTGTCGCTGGAATTTACCGACATGATTTCTACCCAACGCGGGTTCCAGGCTAACGCCCGGATTATCACGGCTTCCGATGAGATGCTGCAGGAACTGGTTAATTTGAAACGATAAGACGGAGCGGGGGATGACCTGCAGCTCATCCCCCATCTCTGTTTTTGTTAATCCCAGGTTAAATCAAATCGCTGTGGCGTAAGACCGAGACGGGTTTAAAGGAGGCCGGCCGATGATTAAGTTGACTAGGTTGAATAACACGGTGCTGGTGGTTAACTCTGAGCTAATTGAGTTTGTCGAGGAGACGCCGGATACGGTAGTTACCCTGACCACCGGCCACAAGGTGGTGGTCAAGGAGCCAGCAGAGGAGATCATCAAGCGCGTGGTGGCCTTTAAACGCGTGATTCATCAGGAACTGGGCCAGAATCGGGCCGAGGAATAATTATTTCAACTGTCTGATCATGGATTGTCGAACGGGATGGAGGGTTGGTTACCAGTGGCGGATGGCAAAGATGTTAGTGTGAAAAACAGTTGGTTAGATTGGCGCCTGATTGTGGTTGGCCTGGCAATTTTTTTGGTCGCGGCCGGCGTAGCATACGGAGCGGCAAAAATGGCCATGTCTCCACCGAGTTGGACAAAAAAGACCGAAGCAGTTGAGCACGGACCACTAGTTAAGGCAGGTGAATTTGTGGTCAATATCGCTGATACTCAGGGGCGCCGGTTCTTAAAAACGGAAGTGGTTTTAGAGTTGACAGACAAGAAGACCGAAAAAGAATTTCAGACTAAGCTGCCGATTATTCAAGACCGCATTCTCTCACTTTTGAGCAGTAAAACAGTGACAGACCTGCAAGTTGACCAGCGAGAGCGGCTCAAACAGGAAATGATGGACCAGATCAACACTGCCCTGGGGACCAAGCAGATCAAAATGGTTTATTTCACCACGTTCATCATGCAGTAAATATGATATTCTGGTCAAAGGAATGGAGGTGAGCCGCCTTGAGTGAAATACTGTCTCAGGCTGAAATCGATGCCCTCTTGTCTGCCCTGTCCACGGGTACGGTCAGCGCTGAGGAATTAAAGCAGGAAGAGCAGAAGAAAAAAGTCCGTGTTTATGATTTTCGCCGACCGAACAAGTTTTCTAAAGATCAAATACACACTTTACGAGTAATTTATGAAAATTACGGGCGGTCTCTATCCACCTACCTGTCTGCCCTGCTTAGAACAGTTGTCCATGTTAATGTGCTTTCGGTAGAACAATTGACGTACGAGGAATTTGCCAAATCATTACCGAACCCGTCAATTGTTAATATCTTTACAATGGAACCCTTGGATGGAAATGGGATTTTGGAAATCAATCCCACGATCGCTTTTACCGTCATAGATCGCCTTTTTGGGGGGCCGGGGCGGCCGCCGGATAAGATTCGTGCGCTTACGGAAATTGAGCGCACAGTAATTGAACGAATTGTCCAGAAAATGCTCGACCTTTTCCGTGAACCCTGGGAAACCTTTATCAAGATTTCACCACACCTGGAGATGATCGAGTCCAACCCTCAGTTTGCTCAGATTGTTTCCCAGACAGAGATGGTGGTACTTATCTCCCTCGAATGTAAGATAGGTGAGCAAATTGGCATGATTAACATCTGCATTCCCTTTCTTGTACTGGAGCCAATCGTTAGTAAATTAAGTGTTCATTTTTGGTTTTCTAGTTCGGCCAAAGAGAGGACCCGCGAGCATATAGAATCTTTGCGCCAACAGATTGAAAGGACCTCAGTTCCAGTAACTGTGATTCTAGGCCGTGCGAAGATTAGCGTCGGCGAATTGCTGGATCTCCAGGTTGGTGACGTTATTCCTCTGGAGCGAAAGATTTCGGAAGACCTTGAGATCCTGATTGGTAAGCGTCCTAAATTCTTCGGTCAACCAGGGATTGTCGGCCATAAGATGGCCATCCAAATCCGAACGGTGATCGACCAAGGAGATGATGAAGATGAGTAATGGGATACTTTCTCAGGAAGAAATCGATGCTCTGCTTAAAGGCGGTTCTCTAGGTGCCCCGACTGATAATCCTTCGAGTGCGCCGGGTGGCCTATTAACGGACATTCAGCGGGATACTCTGGGGGAAATCGGAAATATCAGCATGGGGACAGCGGCGACAACGCTGTCAACGCTGCTGGGGAAACGGGTTTCTATTACCACTCCTCGGGTTACTGAAACGACGCGAAGCCAACTTCAGAGTGAGTACCCACTCCCATACGTAGTGGTTGATGTAGGCTATACTTCTGGTCTAGAAGGCAATAATCTACTGGTGATTAAAAAATCAGATGTTGGTATCATTGTTGATCTGATGATGGGAGGGGATGGAACTAATCCACCAGAGGAGCTAAGTGAACTGCACCTGAGTGCTATTGGAGAAGCAATGAACCAAATGATGGGTTCAGCGACAACTTCAATGTCGACCATGTTTGGTCGAAGAATTGAGATTGCACCACCCAAGATTAATCTGGTCGATTTTGCGGAGAATGAACTGAACGAGAAATTGGGGGAGCAGTTTGAACCCCTGGTGCAGGTAGCTTTCCGTATGGAAATTGAGAATTTACTTGATAGTGAGATCATGCAGATTATTCCCCTGGTTTACGCCAAGGAAATGGTCAATTCGCTTTTGGGTGGTAACACCACAGAAACCCAAACATCAGCAGTGGCTTCGGTTCCGGTTCAGACGAAAACCGCTCCTTCAGAAAAGGTGGCAGCGGTTTCGGCCCAAGCCCCGTTCCAGGGCCAGGCCAGAGCGGTGAGTTTTCCACAAGATACACCGATCGGTCATCCCGATGTGGCTGTTCAGCCGGCTCAGTTCATGCCTTTAAATCAGATCGGGGGTAGCAATCAGGTCGGCAATCTCGTTAATATTGATCTGATCATGGATGTACCATTACAGATTACAGTCGAGTTAGGAAAGACCAGAAAAACTATTAAGGAAATTCTTGAGTTTGGGCCAGGAGCAATTATCCAACTGGACAAATTGGCTGGCGAGCCTGTTGATTTGTTGGTCAACGGAAAACTGATCGCCAAGGGCGAAGTAGTCGTGATTGATGAAAACTATGGAGTCCGCGTGACAGCTATTATCAGCCCATTTGAACGAATGCCCAACTTACAGTAAAGGAGGATATCAATGGGTAAAAGAATTCTGGTTGTTGACGATGCCGCCTTTATGCGGATGATGATCAAAGATATTCTGACAAAAAATGGCTACGAGGTTTGCGGTGAGGCAGAAAACGGAGCCGTTGCCCTGGAAAAGTATCTTGAACTTCGGCCTGATCTGGTCACCATGGACATCACGATGCCGGAAATGGACGGGATCACCGCAGTTAAAGAAATCAGACGAATTGATCCCAGCGCGCGCGTCATTATGTGCAGTGCGATGGGTCAACAGGCGATGGTCATCGATGCAATTCAGGCCGGGGCACGTGATTTTATCGTCAAACCTTTTCAACCTGACCGAGTTTTGGAAGCAGTAGCTAAAGCCTTAGGTTAAAAATGAATGATGAAGATGGTGGTCTTTGCATGCGTTGCCGAAAACGCTTTCGGTGGCTTGGGCTCGTGGTTATAATTATATCAATGCTAATAAGTATTAGTGTTTCGGCTTCTGCGGCCCCAGTGACGACCGAGGATCAATCGGTGAATTTACCAGAATATCAAGCTCCCCAGTTAAAAGAAAACCCAAGCATGTTTGGGTTGTTCGTGCGCTTAACGGTCAGCCTGCTGTTGATCACGGGGTTAGCGTATGCTCTGATTAAGATTATTGGTCGTCAGTGGGGGTATTCTTCCGTGGGGACATGGATTAACATTCTTGATCAGCTAGCCCTGGGGCAAAACAAGGGTATTTTCATCACCGAAATCGCCGGCAAAGTCTTTGTGCTGGGTGTGACCGACCACAGTATTAATAAACTGCTGGAAATCGATGATAAAGAGTTGGTAAAACTGATGAAAGAGCGACTTCCCCGGGAAGCTCAACCACAGAAAATTTTTGGCCGCTGGCAGGGATTGATTGATTTGTGGCGGGGGATAGCGAATTCTTCCCGTACGGGTGGAACAGGGCGGAACTTTCATCATTTGATCGAACAGCATCTCACCAGGCTCCGTGAGCTTTCTCCTGACCGCCGTACCAGTTCATCCAGGGGGAGTTCAGGTGGAGGAAAAGAGGGTAAGAACGATGATTACCACAAAGAGTAGCCGACTGACCACCTGGATTATTCTGGGACTGGTGCTGCTGCTGTTGTTGGGGTGGGTTGGCGCAGTCCAGGCGGAACCAATTCCCGTACCCCGGATCAATATTGGGGTTGATACCGCCGAAAAACCGCAGGAAGTAGCCAAAAGTCTTCAACTTTTGTTCTTGCTTACGGTCTTATCCCTGGCCCCGGCGATTTTAATCATGATGACTTCATTCACCCGGGTAATTGTTGTTTTATCCTTTGTCAGAAGCGCGCTGGCCACCCAGCAGATGCCGCCCAATCAGATTCTGATTGGTTTGGCTTTGTTTCTAACTTTCTTTATCATGGCTCCCACCTGGGAGCGGATTAATACCGAGGCTATTCAGCCGTATGTGGCGGGGCAGATTACCCAGGAAGAAGCCTGGAAAAAAGGCATGGAACCTTTGCGTAATTTTATGTTCCGCCAGACACGGGAGAGCGATTTGGCCCTGTTTGTTAATCTGGCCAAAATGGAGCGACCCAAAACATATTCTGACATCCCAAGTCATGTCTTGATTCCGGCGTTCATCATCAGTGAGTTAAAAACGGCCTTCCAAATTGGATTTGTTATTTTCATTCCGTTTCTGGTGATCGATATGGTTGTCTCAAGCGCCCTGATGTCCATGGGTATGTTAATGCTTCCCCCGATGATGATCTCCCTGCCATTCAAAATTTTGCTTTTCGTAATGGTGGATGGTTGGCATTTACTTATTCGGTCACTGGTCTTAAGTTTTCAATAAGGAGGAGATTCGATGAGTCAGGATCTGGTTATGTACCTGGCGAAAGAGGCTCTGTATGCTACTTTACTGTTATCAGCACCGATTCTGGGCGGAAGCTTGTTAGTGGGACTGCTGGTCAGCATTTTTCAAGCAACTACCCAGATCCAGGAGCAGACTTTGGCTTTCGTGCCGAAAATCATTGCGGTAATGGTGGTGATCGCAATTTTCGGCCCATGGATGATGGGGGTACTAAATACTTTCACCCAGAATCTGCTGGCGAACCTGCATACATTTATTACTGTTCGTTGAGGTAGTCTGAATGGACATGTTTGGCCAATTAATCCGACAAATCGATCTCTTCTTGTTGGTCCTGGGACGGGTAATCGGGGTGTTTGTGATTGCGCCGGTATTTGGCGGCCAGCGAATTCCAGGCGCAGTGCGTCTGGGCTTTACGGTGATGGTGGCAGGTTTGGTTACCATGGTGTTTCCAGTTAAGGTGTCCATTCCGCGTGACATGATTTATTACACCCTTGGGCTGATTACGGAGTTTCTGATTGGTTTTATGATTGGATTCGCTATGTACCTGGTATTCGTTGCGGTCCAGGTGGCTGGACAATTGATTGACATGCAAATGGGGTTTAGCATCGTCAATGTGCTCGATCCGCAAAGCGGAGTCCAAATACCCTTGATAGGTAATTTCCAGTATTTAATGGCCTTGTTGATCTTATTGTCCTTAAATGGTCATCATTTGATTCTGGCAGCCCTGGTTAAGAGTTATGATTTTATTCCCCTATTGGGCGGTCACCTGGTTGGACCGGTAACGGAAACTCTCTTGCGCATGTTTAGTGGTCTCTTCGTAACAGCGATTAAGATCGCTGCGCCGGTGGTGGGTTCCCTTCTGGTTACTGATGTCGCGCTGGGGATTATCGCCCGGACGGTACCGCAAATGAATGTCTTCATTGTGGGTATGCCAGCCAAGATTGCGATCGGTTTGGTGATCCTAATTTTAATCTTGTCTTTATACGTCTGGCTATTAGGCGTGCTGTTTGACCGCATGTTTCATGATGTGGATATATTGCTCCGGTTGCTGGGAGGACGAGGTTAATGGGCCATCACGTGGGTAGGCCAATGCTGTGGATTGATCTCCAGTTGTTTGCCGGTGAGAAGACCGAAAAAGCCACCCCCAGGAAACGCCAGGAAGCCAGGAAGCGCGGTCAAGTCCTGCGCAGCAATGAAGTCAACTCTGCCTTGATTTTATTGTTTACGTTTATGGTGTTGCGTTTCTATTTTCCCTATATGTGGGAGGCAATGGAAGGGTTCACACGCAGCTTTTTACTTGAAGAAACTAATGGAAACCTGACCCCGGCCAGTGTCCAGGTGATGTTTCTCAAAGCCATGTGGTTGATGACGCAGATTACCCTCCCGATCGTCGGCGCAGCGGTTATCGCCGGTCTACTGGCTAATTATATCCAGGTAGGTTTTCTCTTTTCGGCTGAGGTTATCCAGGTACGGCTTGACCGGCTCAATCCGATTGAAGGGTTACGACGGATCTTTTCAAAACGAGCCTTGGTGGAACTCGTTAAAGCCATCTGGAAGATTGTGGCAATAGGATATGTCATGTATTTAACCCTGGCCGACAATTTTGCTACCTTCCCGCAATTGATGGATATGGAGTTGGAAAGTATTATCATGTTTGTTAATCATCTGGTCTACAACTTGGCCTGGCGTGTGGGTCTGTTGTTGCTGACTCTGGCGGGGTTTGACTATCTGTATCAATGGTGGGAGTACGAAGAATCTTTGAAGATGAGCAAACAAGAATTAAAGGATGAGTATAAGCAGACCGAAGGGGATCCCCAGCTCCGAGCACGAATTCGGCAGAAACAACGCGAAATGGCAATGCGGCGAATGATGAGCGAGGTCCCTAAGGCGGATGTAGTGATCACCAACCCGACCCACTTTGCGGTCGCGCTAAAGTATGAGTCTCAGTCGATGGAAGCACCGGTTGTGGTCGCCAAGGGGCAGGATTTTATCGCCCAGAGAATTAAGGCAATTGCCCGGGAAAATCAGGTGACGATTGTGGAAAACCCCCCTTTGGCCCAGGCCATCTACCGTGGGGCCGAAATTGGCCAGGCTGTACCGCCGGAGCTGTACCAGGCAGTCGCCGAGGTACTGGCCTTTGTGTACCGCCTGCGAAAGAAGGCGTGGTAATATCGGTGGTAGGAGGTTTCCTCGCTCGATATATGCCTACAGCGGAATACGATTCTCGAATTAGGAGGCAGTTTCCATGGTAACACCTCCGACTGCAGACAGCCGGTTAACCAAATACAGTGATGTCATCGTTGCCGTGGCGGTCCTGGCCATCGTATTGATGATGATTGTGCCATTGCCGTTTCAACTGCTGGACTTTTTTCTGGTGTTTAACATCTCTTTTTCCCTGGTCATCCTGCTAGTGGCTATGTTTACCATCCAGCCCCTGCAGTTTTCGGTATTTCCGTCATTGTTATTGATTATGACTCTGTTGCGTTTGTCTCTGAACGTATCATCAACCCGTCTGGTTTTACTGAACGCCTTTGCTGGGGAGGTGATCCAGGCTTTTGGTGATTTTGTGGTGGGAGGCAATCCGGTAGTTGGTTTTATCATTTTCCTCATCCTGGTTGTCATTCAGTTCATCGTGATCACGAAAGGAGCAGAGCGGATTTCCGAAGTGGCCGCACGTTTTACCTTGGACGCTATGCCTGGAAAGCAGATGAGCATCGACGCCGACCTGAACGCGGGACTGATTACTGATGTCGAAGCCCGGCAGCGACGGAAAGAAATTCAGCGGGAGGCGGATTTTTACGGGGCCATGGATGGGGCCAGTAAATTTGTCAAAGGTGATGCGATCGCCGGGATCGTGATCATGTTTGTGAACATTATCGGGGGCTTCGTGATCGGCGTGGCCCAAAAAGGTATGCCGTTAACTAAGGCGCTCCATACCTACACCATCCTGACGGTTGGCGATGGTCTGGTAACTCAGATTCCAGCGTTGCTGATCTCGACCGCAGCTGGCATTGTGGTGACCAGGGCGGCCTCGGAATCGAATCTAGGACAAGATTTGACCCGACAGCTGTTTACCCAACCGAAAGTGCTGGCGATTGCCGCCGGAGTCCTGTTACTACTGGCCTTGTTTGGGTTGCCGGGAATTCCCCTGCTCATTATGGCTGGCTTCCTGGGAAGTCTGGCCTACTCTTTCCAGAGGGGGTTGAAGGAGTCAGCGGTGAAGGAGGCTGCCAGGGAAAAAGAACAGCAGTTACAGGAGATTAAGAAACCGGAGAATGTTATTTCCTTGATTCAGGTTGAACCCATGGAAGTGGAGTTAGGCTATGCTTTAATTCCCCTGGTAGACGCCAGTCAGGGAGGCGACCTGCTCGACCGGGTGGTGATGATTCGCCGACAATGTGCCCTTGAACTAGGTTTAATTGTTCCGCCAATCCGGATGCGGGATAACATGCAGCTACGGCCAAATGCCTATGTCATCAAGATCAAGGGAGTAGAAGTTGGACAGGGTGAGCTAATGCTTGATCATTATTTAGCCATGAGCCCGGGCACTGATGATCCAGAAATACGCGGAATTGAGACGAAAGAGCCGGCCTTTGGCTTACCCGCCAAGTGGATTTCTGCCAGCTTGCGTGACCGGGCGGAATTGGCCGGTTATACCGTGGTTGACCCACCATCAGTGGTGGCCACTCATTTGACGGAGATTATACGGCGCCATGCTCATGAAATATTGGGGCGTCAGGACGTGCAAAGCCTTCTAGATCACGTGAAACAGACGCATCCAGCAGTAGTCAATGAAGTGATGGACCGATTATCAGTTGGTGAGATTCAAAGAGTTCTGGCTAACCTACTGCGGGAAAGAGTGCCAATCCGGGATCTTGTGACCATTCTAGAAACACTGGCTGACTACGCTCGCGTAACCAAAGAGCTGGATTTATTGACGGAGTATGTTCGCCAGGCTTTAAGCCGCCAGATCACCAAGCTCTATGTACAGAATAATCGCAGCTTGTCGGTGATTACTCTGGATCCAGCTGTGGAGCAGACCTTGCGGAATGCCCTCCAGACCAGTGAGTATGGGACGTACCTTGCTCTGGAGCCCAATGTAGCGCAGCAATTAATTCAGCGATTAGCCAGTTTAGCGGAAATGGCTGCACAAAGAGGCTTTCAGCCGATCGTGGTCTGTGCGCCGGTGATCCGCTTACACTTTAAGCGTCTAACCGAGAAGGTTATCCCCAGTCTCGTGGTTTTATCATATAACGAACTTGATTCTCAGTTAGAACTTCATTCGATCGGGACGGTGAGCATCTAAGATGAGGGTGAAGCGCTTTGTTGGTAATAACCTGCAGGAGGCGATTCTCAAGGTAAAAACGGAAATGGGAAAAGAAGCCATTATCCTGCATACCCGTAAATTTAAAGAAGGCGGCTTCTTAGGTTTTTTTGCCCGGGAAGTTGTGGAGGTAACGGCGGCGGTGGATGATTTTCCTCCGCCCGTATCCCGACCCAATTCTCAGCCAGGTGAGGTATCCGCCGCGGCAGCGCCAGTTTTATCCGGTCAAACCAAACCCCAGGCGGTTGAATTTAGTCAACCGGAGAAGCGACCAGTAGTAACCAATGAACATAGTGACTCACTCGTACCCACGGAAGAATTGAAGGAAATGAAGACCGTGATGTACCAGCTGCTCGAGGAAATGAATCACTTAAAAGGCGGAAACTTATACCCCAAGCTGGTCCAGAAGGCTTATCACTTACTTCTTAATCATGAAGTTGAAGAAAAACTGGCGGTCAAATTAATTAATGGGATCTTGGAAAGAGCTGCACCTGATGAATTGAAAGACGCTAAGGTAATTAGGTTTTATCTGGAAGAGGGGATTCGGCAAATCCTCCGTGTTCCTCAGCCCATCGTCTTTAAAAATGGAGGGAAACAACAAATCGTTGCTTTAGTTGGCCCGACCGGTGTTGGCAAGACCACGACAATCGCCAAATTAGCCGCCAGTTTTAGCTTGTTGGAAAGAAAAAGGGTTGCCTTAGTGACCATTGATACTTACCGCATTGCGGCAGTTGAGCAACTCAAAACATATGCTCAGATCATTGGTATACCGATCGAAGTTGTTTTTACCCCCGAAGCTCTGAGAGAGGCGATTGCCAAACATCAGGACAAAGATCTAATTTTTTTAGATACCGCCGGGCGCAGCCCGAAAAACGCGGTGCAAATGTCGGAATTAAACGGCTTTTTGCATGCCGGTTGTCCAACGGATGTCTTCTTAGTTTTAAGTGCCAGTACACGTTACCAGGACATGCTTGATGTTTATAATCGATTCAGTGCGGTACCTTTAACCAAACTGGTCTTCACTAAACTTGATGAAACCAATACTTTTGGTCCAATTATCAATATGGTCAGCCGGACTAAAAAGAGATTATCGTACATAACAGTAGGACAGAATGTTCCCGATGATATCGAAGTAGCTGACCCTCAAAGAATTGCCCGATTAATTCTGGGGGGGATGAGCGGATGAGAGATCAGGCGGAAAAACTTCGGTGGCTAGCGCGCAACTTGAAGGACAGAGTTGAATCCGAAATAACCGGTAGCCCGAGGACAACCCGGGTACTGGCAGTAACCAGCGGCAAGGGAGGCGTGGGTAAAACAAACTTTACCCTTAATCTTGGGCTGGCTTTATTAGAGTACGGTCAGCGCGTAGTGTTGCTGGACGCGGACATGGGGTTGGCCAATATCGATGTTGTCTTAGGCATGGTGCCAAAGTATAACCTATACCATGTGGTCAATGGCGAGCGGCGCTTGTCAGAAATAATAGTGGAAGGGCCGAAGGGGATACGGATCATTCCTGGCGGTTCGGGGATTAAAGAATTGGCCGCTCTCCAACCCTGGCAATTTGAAGCGTTGATGATGGATGTGCATAGCCTTGAGGGGACAGCTGATCTATTGCTTATTGATACCGGGGCGGGGGTGTCCAGCAATGTCTTGAATTTTTTACTTACCGCGGATGAAGTAGTGATCATTACCACCCCTGAGCCGACTGCTCTCACTGATGCTTATGGCCTGATTAAAATAGTTTCGCGGGAAAACCCGAAAAGCATACTGCGGTTGGTGGTCAACAAGGTTGAGAGTGATGCGGAAGGAATGCTCGTCGCCCATAAACTAAAAATCGTGACCAAGAAATTTCTGGATGTGGATCTAGAATTTTATGGACACATTGTACGTGACTCAGCGGTGTCTGAAGCGGTGAAGAAGCAGCAGCCTTTTGTCCTTGCTTACCCCAATTCGCCGGCTTCTGTCTGCATCCACAATTTAGCGGCCAAAATGTGCAACCAGACGGTGAAGAAACCGGTGGGACTAAGAGCGTTCTTTAACAACGTTGCCAGTTTGTTTAAATAAAGGTGGTGTGCCTGTCCGTACAAGCCAGCCATGACAACGTTATCCAGAGGTACAATACCCGAATCCCTCACAAGACAGTGGCTGGCTGAAAGTATAAGTAGAGCCGATTTAAGGGGGTGCCCAGATGTCAAAAATCAGGGTTTTGGTGGTCGATGATTCAGCCTTTATGCGTAAAGTTATCTCCGACCTGATCAATGCCGATCCCCAGCTGGAAGTGGTGGGAACAGCGCGTAATGGCGAGGAGGCGTTGGCTAAAATTGGCCAACTCCAGCCCGATGTAGTCACCATGGATGTAGAAATGCCGGTTATGGATGGGCTAACCGCGCTGGATAAAATCATGAGGAGCCAACCCTTACCGGTGATTATGCTGTCCAGCGTTACCCAGTCCGGCCCCGCAGCGACCATGAAGGCCCTGGAGAAGGGAGCGATTGATTTTATCGCGAAACCATCTGGCCCAATTTCACTGGATATTAACCAGGTCCAAAATGAACTAATCTTGAAGATAAAAACTTCCAAGCAGGCCAGACTGACGAAATCATCAGGGCGGATATTATCCCAGAGGTCCTTTAACATTAAACCCCCGGTTTCAGTTTGTGAGCCCCAGCTAAACCGTTTAGTTTTGATTGGTACTTCCACCGGGGGACCCAGGGCCTTAAATGAGGTTATACCGGCTTTACCGGCTAATTTCCCGGCCGGGGTGTTGATTGTTCAGCATATGCCGCCTGGGTTTACCCGTTCCCTGGCCGAGCGATTGGACAACCTGTCGGCCATTCATGTTAAGGAAGCGGTGGATGGTGACGAAGTTCGGGCTGGTGTGGCTTATATTGCGCCGGGGGACTACCACATGGTTTTAACTGCCAATGGAAGAACAGGTGATCGTCATTTATTTATTCATTTAACTCAAGACCCCCCAATTGCCGGCCACCGTCCTTCGGTCGATGTAATGATTTCGTCTGCGGCGGAAGTTTTCTGGGGGCCGGTCGTAGCTGTTATTCTCACGGGAATGGGACAGGATGGCACACAAGGAGTAAAAAAATTAAAAAGTCGGGGTCAGAGCAAGGTGATTGCTGAGGACCAGTCTACCTGTGTCGTCTATGGGATGCCCAAAGCAGCAATTGAGTCAGGTTGTGTTGATAAAGTTGTTCCGCTGCCGCTGGTGGCGGATGAGATAATGCACATGATTTGAATAGGGGGCAAGGAACATGGATTTAACGCAATACCTGGAGTTATTTCTGATAGAATCTAGAGAACATTTGGAAAACCTGAATCAATACTTATTGGAGCTAGAAAACAATCCTCAGAACAACATGGTGGTGGATGAGATTTTTCGGGCTGCGCATACCTTGAAGGGGATGGCGGCGACCATGGGTTACGACGGAATTACTGAGTTGACGCACGAGATGGAAAATGTTCTGTCCCGACTGCGCAATGGTGAGCTCCGCGCCGACAGCCAGCTGATCGATCTACTCCTGCAGTGTGTAGATGCTTTGCAAAACATGGTCGAAGCAATTGAAAATGGAGGGAACAGCGGTCCATCGATAGAGGGGTTGGTGGCACAATTGGTAGCGGTCGGACAGTTAGCGGCGATGGTTGAACCGGTAGAAGCAGAGATGGTCAGCATTGAATCCCAACCAGCCGGGAATCAGATGGCCTATAACTCCTACGAGATCGCCCTGCTTAAAGAGGCGAAAATCAAAGGTTTTTCTTCCTTTTTACTAACTGTCAAAGTCGCTCCTGAGTGTTTAATGAAGTCAGTGCGGGCCTTTATGGTCTTCAAACAATTAGAAGAAATCGGCGAAATTATAAAAAGCATTCCCCCAGCCCAGGATCTGGAGGAGGGCAACTTTGACTGGGGTTTTCAAGTATTATTGATAACCAGAGAAGCACCCTCAGTCATTGCCCAAAGATTGAGTACCATCTCTGAGATCACTTTAATCGCCTGTGAACCAGTGGACGTGGAGGAAGCCAGACGACCAGTTAATGAGCCAGGAGAAGCAGTGAGTAAAGCTGACAATGGTAGTGATGAACATCTGTTGTCACGGACGGGTAAACCGCGGCAGACGGTGCGAGTCGATATTGAGCGTCTAGATAACTTAATGAACCTGGTTGGTGAACTGGTGATCAATAAGACGCGTCTCGAACAAATTGGGCTTACCAATCGTTTACCTGAATTGAGTGAGACTGTCGAACAGTTTGACCGGATAACCACGGATTTACAGTCACTGGTGATGAAGGTCAGAATGGTTCCCGTGGAGCAGGTCTTTAACCGTTTTCCCCGAATGGTCAGGGATTTGGCCAGAGAGCTAGGAAAAGACATTAATTTCCAGATGGAGGGCAAGGAGACTGAGCTTGACCGGACGGTAATTGATGAGATTGGCGAACCTCTAGTCCATTTATTGCGCAATGCCATTGATCACGGCATTGAAAAACCGCAAGAGCGACGTCAGGTTGGTAAACCGGCCGAAGGTTTGGTCAGACTGGTGGCGCGTCACGAAGGCAACCACGTGATTATTGAGGTTGAAGACGATGGTAGGGGAATTAGTCTAGAAAAAATCCGGTCCAAGGCCGTGGCAAAAGGCTTAATTGGAGCGAAAGAAGCGGAACTGCTCGAGCCTAATGCAATTTTAAACTTTATCTTCCAGCCGGGCTTCAGTACGGCCGATGAAGTGACGGATATTTCCGGTCGGGGTGTGGGTCTGGATGTGGTGAAGACTAAAATTGAGTCATTGAGTGGTAGCATTGAAATAGCATCAGTTCCCGGGATGGGAACTAAATTTAAAATCAGCCTGCCATTAACTTTAGCGATCATCCAGGCTTTACTGGTTAATGTAGGACAAGAAATATATGCCATCCCGTTAAGTTCGGTCGATGAGACTACGATCGTTGTGCCGGAAAACATCAAACGCGTTCAACATCAGGAAGTGGTAGTATTGCGCGGTTCGGTTTTACCGATTATTCGACTCCACACCCTGCTCAATGTGCCTGGTACACAGGAGCTGGCTGAGGAACTGTACATCGTGGTGGTCAGAAAAGGGGATAAGCGGGCCGGTTTGGTCGTTGATTCCCTGATTGGACAACAGGAGATCGTCATCAAATCTCTGGGTAAATTGCTGACTGGCATACCAGGATTGGCCGGAGCGGCCATTTTAGGTAATGGAGAGGTTTCTTTAATTCTTGATGTTGGGAGCCTGTTTTAGTGAAAACTACAAGAAGGGAGTGTTTTGGATGAATGTGAGCCAAACAGGGGTTTATGGTCAAGAATTACAGCTAGTTGCCTTTATTTTAGGAACGGAAGAGTACGCAGCGGATATCCTGCTGGTCCAGGAAATTAATCGTTTGCTGAAAATTACTCGCGTTCCCAAGGCCCCTGAGTTTATTGAAGGTGTGATCAACCTGAGGGGAAACGTGATCCCGGTTTTCGATCTGCATAAACGGCTTGACTTGGGTAAGCGCAAAGATACAGACCGAACCCGGATTATTATCGTTCAGGTTAACGATATTCGGGCTGGGCTAATTGTTGATGGAGTAACTGAGGTGCTTCGCCTCAAGGCGGATCAAGTGGAACTTCCCTCAACCCTGGATAGTACGGTTGCCCTTGACTTTATTGCCGGCGTTGGCAAGCTGAATGATCGGTTGCTAATGTTGCTTAAAATTGATAAAGTTCTTGGGCTTGAGGCGGTTAATTGATTTCATCGAACCTCGGATTGATGAATTTTCTCGAACTTAAAATTTGGGATGGTGTAAATGATGGTTGAAGATTTTTCCGAACTTTCGGCTATGCAAATCGATGCTCTACGGGAAATTGGTAATATCGGTGCCGGCAATGCCGCCACCGCCCTGGCCCAACTCTTGAACCGGCGGATTAATATGGCGGTTCCGAGGATAAGCATCGTTCCTTTTCCGAAAGTTCCAGAAGCAGTAGGGGGAGCAGAGCGCTTGATGGTTGGGGTATACCTGCGGGTTCAAGGATCTGCCCCGGGCAACATCCTGTTTTTGTTGCCTATTACCAATGCTTATTTACTGGTCGATATGTTGCTAGGTTTACCGCGGGGGACGACTACTGCGCTGGATGATATGGGTCAATCAGTATTGCAGGAGGTTGGCAATATCCTGGCTGGAGCTTATCTGAATGCTCTGTCGATGTTTACTTCCCTTAACATGGTTCCGTCTGTCCCTGCTCTGGCGGTTGATATGGCTGGGGCTATCTTGAGCGCTGTTTTATTCCAATTAGGGGAAGTAGGTGATCACGCCCTGTTGGTCGAAACCCAATTCACAGAAAATGAAATCCAGGTCATTGGCCACTTTTTTCTCCTGCCAGAACCAGAAGCATTGGATACCATTATGTCTGGACTTGGGGTGAATATCCAATGAGCAGGGTGATCCAGGTAGGAATGGCTGACCTGCGTGTGGCTAAAGCCCCAGATAAATTGATGACCGCTGGCCTGGGTTCGTGTATTGGTATTTGCTTGTATGATCCAATCGCCAAAATTGGTGGTTTGGCGCACATCATGTTGCCGTCAAGCATCCAGGCCCGGAAGACTGACAACCGGGCAAAATTTGCAGATACAGCCATCTTGGATCTGATTACGGAAATGACAAAAATTGGGGCAAACCGTAACCGGTTGGTGGCCAAGATTGCCGGTGGGGCGCAGATGTTCACTTTCCCTGGGGTAACTGATGTGATGAAGATTGGCGACCGCAACGCAGAAGCGGTAGTAGAGACTTTGAAAAGAGAGCGCATTCCTCTGCTCGCTCAGGATACTGGTGGTAATTACGGTAGAACGATTCAATTCTGTACCAATAGTGGAAACTTATACGTCCGAACAATAGACCATGGGGAAAGGGTACTCTAAAATGGTTAAACTCAAGAATGAAGATCTCTGGGAAAGCTACAAGGTAAGAAAAGATGAATCTGCTAAAGAAGCGCTGATCTTAGAGTATGCCCCGCTGGTAAAATATGTAGCTGGGCGTCTGGCCGTTGGTTTGACTGCCAAGGTTGAATTAGATGATTTGATTGGTTTCGGTATTTTCGGGTTGATTGATGCGATTGAAAAGTTTGACCATACTCGAGGAATCAAATTTGAAACTTATGCCCTGGCCAGGATTCGCGGCTCGATTATCGATGGATTGAGGGCGATGGATTGGGTTCCCCAATCTGTTCGGCAAAAGGCACGGGAAATAGAAAAAACCTATACCCGGTTAGAAAATGAATTGGGGCGTTCCGTTTCAGACCTTGAGGTCAGCCAGGCCCTGGGTATATCACTTGATGAATTTCACCAGTTGTTAGGGGAAGTAAGTTATACTTCTTTATTATATCTGGAAGATTTGTGGTTAGGTGAGGGAGCGGATAGCGACTCGGTTCGTGTAATTGAGATGATTTCCGACCCCAATGTGGAAGATCCCACGCTGCGGTTAGAGTTTGAGGAGACCAAACAGCTACTTGCTGAGGCAATTGACAAGTTACCGGAAAAAGAGCGGATAGTTATTTCTTTATATTACTATGATGGTCTGACCCTTAAAGAAATCGGTGCCGTGCTTGGGCTATCCGAATCGCGGATTTCCCAACTGCATACGAAAGCTATTCTCAGGCTCAGGGGTCGCTTAAGCCGTCAAAAGAAAAAGATATTTGGGATTTAGAGAAAAATCAGTTTTTAAACATAATTTTGTGATCCGTCGATAATATAAATATCAAGTTTAATGTTGCTGCTTATATCTGGACTGAGAGGTGAGGACCCGTGGTGTCCGAAAAGGATAATCCAGTCCCCGAAATGGAGATCCTGGTCAAGATCAGTGATGACAAGATGGAAGCAACCTTGTATATTAACCGGCGGCCAGGAACTTCCCCAGTTACAGAAAGCCAGATCTATCAAGCATTGAAAGACAAGGGAGTGATCTTTAGTATTAATGAAGAAGCAGTCCGGGAGGCGGTCCGGCTTTCTGCTGAATCAAGTGAAGAGTTAATCAAAATCGTGGTGGCCAGAGGGAAAGAAGTTGAACACGGGCGGGATGCGCAAATAACTTACCATTTCCCTTTACCGGGTAAGGCTAAACCGATTGAGCGGGAAGATGGGACAGTAGATTTCTATAACCTTAATCTAGTGCATAATGTTCGCGCTGGAGAGGTCTTGGCGACAAAAATCCCAGCGGTGCCAGGCGAACCTGGCATTACCGTAACTGGTCAGATGATTCGTCCACTCCCGGGGAAAAACATTAATTTTCGACGGGGGAAAAATACTATCGTGGACAAGGATGGCTGCGCCGTGGTGGCGACGACGGCGGGCCATGTGGTGCTAATCGATGGGATTGTCCACGTGTTTCCAGTCTATGAGGTAAACGGTGACGTAGACCTGAGTACGGGCAACATCAATTTTGTGGGGAACGTGATTGTGCGGGGCAATGTGAAAAGCGGCTTTATCGTTAAGGCTGAGGGAAACATTGAGGTCCACGGCACGGTGGAGGGTGGTAGTCTTTATGCCGAGGGTAATATCGAAGTAAAAAAAGGCATTATGGGACAAGGCAGAGGAATAGTCTGGGCCAAAGGTAGTGTTTTTGCTCGGTTTGTAGAAAATGGAGAGATTCAGGCCGGTGAGAATGTCGTGATCGCTGATGCAATTATGAACAGCAATGTCAGTGCGGGCAAATGCATCATTGTTGAGGGACGGCGTGGGGTAATCGTGGGAGGAGTATGCCGGGCGGCGGAAGAAATTAAGGCCAAAGTTATTGGGTCCTTACTGGCTCCCCCCACCCAGGTTGAGGTGGGAGTTAAGCCTGAAATCAGACAGGCATACAAACAAACTACCAGTGATCTTATCGCAAGAGAGAAAAATCTGGAGAAAGTGCAGCAGGTGCTGGGTGTTCTTAGTTATGTAGAAAAAACTCGGGGTGAACTGCCCCCGGAAAAGCAGGAACTCCTGGCCCGGTTACGGATGACGGAATCGCAATTGCTCCGGGATATCAAAGAACTGCGGCAGAAAAAACAGGCCCTGGAAGAGGAACTGGCTGAATTGCGTCGCTGTAAGGTGCGGGTATCAGGTACGATTTATCCCGGGGTTACTGTTGTAATTGGGCAACTGACTATGCACGTCAATGATCCGCTGCAGTATGTGACGCTTACGGAAGACATGGGAGATATCAAGATTTATCCCTACTTTTAAAGGGAAAGGGTGAACCAGGATGTCAATTCGTTCCCTTGACCTGCAGGTACTCTTGCCCCATACTCAGGAGGTGAGCCGGACTCAGCGAATTCAGCAACAAGGTCCGGAGCAGCAGCAACAAGAATTTGCCGCGCAACTTGAGCAGCAGGTCGAACGCCAGCAGGGAGCAGTTCGGTCAACACCGAAAGGGGAACAGGCCCTGATCCATGAACGCGAAACCTCTACCGGCCGGGGGGCAGCCCGGCAGCAGAGAAAATCGTCGAAGAAAAAAGAAGATGATTTGTTGGAAAGCCTAACTGAACCATCATTGGGCCAGGTTATCGACATCAAAGTCTGATACATTAAAAGGAGTTGGTGAGCAATTGAATTATGCAATGCTGGTTTTAGGGTTGATAATGTTAGGTGGGGTGCTGGTCTTCAGGAACCAGACTGGTCGTCACGCGACTTTAGCTGCCGAAAAGAGAGAACTCAATGATTTATTGGATGAGGCCCGACTGGTTAAATCAGAACTGGAAGAATTGTTGCGCGAAACAGTTAAAGTATCCGAGCAGTTAGTGCACCAGGTTGAAACCAGGTTGATTACTCCTCTTGTAAATGATAATCAAATTGGCCAAACCAAAGACGAACGTGAGGATGCGCCGGAGTTGAAGCGGCATGAAGCCATGTTTAGGGAAATCAAGTCTAATGTAAAAACTACCAGGAAATCAACAAAACAGTCCCGCCCCAATCCCAATAAAGTGTTAAGAGACTCTTCGAATATTATCAGCCTAGCAGAAAGTATGTCGGCGGAGAACAGGTTGCTGGATCGCTATGGACAAATATATCATTTGGCAGAACAGGGGTGGAGCATCAGAGAGATCGCGCAGGCCCTTAATCTGGGCCAGGGTGAAGTGGAACTGGTCCTTGAACTCAAGAAGAAACAAACTATGTATAATCAGCCAAGTAACTGGTAATAATTACATTAAATTTATCAAAACTCTGATCAGGCATTGTCAAGAACGCATCTGGTGTGTTATACTAAAAAATGGTGTAAAAAATACACACGTCTCTCGAGCTCGGTAAGGGTGCCACCTGTGGTGGTCTTGCCGAAAGATGACAGAGACGGAGGAAAAACCAGAGAGGAGGTGTTTTCGTGGCCGTTATTTCAATGAAACAACTGCTAGAAGCCGGTGTGCACTTTGGGCATCAAACCCGCCGGTGGAATCCCAAGATGGCACCCTACATTTTCACGGAGCGGAATGGTATTTATATCATTGACTTGCAAAAGACCGTGAAAAAGGTCGAAGAGGCTTATAATTTTATTCGGGACGTGGTGGCCCAGGGTAAGTCTGTTCTCTTTGTAGGGACCAAAAAACAAGCCCAGGAATCGGTTAAAGAAGAAGCCCAGCGGTGTGAAATGTTCTACGTTAATGAGCGGTGGTTAGGTGGACTCCTGACTAACTTTCCCACCATTCAAAAGCGTATTCAGCGGTTACGTGAACTGGAGCGGATGGAGCAAGATGGCTCCTTGACCGTCCTTCCTAAAAAGGAAGTCGCCAAGTTGATGGGGGAAAAGGAGAAGCTTGAGCGTTTCCTTGGCGGGATCAAAGACATGCACCAGTTACCGGGGGCTTTATTTGTTATTGATCCCCGGAAAGAACGAATTGCGGTGGCTGAGGCACGTCGACTAGGGATACCCCTTGTGGCGATTGTTGATACTAACTGTGATCCCGACGAGATTGACTATGTGATTCCGGGTAATGATGATGCGATCAGGGCCGTAAAGCTCCTGACTTCCAAGATGGCAGATGCTGTTTTAGAGGCCAAGCAGGGGCAACAAATGACGGAAGCGGCGGAATAACAAAGGGGTAGGGGTGACGGAGAAGGGCGAAAAACCCTATCTCTCATCCCTATTTTGTTTATGTAAAGAGGAGGTAGATGTTCATGGAAGTTACGGCGGCAATGGTTAAGGAACTACGCGAACGAACCGGTGCAGGGATGATGGATTGCAAGAAAGCACTGGCTGAAACCAATGGCGATATTGACAAGGCTATAGAAATTTTACGGGAAAAAGGATTGGCCGCGGCGGCCAAGAAGGCAGGACGAATTGCTGCTGAGGGACGAGTCGAGGCTTACATCCACGGGCCTGGCCGAATTGGCGTTTTGGTTGAAGTCAACTGCGAAACAGATTTTGTGGCCAAAACAGATGAGTATCGAGAGTTTTGTAAGGACATCGCCATGCAGATCGCAGCGGCCAAGCCGGAGTACGTGAGCCGCGAAGAGGTGCCAGCTGCAGTTATTGATAAGGAAAAGGCGATCCTGCGGGCCCAGGCTTTAAATGAAGGCAAACCTGAAAAGATCGTCGAAAAAATGGTTGAGGGTCGAATCGAGAAGTTTTTCAAAGATGTCTGTCTGCTGGAGCAGCCGTTTATTAAAAATCCTGATATAACTGTTCAACAAGTGTTGATGGAAAAGATCTCCAAGCTGGGAGAAAACATTGCCATTCGCCGTTTTGTTCGCTATGAAATGGGTGAAGGGATCGCCAAGCGCGAAGATAATTTTGTCGCTGAAGTCATGGCCCAGGTGCAGAAGGGTTAACAAGTTATGGTTGAGGAAAAAGGAATTTGTCAATTATTGTAGAAGAATATTTCGGAAAAGAGCTTGGAGGTAATTCAGTTCGTGACCGGACCAAAATTCCAGCGAGTGGTGCTGAAGCTGAGTGGAGAAGCTTTAGCAGGAAACAAAGGATATGGAATTGACCAGGACACAGTGAACACTATTGCCCAACAGATCCGTGAAGTCAAGGACCGGGGAGTAGAAGTGGCGATCGTTGTCGGGGGAGGTAACATCTGGCGTGGGGTAGCTGGGAGCGCCAAAGGGATGGACCGGGCAACGGCTGACTACATGGGGATGCTGGCGACGGTAATTAATTCGCTGGCTTTGCAGGATGCGCTGGAAAAAGTCGGTGTCGATACTCGCGTCATGTCGGCGATTGATATGCGCGAAGTCGCTGAACCGTACATCCGCCGGCGGGCGATACGCCACCTGGAAAAGGGGCGTGTGGTCATTTTTGCAGCAGGCACGGGTAACCCTTATTTTTCAACCGATACGACGGCGGCTTTACGGGCAGCGGAAATTGAGGCCCAGGTTATCCTGATGGCAAAAAAAGTTGATGGGGTCTATGATTCCGATCCTCTGATTAACCCGGATGCCAAGATGTATAAAGATTTGGAGTACATAGAGGTTTTAAATAAGGGTCTGGGGGTTATGGATTCTACCGCGACCTCATTGTGCATGGATAACAAGATACCGATCATTGTGTTTAACCTTAACCAAGAGGGCAACATTATGAAGGTGATCATGGGAGAGGAAATTGGAACCTATGTGGGGAGGTAGAGATGATGTTGGACCAACTGGTTAATGATGCTGAACAGCGTATGCAGAAGGCCATTGAAGCCCTCAAGAAAGAATACGCTACTTTAAGGGCTGGTCGGGCTACTCCTGCCCTTTTGGATAGAGTCCTGGTTGATTATTACGGGACGCTTACCCCGATCAATCAATTAGCCAATATTGGCGTGCCCGAACCGCGCATGCTCGTCATTCAGCCCTGGGATAAAAGCACAATCCCCGCGATTGAAAAGGCGATCCTGAAGTCAGATCTGGGGGTTACCCCAACCAGTGACGGGGTCGTGGTCCGGATCGTTATCCCCCAATTGACCGAGGAGCGACGCAAAGAATTGGCCAAAGTCGTGAAGAAAAAAGCTGAGGAATCAAAGGTGGCTGTACGCAACATCAGACGCGAAGTTAATGACAAGATGAAGAGCATAGAAAAGAAGGGAGAAATCTCCGAGGATGAAGCAAAACGTGGTCAGGACTCCGTTCAGAAACTAACTGATAATTATATTAAAATGATCGATAAGGTTATGGAAGCGAAAGAAAAAGAGATTATGGAAGTATGATGGGTGAGAGGAAACCGCCAAATTTGGTGGCCTGGGAGGCCGAGGTTGCTGTCCAACGGTTGGAAGCAGAAGGTTGGACAGTACGTGTGGTAGTCACTAAACCACCGCAGGGTAGAGCTGGTGCTCTCAGGCGGGTGGTTCGTCAGAAAGTGATTGGTGAACGGTTGGTAGAACTTGTTGTGGCGGGTATGGTACCGGAGGGAAACGCTGATATAATGAGCGAGCTTAAGGAGTAGAGCATGAACCCCCTTGGTGAGGGGGCTTTGTTCATTTGCTTTTGTTCAAAGTAATTTCAGGTCTTCTTGTGAAAAAAAGATTCATGTCTATTAGTTGGGAGGTGGAAGCATGGCGGCAAGGCTGGGTGGATGGTGGCGGCGCGGGGAGAAAAGTGAGCCAGATGAACAGCAGTTATTAGCTAGAATAAAGCCGGAACGCTTACCCCGACACATCGCAATTATTATGGATGGTAACGGGAGATGGGCGAGAGCACGTGGGCTCCCCCGGCTGGCCGGGCACCGTGTGGGGGTAGAATCGCTGAAGGAAATTGTGCGGACTTGTGGTGAGTTGGGGATTGCCGTTCTAACGGTTTATGCTTTCTCGACCGAGAATTGGAAACGGCCAAGCGAAGAGGTCAATGGACTTATGGACCTCCTGGTTGAGTATGTCCAGAAGGAGTTGGCGGAATTACATCAGCAGGGAGTAAAGGTTAGAACCATCGGTGATATTTCCAGATTACCCGTATCGGCTCAGGCCGAGTTAAACCGAGCAAAAGAACAGACGAAGAACAATCAGGGATTAGTGTTGAATATCGCTCTCAATTACGGCGGTCGGTTGGAAATTCTTGACGCTGTTCACCAGATTGCGTACCGGGTGAAAATGGGTGAATTAGCGATCGATGACATCGACGAGGCCTTTTTTGCTAGCCAACTGGATACGGCCGGATTGCCTGATCCAGACTTGTTGATTCGTACTTCTGGTGAAATGCGCGTCAGTAATTTCATGTTGTGGCAGATCGCTTACACGGAAATATGGGTTAGTCCAGTGATGTGGCCTGATTTTCGAAAGCATCATTTACTTCAAGCTATTATCGATTATCAGGAGAGAGACCGCCGATATGGCGGGATTAACGCTTGAGAAGCGGTGGTGATTGTTATGCTACGGTGGCGGATCTTAAGCGCCCTGCTGGGCATCCCAGTATTACTTGCTGTGGCTTATTTAGGCGGTTTATATCTTGCGACAGTGGTTGGGGTGCTTATCATTATTGGGACCGGGGAGTTTATCCGGCTGGCCCGCGCTATTCGACTTCAGCCGCACCGACTGATGACCAGTCTGGGAGGATTATCGTTTTTGGTCGGGGCATATCTTAGTAGCAGAGGATTAATTAGGGCGGACTGGTTGGCGCCGGTTTTGTTAGCGGTGGTGGGGGTAAACCTGGGTCTCTTAGTCATTACCTATCCACGCTATACGTTAAGCGACTCGGCTGTAGGCGTCTTCGGTAGTGTATATGTTGGCTGGCTGCTAAGTCACTTATTCCTGTTGCGCGACCTGGCCCCCCAGGGATTTGATTATTTGCTGCTGACCTTGATTTTAACCTGGTCAACAGATACGGGCGCTTATTTCACCGGGCGGGCAATCGGACGCAGAAAGCTGGCCCCGCAGGTTAGCCCCAATAAGACCCTGGAAGGAGCCTTGGGAGGAGTGGCTGGCAGCTTGTTGGCGGCCATGTTACTGTATTATTATTATAAACCTGTTTTTCCATTGGAGTTGTGCTTAGGGCTGGGGATATTAGTAAGCATTTTGGGGCAGTTTGGCGACCTGGTGGAATCTGCCCTAAAACGGTTGAGTGGAATCAAGGATTCGGGGCATCTGATTCCTGGACATGGCGGTGTTCTCGACCGTTTCGATAGCCTGCTTCTGACCGGCCCCGCCGTATATTACTATTTGAAGTGGTTTGTAATAGGGTGAGGCGATTGGAAATGCATCCCAACTTACAGAAGTACTTGGAAACCCTGCTTAAACTTGGTATTGCTCTGACCGGGCTGTTAACGATATACCTGACCTTGTTTATATTTCTCCCCCGCCTGGCTGGATTGTTAGGAACGCTGCCCGGCTATCTATCGCCATTTATCATTGCCGTCTTCCTGGCTTTTTTTATCGATCCTTTGGTAGACCGCATAGAAAAATGGAGCCGACTCAGCCGGGGTTGGGCGGTGCTCATCGTCCTTTTAAGCGTCTGGGGTGGAATCGGGTTGCTGTTAACCCTCGCTGTGTCCAGATTGATCAGGGAGCTTATTCAATTGTCTGGGACAATTTCCTACTACTCTTCCGATCTGACCAGCAATTATTCAAGTTTGATTCAACAGCTTACTGATATTTATCTGCGGCTAAACCTGCCGCCCGAAGTAATTCCCAATAACCTGGGCACAATTATTAATGCCCTGCAACGTACTCTTGAGCTCAGTGTTCGAGGACTGCTCAGGTTTCTGGGAACATTGCCAGAAGTTTTCACCGTCTTGCTCATTGCGACCCTGGCGACCTTTTTTATCAGCCGCGATCGGGATCTAATCTTAAAAACAGTATTGGACTGGGTACCGGAAGCTTGGGTTAAAGAAACCAGGGGATTGGGACGTAATTTGAGTCAGGCCATAGCCGGTTTCTTGAGGGCACAGGCTATTTTGATTACGAATACCGCTCTCTTGAGCATCGTTGGTTTGAGTATTTTGGGGGTAGATTATGCCCTAACAATGGGCTTGCTTATCGGTTTGGTCGATCTCTTGCCTGTTTTAGGACCTGGGACGGTCTTTATCCCCTGGATCATTTGGCAGTTTGTCAGTGGCCACCTGGCTTTTGGTTGTGGCCTGCTGGTGCTATATGGTATCATAGTGCTAATTAGACAATTATTTGAACCTAAAATCGTGGCGCAAAGTATCGGCCTGCATCCCCTGGCGACCTTGTTTGCTTTGTACGTAGGGCTGAAGACTATGGGGATTGTGGGGATGGTTCTGGGGCCGGTAATCCTGGTGGTGTTTCAGGCCGCCCGACGGGCCGGCCTCTGGCGAAATTTGTTTGGGATCAGGACGAAGTGATAGGACGAAGGTTTCGACGGAATGTGGGAGCGAGGGGAAAAACCACTTACAATTATAGTTGAGGTAGGCGTAAATGTATGAGCAAGACAATGAAGAAGCTGGCCATATTGGGATCAACCGGTTCAATTGGCCGCCAGACCCTTGAAGTAATCAGTGAGCATCCGGCTGAGCTCGAGGTGGTCGCCCTGAGCGCGGGAAGCAACATTGACTTACTAGAAAAACAAATTCGCGCATACCGTCCAGCTGTTGCGGTAGTAATGGAACCTGGCTTGGCCGAAGAATTACGTCGGCGCCTTCATGGTTGGCCAGTGGAAGTGTGGTTTGGGATGGAGGGTTTGAAAAAAATCGCTTCGCTGCCAGAAGTGGATACTGTGGTGAGCGCTCTCAGCGGTGTAATTGGTCTGGAACCTACCTGGGCGGCGGTAAGGGCCGGCAAGGTAGTGGCGCTGGCCAACAAAGAGACGTTGGTGGCTGCCGGCGAACTGGTCATGAGGGAGGCCAGCAATAGAGGAACTAAGATCTTGCCGGTTGACAGTGAACATTCAGCAATTTTTCAGTGTTTACGGAATGAAACGGCTTTTTTACGTAAGATTTTATTGACTGCCTCCGGTGGTCCATTTCGGACCTGGCCAGCAGAGCAGCTTAGTTCAGTAACCCCGGCCATGGCACTCCGTCACCCCAATTGGGTAATGGGCAAGAAGATCACTATTGACTCTGCTACATTAATGAACAAAGGGCTGGAAGTAATCGAAGCCCGTTGGTTATTTGGCGTAGACTTCGACCAGATCGAGGTGGTTATTCACCCACAAAGTATCATTCACTCCATGGTGGAGTTAGCGGATGGGGCTATTCTGGCCCATCTTGGCATCCCGGATATGCGGATCCCTATTCAATACGCTTTGTCTTACCCCGAACGCTGGCCAAATTCCCTACCGCGCTTGGAATTAGCCGCGCTTCGCCAATTGACTTTCCATCACCCTGATTACGCCCGGTTCCCGTGTCTAGCCCTGGCTTACAGTGCCGGTCGGATCGGCGGGACACTGCCAGCTGTCATGAACGCAGCTAATGAAGTAGCGGTGGAATTATTCTTGAGCCAAAAGATTGGTTTCCTCGACATTCCCCGACTGGTGGAAGAGGTCATGCAAAAACATACAGTCCATAATTCACCAGACCTGGAGGACATTCTGGCGGCGGACCGCTGGGCGCGTTTCTGGACGTATAAACTCGCCAGTAAGTAGGTTCTGCCGTATCAGTAGTAACAAAATGAGTAGAGGTATGGCATATTCTTTGATGAAAGGGGCGGAAGTATGCACACCCTGGTGACAGCAATCCTGGTTTTTGCCTTGATGATTTTATTTCATGAACTGGGTCACTTCGTGGCCGCCAAATTGTCAGGAATAAAAGTTCATGAATTTAGCATCGGTTTTGGTCCAAAGTTAGTCAGCCTTACGCACCGAGACACACTCTACGCTATCCGTGTTTTGCCACTAGGTGGATATGTCCGGATGGCCGGCATGGAGTCAGACGATCTAGACGACCCGAATGGATTTAACCGTAAACCTGTTGGTCAACGGGCTGGAGTGATCTTTGCCGGACCCTTTATGAATTTTGTCCTGGCATTACTATTGTTTGTCTTTACCTTCACGGTGATTGGCATCCCCACCCTCTCCAACTCAAACGTGATTGGTGAGGTTTTACCGGGGCGGCCAGCGGCTAAGGCCGGGATGATGGCGAATGACCGTGTTGTAGCGGCCAATGGGCAACCCGTCACTAATTGGGATGACCTCGTCAGAGTGGTGCACGCTAACCCTGAACGAGAAATAACCTTGAAAGTGGTGCGTCAAGGGAAAGAGATACTCCTTAAGGTGACACCAACTCTCGAACCGCAGGCGAAGGTGGGTCAGATCGGAATCAGACAGACGGTGACTTTGCACCGTCTGGGATTTATGGAGGGCGTAGAGACGGGTCTTAAGCAGACATGGGCTTTAACGGTCGCGGTGTTATCTTCGATAGTACAGCTCATTACGGGAACTGCACCACCGGGCGGCCTGGCCGGACCGGTTGGAATAACACACATGATTGGTGAAGCAGCCCAGGGCGGCCTGGCTTATCTTCTCAATTTTGCGGGAATACTCAGTATTAATTTGGGCTTAATCAATCTGTTGCCGATCCCGTCCCTGGACGGCAGTCGGTTGATTTTCTTAAGTGTCGAAGGCATTCGGGGTAAACCTGTGGAACCGGACAAGGAGAACCTGATCCACATGATCGGCTTTGCCTTATTGATGGTGTTGTTCCTGGTTATTACTTATAATGATATTCTTCGGCTGTTCGGTCAGACCAAATTGTCTTGATGAAGCCCTGCGAAACCTGAGGTGAAAAAACCAGTGTCAGAGATTAAGCGCAGAAAAACCCGCGTCATCCGCTTGGGAAATGTCAAGATCGGCGGGGATGCACCAATAGCAGTCCAATCTATGACAAAAACCGATACCCGTGATGTTCAGGCCACAATTGCCCAGATCAGGGAACTGGAAGCGGTGGGGTGCGAGATCGTCCGCCTCGCAGTGGTAGATCAGGAAGCAGCGGAGGCCTTAGGGCGGATCCGGCCGGCCACCAAGCTTCCTCTGGTCGCCGACATCCACTTTGATTATCGTTTGGCGCTTACTGCTATGGACGCTGGTATCGACGGATTGCGAATTAACCCGGGCAATATTGGCGACCGATATAAGGTCAGTATGGTGGTTGCCAAGGCGAAAGACAAAGGGATCCCCATTCGGATCGGAGTTAATGCGGGATCCCTGGAAAAGCGTTTGCTCGAGCGCTACGGAGGTGTAACTCCAGAAGCAATGCTCGAGAGTGCACTGAGACACATTGATATTCTAGAGTCGCTAGGCTTTTATGATATAAAGGTTTCGCTAAAGGCCGCGTACGTCCCGTTAATGCTGGCTGCCTACCGGCTGCTGTCGCATCGGGTCGAGTACCCCTTACACATTGGAGTAACGGAGGCCGGCACGGTTTATACGGGAACGATTAAATCGGCGGTGGGCCTGGGAATATTACTGGCCGAGGGAATTGGCGATACTTTAAGAGTATCTTTGACCGGTCATCCCACTACCGAGGTGCGGGCTGGTTATGAAATCTTGAAATCACTAGGGTTGCGACAGCGCGGACCAGAGCTCATCTCCTGTCCAACCTGTGGCCGCTGTGAAATTGACCTCGTAGAAATCGCGGAAGAGGTGGAACGTAATTTGCAGCATCTGACGGAACCTATAAAAGTCGCCATCATGGGTTGTGTGGTGAACGGCCCTGGCGAGGCCCGCCAGGCTGATATCGGTATAGCGGGTGGACGAGGCGTCGGCGTCCTTTTCAGACACGGTGAAGTGGTCCGCAAGGTGTCGCAGAACGATTTGGTGCCGGTGCTGCTGGCGGAAATAAAGCAATTGATTGCTCACAGAAAAAATGATGAGGAAGAGTGGAGGGAATAAGACAAGATGAGGATTTCACAAATGTTAGCACCAACTCTACGGGAAACACCGGCCGAAGCCGAAGTCATCAGCCATAAGCTCTTGCTGCGGGCCGGTATGATTCGTAAAACAACCGCGGGCGTGTATACATATTTGCCACTGGGACAACGGGTCATTAAGAAGATCATCGAAATAGTGCGCGAGGAGATGGACCGGGCCGGGGGGCAAGAAGTGGGTCTGCCGATCATCCAACCCGCTGAGTTATGGCAGGAGACGGGCCGTTGGGCAGTTTATGGGGAAGAGATGTTCCGCCTGAAGGATCGTCATCAACGAGATTTTTGTCTGGGACCTACCCATGAAGAGATTATAACTGACCTGGTTAGAGGCGAGGTACGCTCCTATAAGCAGTTACCTCTGCTGCTGTACCAGGTGCAGAATAAGTATCGTGATGAGCGGCGACCACGTTTTGGGTTAATGCGAGGACGCGAGTTCATCATGAAGGATTTGTACTCATTTGATGTAGATGCCGATGGCTTGGAAATTAGCTATCGCAAGATGTACGATGCTTACTGTCGCGTTTTTACCCGGTGTGGTTTGCGGTATCGAGCTGTTGAAGCCGATCCCGGGGCAATCGGTGGTAACGCCAGCCATGAATTCATGGTCCTGGCGGAATCAGGTGAAGCGGAGGTGGTGTTTTGTCAGGTGTGTGACTACGCCGCCAATGTCGAGAAAGCCGAATGCCAGCCCCAAGTTGAGCCGGCTGAGGTTAAGCATTTGAAGCGGGAGCGGGTGTTCACGCCAGGGGTACAGACCGTGGAAGAAGTGGCAAACTTTTTCAAGGTCAGTCCGAAACAGGTAATCAAAACTCTGTTTTACCAGGCCGATGATCAGGTGATCGCCGTGCTTCTTCGCGGCGACCGAAGGATCAATGAGACAAAGTTGAAGAACCTGGTGAAATGCCTGCGGCTTGAATTGGCCGATGACGCCACCGTAGAACGAGTAACCGGGGCGCCTCCCGGTTCGGTGGGTCCGATCGGGCTTACGGGAATAAAAGTGTATGCCGATCTGGAAGTCCCTTTTGTAATTGAGGCGATCGTGGGGGCCAATCAGGTTAATTATCACTGGCAGGGTATTACCCCCGGTGTTGATTTTTCGCTGGACGTGGTGGCAGATTTACGGACGATGGAAGCCGGTGAACCCTGTCCTAAATGTGCGAGCCCGGTCACGGTTGCTCGCGGCATCGAGGTTGGCCATATTTTTAAATTGGGAACCAAGTACAGTGAGGTGCTGGGGGCGAAATTCCTGAATGAAAAGGGACAGGAACTTCCCATGGTGATGGGTTGTTACGGTATCGGCGTCAGCCGAACGATGGCCGCAGCGGTAGAGCAAAATTACGACCAGGACGGGATCAAATGGCCCATGCCGATCGCTCCTTTCCATGTGATCGTGGTTCCGGTAAGTACTCATGATGCTGAACAGATGAGAGTGGCGGAAGAACTCTATCAGGGTCTCTTGAGGAGTGGTCTGGAAGTGGTGGTTGATGACCGTAATGAAAGAGCCGGCGTAAAATTTAAAGACGCCGACCTGATCGGTTACCCGATCCGCGTGACAGTAGGGGCCAAAGCCTTGAAAGAAGGACAGGTAGAAGTGAAAAAGCGTCAGACCGGCGAGCAGTTTTTCGTGCCGTTACCTGAAGCAGTTGATTACATTGCCAAACTGGTGAAAGAGGAAATACAGGCAACGCTTAGCGAGGTATTGAAGTGATCAAATGAGGAGGCTTGAAATTGAGAGCTTCGGTAGTTATCCCAGCCTATAACGAAGCGAAGACAATCGCTTCGGTTCTAGCTGCGGTCAAGAACGGCGATCCTTTTATCATTGGCGAGGTGATCGTTGTTAGCGACGGTTCTACAGATGAAACAGCCGAGATCGCGCGAGCGGCGGGGGTACGGGTAGTTGAGCTAAAGGAAAATATTGGAAAAGGCGGGGCGATGATGGTTGGTGTCGAAGCAGCCAACTATGAGGTGATTCTGTTTCTAGACGCCGACCTGATTGGTCTGACCCCGGCTCATGTTAGTGCTTTGCTTCAACCAGTTATTAGCGGTGAAGCGGATATGTCGGTGGGCATATTTGAACACGGGAGAATTGTCACCGATCTGGCTCAGTTGGTTGCCCCTTTTCTCTCGGGGCAACGGGCGATACGTAGTGAAGTTATGTACCAGATCGGTAACCTGAGTGGCTTACGTTTTGGCGTTGAGGTGGCCTTGAACCGCTATGTTGATGAGCATCAGCTGCGGGTTAAGGAGGTTGTCCTGGAGGATCTATCTCATGTAATGAAGGAAGAGAAATTTGGGGTAGTTAAGGGATTAGCGGCAAGAATGAAAATGTACTGGGAAATTGCCAAATGTGTCACCCGGAATACTGGTTGGGGTAGTTAACCGCTAATAACTGCATTTAAGCGCTAAACAGGGGAGGAGGATATGCGTTATGTCTGAGTACGATATGATTTTACGATTGGCCCTGGCCTGTTTTTTAGGTGGACTGATCGGCCTGGAAAGAGAGAGCTTGAATCGACCCGCGGGATTACGCACCTATACCCTGGTATGTATGGGTTCTGCCCTGGCTATGATGGTATCATTAGAAATGTTTTATAAGTATCATACCATGGTCAATGCTGATCCGGGACGAATTGCCGCCCAGGTGATCAGTGGGATCGGTTTTCTAGGCGCGGGTACAATCATGCGCGAAGGAGCCAACATTCAGGGCTTAACTACGGCGGCTGGTCTGTGGGTAGTGGCCTGTGTTGGCCTGGCGGTTGGGGCTGGGATGTATTTAGCCGCTGTGGTGACGACTGCCCTGATTCTGATGGTTCTTGTTTATTTCTTTAAACTTGAGGACCGCATCACCGGCTTGCGAGAATATAAATTGTTTAAGGTGACGATGGTCGATAAACCTGGCCAGATCGGTCGGATCGGGGTCGCCCTTGGTGAAGAAGGAGTCCATATCAAGAACATCAAACTTAGTCACGTGGAAGGGGACAAGCTGGAAGTAGAACTGATGTTAAAGCTGCCCAGTCTGGTTCGTCCGCGGAACGTTGCCGAAAAGCTGCACGAGGTGCCTGGTGTGCACCGTGTGGAGCATCAGGAATAGGGGGCCTAATACATGTCGGTAATTGTTTCAGAACCAGTGACCTCCCTCGGAGGGAGTATATCGGTACTGATGGAATGGGCAGCAGCAGCAGATTTACCGTTGTCGGTGAAAGAGATTCTAAGTTGCAGCGAGGTACGCCACGTGACGGTTTGGGCGAGTCAGGGGGCATGGCGAATAGGCTTGCGCCTACCTGGCCTTATTGCTCCTGGTCACCTAGCCAGGTTAGGTAAGGTCGCGTGTCAGAATGTGCCATCCCTGAACCGGGTCGAATGGGATGTCGAATATGATCTCGGGTCGCTCGAGCCGAACCAAATTTGCCAGGAATACTGGGCGGAACTGTCTGCCGTGATTGTCGAGGAATTACCCATTTTTCGTGGATGGCTCGAACTGGCCCAGCCACTCGTAGATGGTGGTACACTGACCTTGTTTTTGGAAAACCAGTTGGGTGTTGTCTATTTAAGCAAAAAAAATGGTGCTCAAATGCTAAATAAATGGTTTGAACGTCGTTTGGGCTGGCAGCTTCAGGTGGTACTTCGCACACTGGTAAACGAAACCTATGATGAACAACATTGGGAAGAACCCCTTATTCCAACAGTCAATGTTGATAAGGTAACTCCTAAAAATGAAAATAATTCAGGCCAACCATTGATCTGGGGCAAAGCAATCAACACTCAGCCAATCCCGATTAAGCAGATTGTTGATGAAGAAAAGAGTGTTACCCTGCAGGGTAAAGTGTTCAACCTGAATTGTCGGGAATTACGGTCAGGACGCAAGTTGCTGACTTTTGATGTCACTGACTACTCCGATTCTATTTCCGTAAAAATATTCCTCGCGGAGGGCAAGGAGCAGAGACCGGACCAGTGGCTTAAAGAAGGAACCTGGGTTGTTGTGCGGGGAATGGCGCAATTCGACCGTTACAGCCAGGAGTTGACGATTCTGGCTAGTGATTTAAATGTCGGTCAGGCCCCGACGCGGCATGACCAGGCGGCTGAGAAACGGGTGGAACTCCACCTCCACACCCGCATGAGTGCGATGGATGGTCTGGCCAGCGCAGAGGAAATCATTAAACGAGCCGCTGAATGGGGACACTCAGCGGTAGCGATCACCGACCACGGGGTAGTTCAGGCCTTTCCAGAGGCCTATGAAGCTGGGCTTAAGTACCGTGTGAAGGTGATTCTGGGGATGGAAGCCTACCTGGTGGATGAACCCAGCCGACGGGGTACGGAGCAGCGGCGGTCATACCATTGCATCATCCTGGCCAAAAACAAGATCGGTCTGAAAAATTTATATCAATTGGTTACGCTTTCTCACCTCCAGTATTACTACCGTACCCCCAGGATTCCGCGGCAGGAGTTAGTGCAGAGAAGGGAAGGGTTACTCATAGGGTCAGCCTGTGAAGCCGGCGAGTTGATCCAGGCATATCTGGCCGGTCAACCGAGCGCCAATCTGGAGAAAATCGCTCAATTTTATGACTTTTTAGAAATTCAACCGACGGGAAACAACGAGTTTCTGGTCCGTAACGGCCGGTTTTCGTCGGTGCGGGAACTGGAGGAAATGAATCAAGCCATCGTTGATCTTGGCCGCCGGCTGAGTAAACCGGTGGTGGCTACGGGCGACGTGCATTTTTTGGACCCTGCTGATGAGGTTTACCGCCGCATCCTGCAAGCCGGGAAGGGTTTTGAAGACGCCGAATTTCAGGCCCCACTTTACTTCAAGACCACGGAGGAAATGCTGAATGATTTTGCCTACCTGGGTGAGAAAACGGCTTACGAAGTAGTAGTGACCAACTCCAATTTAATCAATTCCTGGATCGAAGACATCAAACCGATCCCTGACGAATTGTATGCCCCCAAAATCCCGGGGGCTGAGGAACAGATTATCGAAATGACCTATAACCGGGCGCGCGAGATCTATGGTGATCCACTGCCCGCCCTGGTTCAATCCAGACTGGAGAAAGAACTCAATTCGATCATTAAGAATGGTTTTGCTGTCCTTTATTTAATTGCCCATAAACTGGTTAAAAAATCCAATGATGACGGGTACCTGGTTGGCTCCCGGGGCTCAGTCGGTTCTTCCCTGGTCGCGACTATGACCGGGATTACGGAGGTTAACCCGTTACCACCACACTACGTGTGTCCGAACTGCCATCACTCGGAATTTATCACCGATGGATCAATTGGTTCAGGGGCCGACTTGAGTGATCAGAACTGTCCACGGTGTGGGAGTCAGTACCAACGGGATGGCCACGATATTCCTTTTGAGACGTTTTTAGGTTTTGAGGGGGATAAAGTTCCTGATATTGACCTTAACTTCTCGGGTGAATACCAGAGCCGGGCCCATAAATATGTGGAAGAATTGTTCGGCCGGGATCATGTGTTTCGCGCGGGGACGATTGCTACCATCGCTGAGCGCACGGCCTTTGGTTTTGTTAAGAACTACTTAAAAGACCATCAGATTGTGGCCCGCAACGCGGAGATCAATCGCCTTGTCCAGGGCTGTACCGGGGTTAAACGCACCACTGGTCAACACCCGGGGGGACTAATGGTTGTCCCACGGGACGTTGATGTGCATGACTTTACTCCTTTACAGCGACCAGCGGATGATACCGAATCAGAAGTGATCACGACTCATTTTGATTACCACTCGATCAGCAGCCGGCTGGTGAAATTAGATATTCTCGGACACGACGACCCGACGGTGATCCGGATGCTGCAGGATCTTACTGGCTTTAACCCCAGAGAGGTTCCCTTGGGAGAACCGAAAACAATGCGATTGTTTTCTGGAGTAGAGCCGCTAGGAGTAACACCGGAGCAAATCCGGTCAACTGTTGGTACATACGGGATTCCCGAATTTGGGACCCGGTTTGTCCGGCAAATGCTGGAGGAAACTAAACCACAGACTTTTTCTGACCTGGTCAGGATCAGTGGTTTCTCACACGGTACGGATGTTTGGCTGAATAACGCCCAGGAAGTGATTCGCAGCGGTCAGGCCAAATTATCTGAGGCGATCTCGACCCGTGATGACATCATGACTTATTTAATCTACCAAGGAATGGAACCGATTGTGGCTTTTAAAATCATGGAGGACGTCAGAAAAGGCAAAGGACTTAAACCTGATTATGTAGCGGTCATGCGGCGCCAAAACATCCCGGACTGGTACATTTCTTCGTGCCAGAAGATTAAGTACATGTTTCCCAAAGCCCACGCAGTGGCCTACGTGACCATGGCCTTCCGTATTGCTTACTTCAAGGTTTATTATCCTGAGGCTTTCTACGCCAGCTTTTTTACCGTCAGAGCAGATGAATTTGACGCTCAGCTGATTGTTCAGGGATACGACGCTGTTTTGAAAAAAATCGAAGAGATAGAAAAAAAGGGGGTTGACGCATCACCTAAAGAAAAAAACCTGCTAACAATTTTGGAGGTGGCTCTGGAAATGTATGCTCGTGGCATCAAACTCTTACCGGTTGACCTGGACCGTTCTCTAGCGACTCATTTTTTGATTACGCCTGATGGATTACTACCGCCTTTGGCTGGTCTTCAGGGAGTAGGGGAAACAGCGGCCAGGAACATTGTGCAGGCGCGGGAGGAGCGCCCCTTTACTTCGATTGAGGACTTGCGCGTGCGCGGACGGGTTTCAAAGACGGTGCTCGACGCCCTGGCGACCCACGGTTGTTTACGCCATCTACCTCTTACGGACCAACTGGTGCTTTTTGCCTAGCTGAATTGGCTGTTTTTGTGAGTTAGCGCTTTTGCTTGTCAAGGTGATTGCCCTGTGCTATAATGATAAAGGATTCAGCAGTTAAGGGAACCTCTTTCAGTGAGGAGGCAAAGAGTGGGTATTAACCCACTCTTTCAACATTTATGAATTTTAATGGAGAATAAGGCATAGATGAACATGGCAAAATACGAATACCCTTGTTAATCTGTATAATGTCCGACACGCTATGTACAAATACGGAAGGAGGTTTGGCTGGCGTTGAAAAAGGACAGCAAGTCCAAGGAAAAAGTCGAAGAACAGGTGGAGAAATTGGCCCAGCCAATTGTTGCAGCGAACGACCTGGAATTAGTGGGAGTGGAATATAAGAAAGAAGGCGGGCACTGGTACCTGCGTATTTTTATTGATCGTGATGGGGGAGTAAATTTAGAAGACTGTCAGATGGTCAGTGAGCAGATTGGAGCCAAACTGGACGAGGTTGACCCGATTGCCGGCACATATATACTAGAGGTTTCTTCCCCCGGCTTAGAACGGCCTCTGAAGAGGGACCGCGATTATGAGCGTTTCCAAGGTCATCAGATCACGGTTAATACCTATGCACCCTATAACGGTATAAAAACATTTACGGGAACACTTATTGGACTGCGGGAGGGGATGATTGTCCTTGAGCAAAATGGAGAAGAGATCAAGATCCCGAGAGGGCAAGCCGCCAGAGTCCATCTAGTGGCCCAATTTGACTAAATTCTTTAATAAAACCGAATATAGAGGAGGCTTAATCATGAATTTAGATTTTTTACGGGCTTTAGAAGAATTGGAAAAAGAAAAAGGGCTTAGTGTTGAAGTTCTTCTTGAGGCGATTGAAGCAGCCTTAATTTCTGCTTATAAGAAGAACTTTGGTTCTTTGCAGAATGTTCGGGTGCATATTGACCGTTCTACTGGAGAGGTTAAGGTATATGCCAGGAAGAATGTAGTGGAAACGGTGGAAGATTCGCGCGTGGAGATTTCCGTAGATGATGCCAGAAAAATTGATCCGCGGTACGATGTGGAAGACGTGGTAGAGATCGAAGTAACCCCTAGGAATTTTGGGCGGATTGCGGCACAGACGGCTAAACAAGTTGTCGTGCAACGGATTCGCGAAGCCGAGCGGGGTTTGATTTTTGAGGAGTTTTCTAACCGTGAAGGGGATATCATTACAGGAATAATCCAACGTCAAGAACAAAAAAATGTGTTAATCGACCTGGGAAAGACGGAGGCTATTTTAGCACCTTCGGAGCAGATCAACGGTGAAGAATTCTACCAGGGAGAACGTGTTAAGGTATATATTGTTGAAGTTAAGAAAACAACTAAAGGACCGCAAATAATGGTATCTAGAACACATCCCGGGCTGTTGAAACGCTTATTTGAACTGGAAGTGCCAGAAATTTACGATGGAGTTGTAGAGCTAAAAGCAGTAGCCCGGGAGGCCGGTTCCCGTTCAAAGATAGCTGTTCATTCACGAGATGAAAATGTTGATCCAGTTGGTGCCTGTGTTGGTCCTAAGGGTATGAGGGTGCAGGCCATTGTTAATGAACTCAGAGGGGAAAAAATTGATATAATTAAGTGGAGTAATGATCCCGCAAAATTTGTTGCTAACGCCCTGAGTCCGGCCAAAGTAATTTCAGTGGACATCAACGAAGTGGAGAAGATAGCCAAAGTGATCGTCCCCGATTATCAACTTTCGCTGGCCATCGGTAAAGAAGGCCAAAATGCCCGGCTGGCAGCTAAATTAACCGGTTGGAAAATTGATATTAAAAGTGAAACCCAATCTGGTTTAAACAGCGCTAATATCGAGTAAGGCAGGAGGTGAGAAGTGTGCCCAGGATCAAGAAGATACCGCAGCGGATATGTCTGGGTTGTCAGGAAATGAAAAGCAAGAAGGAGTTAATCCGTATTGTGCGTACACCAGATAGCGAAGTGTTGATTGATCCTACTGGCAAGAAAGCAGGGCGCGGTGCTTACATTTGCCCGAATATTGAGTGTTTAACCAAGGCGATAAAAGGGAAACGGTTGGAAAAAGCTCTACAACAGAGCATTCCAGCAGAAATTCTGGCCGATTTAAAAACGAAACTGGAGGCGGCCCAGCTTGCTAAGTAAAATCAAAACCCTCTTAGGACTGGGACAAAAAGCCGGTAATGTGATTTCCGGGAGTTATGCTGTTCGGGTTGCGTTGGGGAAAAAGCAAGCCAGATTAATGGTCATCGCCGAGGATGTCTCGGACAGGACACGCCAGGAATTGGTAGAACTGGCCAGACGTAATGAGGTGCCGATTATTGTTTTGGGGACCAAGGATGAACTGGGGCAGTGTCTGGGAAAAGGTCAGCGAGCGGCAGCGGTAGTTATTGATCAACAATTGGCTACAGCGATCCGCCGAGCTGTAAAGGAGGAGGAATCCTAAGTTATATGCTGCGGGGTTAGAATTATGGGGGTGATAGCATGGGTAAAATTAGGGTACACGAACTGGCAAAAGAACTGGGCGTAAATAGCAAGGAACTGATTAATAAACTACAGGAGTTGGGGATACCAATAAAGAATCATATGAGTACATTAGAAGATTATCAGGTGGCGAGAATAAAAGAAATCTGGCAGAAAAAAACACCAGCCATCACCGCCAAAACTGAGACACCAACGGTTGTTGAGCCTCCCCAGCGTAAAGAGAGACGCGAGACATCTCATCTGCCTGAAACACAAAAGACGGGAGTCCAAACGGTGGTGCTAAACCCGCCGAAGAGCCTGAGCCCGAATCAGGCCAGTTCTAAAGGGAATCAGCCGCGTCAGACTGGTGAGATTAAGCAGATCGTTAAAGAACGAGTCGCGATGGCTCCTCATCAACCAACCGGGTTTAAAGGCAGCCCACACGGGACGAAAGACCGGGTGCCGCAAGGTGGGTATGACCGAATTGTCCATCCGCGGCCGGCTTCGCCGGAGGACCGGCGGCCAACTCCGCAGGGTGACCGGCGGCCAACTCCGCAAGGGGACCGGCGGCCGGTTTCACAGGGCGAGCGCCGGCCTCCTCAAGATGAACGAGGAACCGGAATACCGCGCGACAGATTTGGGACAAATCAGAAGCGCGAACAAGTTGCCTCTCCGGTCAAGATTCTTCCTGTAGTACCTCCAGTACCTCCCGTGCCAATAGAAGGGCAACGACGAGATAAAACCGTTCGTCCTGAGAGGGGACCAGCTAGTGGGAAAAAGAGGGTTGAAGAACGGGACTTTGTCGATGAACGCTTACTTATGCCCCGTGGAAAAAAGGGACCTGGTGGGGCGGGTAAAGGGAAATCGCGAGGGGATGTAGCGGTGATCGCCACACCCAAATTAGTAAAAATTCCCGGGGCAGTGACAGTACAGGAACTGGCTGGGCTTTTTAAACGGAGTCCGGCCGAGTTAATTAAAAAGTTGATGGCTCTAGGGATATTGGCTACCATTAACCAGGAGGTCGATCCGGAAACGGCGATAATCCTGGGAACGGAATTTGGAATCAATGTCGAAGTAGAAGTTCCGAAAACCGCGGAGGACCTGTTGGAAGAAATTGTTGATCCTCCTGAATACCTGGTTGAGCGTCCACCCGTGGTTACGGTCATGGGACATGTAGACCATGGTAAAACATCGCTGCTGGATGCGATTCGAGAAACAAATGTTACCGCACAGGAAGCTGGTGGAATTACCCAGCATATTGGGGCGTATCAGGTGGAGATTAACGGGAAAAAGATAACGTTTATCGATACCCCCGGGCATGAGGCTTTTACCGCCATGCGGGCTCGCGGGGCCCAAGTGACCGATATCGCCATCCTGGTTGTGGCAGCAGATGATGGGGTTATGCCTCAGACCATTGAAGCAATTAATCATGCCAAAGCCGCTGGCGTACCAATTATTGTGGCTATTAATAAGATCGATAAAGCTAATGCAAACCCTGATCGCGTGAAACAACAGTTGACGGAATATGGTTTGGTTCCGGAAGAATGGGGGGGCGATACTATTTGTGTTCCTGTTTCTGCCCATACCCGGGAAAACCTGGATACCCTCTTAGAGATGATTCTGTTGGTGGCTGAGATGAGCGAAATCAAGGCCAATCCCAATCGCCCGGCTAAAGGGACAGTCATCGAAGCCCAGTTGGATAAAGGGCGTGGCCCAGTGGCAACTGTTTTAGTTCAGCACGGCACCTTAAAAGTAGGGGATTCGATCCTGGTTGGATTGACTTCAGGCAAGGTCCGGGCCATGATTGATGATAAGGGCCGTCGGGTCAAGAAGGCAGGTCCATCTACGCCGGTTGAGGTATTAGGTTTAAGTGAAGTGCCGATGGCCGGGGACATCTTCCAGGTAGTTACAGACGAAAAACTGGCCAGACAAATTACAGCCGAGCGGCAGAACCGTAAGCGAGAAGAAGAGTTACAGAAAACCGCTCGGGTTACCCTGGACGATTTATTTAAACAGATTAAAGAAGGTCAGGTCAAGGAACTCAATATCATTATCAAAGCTGATGTTCAGGGTTCAATTGAAGCCCTGCGGCAGGCCCTGGAGCGGCTCAGTACGGACGAGGTACGGGTCAATCCAATACATGGTGGAGTAGGAGCGATTACGGAGACGGACGTGATGCTGGCTTCGGCTTCCAACGCGATTATCATTGGCTTTAACGTTCGACCCGATAGCAATACCCGCCGGGCGGCCGAAGCTGAACAGGTCGATATCAGGCTGTACCGAGTGATCTACGATGCAATTGAAGATATCAAAGCGGCGATGAGCGGTCTGCTGGAGCCAGAATGGAAGGAAGTAGTCCTGGGGAGAGCGGAAGTCCGGGCGACCTTCAAAATACCCAAGGCGGGAACAGTTGCTGGCTGCTATGTCACTGAGGGCAAGATCACCAAGACGGCGGAGATTAGAGTGATCCGCGACGGCATTGTTATTCACGAAGGTAAGGTTGAATCATTGCGACGGTTTAAGGATGACGTCAAAGAGGTTAGCCAGGGATTTGAATGTGGTCTCGGTATTGAGAAGTTCAATGACATAAAAGAAGGGGATATCCTAGAGGCCTTTACCATGGAGAAGGTTCAACGCGCGTTATAGAAGCCTATTCACCCGGCGGAAGGAGGTACTTACAAGATGTCACATCGCGCCGTTCGCCTTGGGGAAGAAATGAAGAAAGAAATCGCTCAGATGCTAAGAGATGAGTTGAAAGATCCCCGAATCGGGTTTGTCACTGTAACTAAAGTAGATGTAGCCAATGACCTGGGACACGCCAAGGTATTTGTCAGCATCTTGGGAAGCGAGGAGGAAAAACGGCAGTCGATGCAGGCGCTGATTAAAGCGACTGGCTTTGTCCGCAGTGAGATCGCCAGAAGGATCCGTTTGCGTTATGCGCCGGAGATCGTTTTCAAGTTGGACGAATCAATCGAACAAGGTGTAAGGATCGCTTCCCTATTGGAACAGGTCAAAGTAAAGAACAAGCCTGAGGAGTCCTGAAAATGGACAACCTGACAAGAATTGTAAAAGAGTTAGCAAATGCGCCATCGGTTCTGATTTGTTCACACGTGATGCCGGATGGTGACAGTATTGGTTCCATGCTGGCACTGGGTTTAGCCATGGAGAAAATAAATAAAAAGGTCGTGATGGCAGCCAATGCTCCTATTCCGGATGTGTATCGTTTCCTGGCCGGCAGCCAGAAGGTCAGATTACCGGTAGAAGTGGTTGACATACCGCCAGTAGCGGTCATTCTAGACTGTACTGAGGAAGAACGGGTAGGAGATAAATTGCTTGACTTGATTAGACCGATCCCAGTGAAAATAAACATTGATCACCATATTAGTAATACCGGTTTTGGCGAATATCGCTGGGTTGACCCGGCGGCAGCGGCTACAGGCGAACTAATTTTTACCCTGTTAAAAACCATGGACGTGCCGCTTGATCCCCCCATAGCCACGGCTATTTATACAGCTCTGGTTATGGATACCGGCAGTTTTCAATATTCCAACACCACTGACCAGACCCACCGGATTGCGGCGGAACTACTTCTCCAAGGGGCTGACCTAGATGGGGTACGCGAATATCTGTTTGAAACTCAGCCGGTCGTGGTCCTGCGCTTGCTGGCGGAAGTGTTATCTAGCCTTCAATTATCTGAGGATGGATGGGTGGCCTGGATGGTAGTGACCCGAGAAAATGTTGAAAGTTTAGGAGTATCTAGTGAGCACTTCGAAGGAATAGTGAACTATCCCAAATCTGTAGCCGGGGTAGAAGTCGGACTCTTATTTCGTGAACTGGAACCAGGCAAAATCAAGGTCAGCCTTCGCTCCAAGCGGTTGGTAGACGTGAATAAACTGGCGGCCAGGTTTGGCGGAGGGGGGCATCAGCGGGCGGCCGGTTGTATAGTAATTGGCTCGCTGGCAGAGGTTGTTCAGCAAGTAGTTGCGGCAGCTAGGGAAGCAGTAGCCAAGGTTAAGACTAAAGAGCTCCGTTGATTTACACGGTACCGATGAATATTGGAAAGAGCAATCTCGGAACGGAGGTGGATGTGTCTACCTGAAGCACAGATATATGGATATACCAATCCAGAAGAAATATTTTTATGGTAACCAGGAGTATCTTATGGACGGACTGATCAACGTACTGAAACCGCCAGGTATGACCTCACACGATGTGGTTGATTACATCCGGCGGCTCCTAAAAACCAGAAAGGTGGGCCACGCCGGAACACTTGATCCCGGGGCGTCGGGAGTATTACCGGTTTGCGTTGGGCGAGCGACCCGTCTGGTTGAATTCATGAGTGAATGGACCAAAACTTATCGGGCAGAACTGGTCCTCGGGGTAAGTACTGATACCCAGGACGCTCAAGGACAAAGATTATCTGTGTGCGAAGTAACGGGCCTAACTGAAGGCGATGTTCAACAGGCAATGCGCAAGTTTATTGGTCTGATCGAGCAGACACCACCCATGGTTTCTGCTCTGCACCACCAGGGACGAAGACTTTATGAACTGGCGCGTGAAGGAAAAACAGTTGAACGGCAGCCAAGACGGGTGCAGATTTTTAAACTCGACCTCCTGCGATTTGAACCTAATTGGCCGCACCCCAGAGTACTGTTTGAAGTCAACTGTTCGAAAGGGACGTATGTGCGGACGCTCTGTGCTGATCTTGGTTTGCACCTCGGCTGTGGTGCTCACATGTCATTCCTGGTTCGTACTAGCGTCGGACCATTTGACTTAACCGAGGCTTATACTCTTGAAGAATTAGCGGACATGGTTAAAGATAAGAAAAACTTTTTTCTTCTTCCCATGACGTTAGCTGTTTACGAACTGCCAGCCCTCGTCATCAAGTCTGATGCCCGGCCGGCCCTGCAGAACGGTCAGACGTTAGCGGCATCTGATTTTTACGCCGCTGACGTTAACATAAAGTTAGGAACCGTAAAAATTATCACTCCAGAAGGTAACCTGGTCGCTCTGGGCCAAGTTGAGTTCGGCCAGAATAAGCAGTGGTGTTGCAAGCCGCTTAAGGTGTTAGATCCTTTACATAAATTAAGTTAGGTTAGGTAATAAAGCTGCTTAATTAGAATTTATAAGAAGAGGAGACAGAGTACATGAAAGTGGTTCAAGACCCACAAGAGATTGGGAAAAGTTACGAAAATGTAATGGTCGCTTTGGGCAACTTTGACGGAGTGCACCTGGGTCATCAGCGACTGATTAGAGACATGATCCAGGAAGCCCGCCAGGCTAAAGGTGCGGCAGTAGTCGTAACGTTTCATCCTCATCCCTTGAAGGTCTTACAGCCAGACAAAGCCCCCAGGTTACTCACAACCCTCGAAAGAAAAATTGAACTGATTCGTGGGTTAGAAGCCGATGTCCTGCTCCTGGTTCCTTTTACCCTAGAATTGGCCAGGCTTTCACCCCACACTTTTGTTCAGGATATTTTATACGATCGGCTTCAGGTTAGAAAGGTGTTTGTCGGTTTTAACTTTAATTTTGGCTATCGCGGGGCCGGTAACCCCGAGCTTTTACGAACGATGGGTGGACAACTCGGGTTTGACGTGGAAGTACTTCCGCCAATCACGGTCGAAGGGACAATTGTCAGCAGTACGGAAATTCGTCAGGCCCTGGAACTAGGAGATATTTTAAGAGCGCGTACATTTTTAGGATATTGGCCGATCGTGGAAGGTAAGGTGATTTCAGGTGACCAGCGGGGCCGGCAAATAGGGTTCCCGACCGCGAATGTGGCGATCGATCAGGAACTAATGCTACCCGGACGGGGTGTCTATGTTGCCAAGGTAAAGGTACGTGGAAAATGGTACGTCGGAGTAGTGAATATCGGAACCAAGCCGACATTCACCAATCTTGAAGTGTGGACGATCGAGGCCCATCTTCTGGACTTCTGCCAGACAATCTATGGAGAACGGATTGAGCTTCACCTGCTCCAAAAACTTCGCGATGAATGCAAATTTAACAGTGTAAATGACTTGGTCGAACAGATAAAGTTGGATATTGCTGAGGCCAGGGTGCTTACAAATACTGCTATGTTTAACCGGGCCCAGTCTAGATAGAAAGATACGGGATATTTATTTGCATCCATCTGATAATTATGCTACAATAAATTTCGGTAACGATTGCAAATCCTTGGAAAGGGGAGTTCGCTATGGCCCAGCCAGTTATTGACGACTCCCATCATGAATTGAGAAGGATTGTGCAGAAAATTTCCTATATTTGTACCAGCGATGAGTTTCAAGCTCTTAAGAAAGAACTTGAAACGCTGTATCGACGGTATGGGACGGAGCAGCCAGCCATCTCAGCCTTTCAAGATGCTTTATACACCTTGCTTGTTCAGGAAGAAATTGATCTTTTAAGGTCGAGGGCATATTGAGGTGAAGGATGGGTTTCCGTGAAGATCGTTATTACCGACCATGCCAAAAAAAGGCTGCGTGCTCTTCGACAAGAAAAGATTACCCCGGCTGATATTGTTAATTCTTCCTTGCAAATCCCGGGATTTATTCCTACAGCGACAAGATTTAGAGGATTTTTGGCTGAATCTGGACGAGTCTTCGATCTGGTGGTAAAAGATATTCCCGGCGGTCGATTAGTAATAACCGTAATCGGGAAATGAATTAAACGAGAACCGACGGCTAGGAATACCGATGCTCCGACGGTAATCTTGGCTTTCGGCGATTAAGTAAAAAGGAGGTGAAGTGAGTGGCTCTGGCGAAGGAACAAAAACAATTGATCATTAACCAGTTCAAAATTCACGAGAACGATACTGGCTCTCCCGAAGTGCAGATCGCTATTTTGACTGAACGGATCAACAGTTTAACCGAGCATCTGAAAATTCACAAAAAGGATCACCATTCCAGACGGGGCCTGCTCAAAATGGTTGGTCAGCGACGCGCACTGTTGAACTATCTTAAAGATAATGATGTTGACCGTTACCGGGCAATCGTTGAACGGCTAGGTCTGCGTCGTTAATAGCTTTTGTTACAGTTTAAAGAGCGCTTTGTCGCTCTTTTTCTGCTATACTTTATTTTGTTCTCGTCTCAACGTACGGTACCTTCTTAATTTATAAATGGTTGTTTTTGCTATTAGAAGGAAATAATATATCGTATGTCGAATCTTTCAGAGTTTGCAATAAAAACTTACATGACAACAAGGAAAGGAGGTAAAAATGATGCACACTTTTTCCACAACCCTGGGCGGTCGTCCACTGATTATCGAGTCAGGTAAGATGGCTAAGCAAGCAAATGGGTCAGTCCTGGTCAGATATGGGGATACCGTGGTTTTGGTTACGGCTACGGCTTCAGCCGAACCGCGGGAAGGGATAGATTTTTTCCCGCTCACCGTGGATTATGAAGAGAGGTTGTACGCAGTGGGTAAGATCCCAGGTGGCTTTATCAAGCGCGAAGGACGGCCAAGTGAAGCAGCGATTCTTTCTGCCCGGTTGATCGACCGGCCACTCCGCCCACTATTTCCGAAAGGTTTTCGCAATGATGTTCATATCGTGGCGACAGTGATGTCTGTCGACCAGGATAATGCACCGGACATAACGGCCATGATCGGGGCTTCTGCTGCCTTGATGGTCTCAGACATCCCGTTTCAGGGGCCGATCGGGGCAGTGGTGGTTGGTCGTGTTGACGGGGAGTTTGTCATCAACCCCACCAGGGTACAACTCGAAAAAACAGAGATGTATGTAACTGTAGCGGGAACGAAAGATGCCGTCATGATGGTCGAAGCCGGCGCTAATGAAGTGCCGGAGGATGTAATTCTGGAAGGGATCATGTATGGACATGAAGCAATCAAGGGGTTGGTTGATTTCCAGGAGGAGATCCGTCAAGCGATCGGGAAGCCGAAGCGAGAGGTTCCCTTGTACCAAATTGATCCCGAAATTGAGATGGCGGTTCGCGAGTATGCCACTGACAAGCTCAATTCCGTTATCCGCACAGCCGACAAGCTCTTGCGAGAGGAGCTAATTCAGGGAGTTAAGACGGAAACGCTCGAACATTTTTCAGAAACTTATCCTGACCAGCAAAAGCAGATTAAAGATGTGCTGGAAAAAATCATAAAGGAAATAGTGCGCCGCATGATCACGATCGAGCGAATCAGACCGGATGGTCGCCAACTGGACGAAATTCGACCGATCTCAGTAGAAGTGGGGGTTTTACCACGCACCCACGGTTCCGGTCTTTTTACCCGTGGTCAAACCCAAGTGCTTACGGTCTGTACACTCGGGGCTGTTGGCGACGAACAGATTCTCGATGGATTGGGCATTGAGGAATCAAAACGTTATATGCACCATTACAACATGCCTCCGTACAGTGTCGGGGAGGCCAGACCAATGCGGGGGCCAGGCCGACGGGAAATCGGACACGGCGCCTTAGCGGAGCGGGCCTTAGAGCCGATGATTCCCAACGAAGCCGAGTTTCCGTACACCATCCGGCTGGTTTCCGAGGTACTGGAGTCAAATGGTTCGACTTCCATGGGCAGCGTCTGCGGCAGCACTCTGGCCCTGATGGATGCGGGTGTTCCCATCAAGGCCCCAGTAGCGGGGATTGCGATGGGGCTGGTTAAGGAGGGCGACGAGTTTGCTGTCCTGAGTGATATCCAGGGGATCGAAGACGCGCTGGGAGATATGGACTTTAAAGTTGCTGGTACGAAAAAAGGAGTTACCGCTCTACAGATGGATATTAAGATCGCGGGGGTTAATCGAGCTATTTTGGAAAAGGCCTTGGCCCAAGCTCGAGCTGGCCGGTTGTTCATAATGGACAAGATGCTGGCGGTTATTGATCGACCGCGTCCTGATTTGTCACCTTACGCGCCGCGAATTATCACGGCGACAATCGATCCAGACAAAATTCGTGATGTCATTGGTCCCGGTGGCAAGACCATCAAAAAGATTATTGATGAAACCGGGGTCAGTATTGATATTGAGGATGATGGTCGTGTCTTTATTGCGGCGATTGACGCGGAAGCAGGTAAGGAAGCCTTGCGGATCATTGAAGCATTAACCCAGGAAGTCGAAGTTGGACGGACTTACCTGGGCAAAGTGGTTCGGCTCATGGATTTCGGGGCCTTTGTCGAAATTATCCCGGGAGTTCTGGGAATGCCTGGCAAGGAAGGGCTGTTGCACATCTCCCAATTGGCTGAGGAGCGGGTAGCTCGAGTCCGCGGCGTGGTCAGTGAGGGCGATGAAATCCTGGTGAAGGTAACTGATATTGACAAACAGGGGCGAATCAATCTATCGCGAAAGGAAGTTTTGCGCAGCCAGCGAAAACTTAGGGAAAAAGAAAAGAATTGATCAAAATAAACCGAGCCAACTCGGTTTATTTTATAGGGATATATTGGAAGCATAATTATAACCCGACCGACATACAGTTATGGCGATAGAATTCGCATGATATGGAGTGATCGGTGTGCGGTTTTATTATTTTTTTCAGTTCCGGCGGCTTAAACAACTGGCTTTATTCTTAATGATAATTGGTATCGCCCTAGAGGTAGTCTACCAGAGTTGGCGCGATCAGGCTACCTTATCAGTCACAAACCCCAACGGACCAATTCGCCGGGGAAATACCGGGCAAAGGGTGGTCGCTTTGACCTGCAATGTTGATTGGGGTGAGGAATATTTACCAGCTCTTTTGGAGATTCTGGCGAGCCAACAAGTCAAGGTCACCTTTTTTATTAGTGGGCGGTGGGCTGAGAGAAATCCTGAACTGACCAAGCAGATCGCCGCTGGTGGTCATGAGATCGGCAACCATGGATACTCCCACCCTCACCCGAATAATCTTTCCCGCGAACAATTAATACGAGAGATTCAAAGAACTCATGATACTTTAACCCGGATTACTGGTCAGCCAGTGAAGCTGTTTGCTCCTCCATACGGTGAATGTAGCCCGAAGGTAGTCAACACCACGGCTTCTCTTGGCTACCGGGTAGTCCTCTGGAGTTTAGATACCATCGATTGGCAAAAACCAGTTCCTTCAGTGATTGTTCAGCGCGTGGTACCGCGAATCCATAATGACGCGATCATCTTGATGCATCCAACCTTCCCAACGGTTAAAGCTTTACCCCAGATTATCGACCAGCTCCGAAAGCAGGGCTATGAGTTTAAAACTGTTTCAGAAATCAGTTCTTTTCTATCCTGATTAAAGGAATTTGTCGGATTAGTCGCGAATTACATTTAAATGGGCAAATTAAGGAGGAATGGTATGCTGGACTACCGAAAAGAGATTCTTCCTAATGGAGTAAGAATAGTCACCGAGGAGATTCCGTACATACGTTCAGTCGCGATAGGAATATGGGTTGGTGTTGGTTCACGGGACGAAGACGAACACAACAACGGAGTCTCTCATTTTATCGAACACCTCTTATTTAAGGGAACAAAAAACCGAACAGCCAAGCAAATCGCGGAAGCCTTGGAGGCGGTAGGGGGACAGCTCAACGCTTTTACAACTAAAGAATATACCTGTTACTATGCTCGTGCTTTGGATGAACATTTTGATCTTGCGGTAGACATACTTTCAGATATATTTTTTAATTCTCTGTTCGATCCCAAGGTAATCGATACCGAGCGCAATGTCATCCTGGAAGAGATCCATATGTATGAGGACTCTCCCGATGAGCTCATTCATGACCTCTTTGCCCAGGTGATTTGGCAAGGACATCCACTGGGACGGCCGATCCTGGGTACCATGGCTACGGTTAGTAGCTTGACCCATGCTGATATTATAAATTATTTCCAAAAACATTATGTCCCTGAGGATGTAGTCATCGCTGTGGCTGGCCGAGTAGAACATGCTGCGGTTATGGATAAGTTGGGTCCGGTATTTGGGGCATGGGAAAGGGAACGTGTTCCCAAAAACGCTGAAGCACCGGTAGCCCGGGCGACAACAGTGATGAGTGAAAAGAAGACGGAGCAGATCCAGATTTGTTTGGGTACACCCGGGGTGGCGCAGACTGATGACCGCCTGTATATCCTGCATGTGTTGAACAACGTTTTAGGGGGAGGAGTAAGTTCTCGTTTATTTCAGGAGATTAGAGAAGAACGCGGACTGGCTTACTCTGTGTATTCTTATCACTCGGCTTATCGGGACAGTGGTTTATTTAGCATTTACGCCGGGACAAGCCCAAATAATATGGAAATGGTGCTTGAACTAATCATGGAAGAAATAAGCAAAATCAAGCGGGAAGGGATTACTCAGGCAGAAATAGAACGGACAAAAAACCAGATTAAGGGTAATCTGTATCTTGGTCTGGAGAATGTAAACAGTCGAATGAGCCGCCTGGGCAAGTCTGAACTGTGTTACGGGCGGATCATTTCGCCGGATGAGGTGATCGCCAAGATCGAGAAAGTGACTGCCGATGATCTGATCAATTTAGCCCGGGAGATGTTTAACGTGAACAAGTTTGCTCTAGCGACGATCGGTCCAAAACGTGAGACACCGGCTGATATGGGCTTTTGGTTAAACAAGGCTGGGTTATAACATTTGGGGGGAACCATTGTGTCAGCAACAATAACGGTAAAAGTGAAAAAACTGTCTCCCCGGGTGGGGAGTGAATTTGAACTACCCTGCTATGCGACACCTGGTTCGGCAGGTATGGATTTATGCGCCTGCCTGGACCAGCCAGTGATTATCAGATCGGGAAAGAGGGCGGTTATTCCCACGGGGTTAGCCTTCCAACTGCCTGAACAGGTTGTCGGGCTGATTTTTTCCCGGAGTGGACACGGTCGCCATCATGGAGTTAAGCTGGGTAACAGTGTTGGGGTTTTAGACTCGGACTATATTGGCGAGGTTCAAGTTGTATTAGAGAATGGCGGCGAAGAAGATTTTACGGTTAAACCGGGGGATCGCATCGCCCAGATTGTGTTTATGCCGGTGTTTTCCGCCCAGCTCCTGGTGGTGGATGAATTGAATCAGACTGAACGGGGAGCCGGCGGGTTTGGCTCTACCGGTGTTGTTGGCAAAAAGAAATCGCCTTAAGGCGGTTTATTTTGTGCACATAACCCGGGTCAGATCAACATATGGATGAAGTAGTGCAAGTTAACCATTAGTGGGAGGGCCCGGCTATGCGGCTGAGCGAACTCGTTGGCAAGGAGATTGTCAATATCTATGATGGAGTCCGACTGGGGGTTGTGGGTGATTCCGACCTGATGATTGATCCCGAAACCGGCCAAATCCAGTCAATCATTTTGCCGAACCGCACTAATTTCGTTAACTTTTGGGTTGACCGGCAGCACCTGGTGATCCCCTGGGAAGCGGTCCGCAAGATTGGCACGGAAGTGATCATTGTGGACCTTGATCATACACACGTCCGTTTGCGGCGATATTTGGGGTAATTCACTTAATCCTAACCGCTGCTGGACGGTGTTTTTTTTATTACCTGTTTGGTCTTTTGTGTTTGTTTACACATTTATTGACATAAAAAGACTTTTGTACGAGAATAATCTTTAAAGATGGACAAGGTTGGAAGGAGAGACAAGCATGACCGAACAAATTCGGGTTGTGGTTACGGGGGCATATGGCAAAATGGGTCGAGAAGTTGTAAAATCAGTGGTTGGTGACCCAACCCTAAAATTAGTTGGCGCTGTTGATGTTAAGGGTAAAGGAACTGATGCCGGTTATCTTGCGGGAATTGATCCGGTTGGTGTGGCGATTTCTACTGACCTGGAAGGGTTGTTAAACGAGGTGCAGGCTGAAGTTTTGATTGATTTTACCAATCCCCAGGCGGTGCTGCGTAACATTCAAATCGCCTTGAATAAAAAAGTCTGCCCGGTTGTGGGAACGACAGGAATGACAGAAGATGATCGTCAAGCAGTAGCCAAGCTGGCCGAAGAAGTTGGCGTGGGAGTGGTGATCGCGCCTAATTTTGCCTTGGGAGCAGTCTTAATGATGCGTTTTGCCAAGGAAGCGGCTCGCTATTTTCCCCATGTGGAGATCATTGAATTACATCACGATCAAAAAGTGGACGCCCCATCGGGAACTGCCCTACGTACCGCTGAACTAATTTCGGAAGAGCGAAAACCGCATCATCAGGGGGCGATCAACGAGTATGAGAAAATAAAAGGAGTCCGGGGTGGCAACTTTGAGGGCATGAGGATTCACAGTATTCGCCTGCCTGGACTGGTGGCCCATCAGGAGGTCATCCTAGGGGGGAATGGACAGACTCTGTCTATTCGCCACGATTCTATCCATCGGGAATCTTTTATGCCCGGTGTTCTGCTGGCTGTGCATAAAGTTCAACAGGTCAAAGGAGTCATTTATGGTCTGGAAAATTTATTGGATTTATAATGATTTATAATTTGGGAGGGTTTAAAAGCAATAAATAGTGACTAATTGAATATGGAACAGGCATTAACAAGCACCTCCTGATCGCGTGACTCATATATTGGTAGTGGGCATAGAGAACCAATACTAGGAAGGGGAGCCACCGGGAAAAGGAGGGTAGAGAATGAGTGCAAATTTAACCGGTCTTAAAATAGCAGTATTGGGTGGAGACGACCGTGAACTGGTCTTAATCCCGGAATTGATGAAACTGGGAGCACTGGTTTCGGTAGCAGGTTTCCCTCCCAGGCCAGAACTTGCTAACGCTAGACTAATCGAAACGGTTGAGGCAGCTATTCATGGAGTAGATGCAATCATCCTTCCGATGCCAGGAATAGATGCAAGCGGCAATATTCGTGCTGTCTACGCGACTCGTAAGCTGGCGTTAACGGAGGAAATTGTCAGACAAATTCCAGCCGATACCCCAATCATTATCGGAGTGGCGCGGCCAATTTTACGCGAATGGGCAAACAAGTATCGTTTGCACCTGATTGAAATCGCTGAAATGGACGAAGTCGCGATCTTAAATTCTGTTCCTTCGGCGGAAGGGGCGATTCAGATTGCGATGGAAGAACTGCCGATCACCATCCATAGTAGTCAGGCGTTTGTGTTGGGCTTTGGACGAACCGGTAAAACTCTGGCCCGAATGCTGCAAGGGATCGGGGCACACACGACGGTTGTGGCTCGAAAAAAGGCCGATTTAGCGCGGATTTGGGAGATGGGATTTCGCGGCTTAACTTTTACCGAGCTAACTCAGTATATCCAAGAGGCAGAGATTATCTTCAACACGGTGCCGGCCATGGTACTTGATGAAGAGATTCTCCGAAAGGTTAACCGTGAGGCCTTAATCGTTGACCTGGCTTCCACCCCCGGGGGAACAGATTTCCTAGCCGCAGAGCGGTTGGGAATTAAGGCGATTCTGGCGCCAGGGCTACCTGGAAAAGTAGCACCCAAAACGGCTGGGCTGATCCTGGCCCGAGTCATTCCACCACTCATTGTCCGCGAAGTTGCCAGGGCACAAAAGCGTTTGCTTTTTAGTTGAGGCACGTGGGAGGTGCTGCACATGCGTTTGGCAGGGGTTAAAATTGGCTTTGTTATGACCGGCTCGCACTGTACAATCCCTGAGGTCTTGCCGGAGGTAGAAAAACTTATCACCGAGGGAGCAGAAATAATCCCGATTTTTTCCTATACAGTTAACTGTACTGATACCCGTTTTGGAAAAGCTGAACAGTGGCGAAAGTGGTTTGAAGGGATAAGTGGTCGTCAAGTGATCGCCTCAATTGTTGATGCCGAGCCGATTGGACCACAAAAGCTGTTGGATTTAATCGTGGTGGCGCCCTGTACTGGCACTACCCTGGCCAAGTTAGCTAATGGGATTATTGATACCCCAGCTTTGATGGCTATTAAGGCCCATCTGCGTAACCAGCGGCCAGTGGTAATTGCGATCTCGACAAATGATGGATTGGGGCTCAACGCTAGAAATTTAGGAATATTAATGAACCTGAAGAATATCTACTTTGTCCCCTTTGGGCAGGATAATCCCCAAGAAAAGGCCAATTCCCTTGTGGCCCACATGGATCTAATCGTGGAGACAACGATCCTGGCTCTACAGGGTAAGCAGATTCAACCTATCCTAATCAGCCCAAAAGTGCACCAGAATAGTTGTGCCAATTAGACATTGGGGATTTTTTTGTAGCCGGTCGTAAAATATTGTACCCCTTCCGAAACGGTTATGCTAAAATTATAAAAACAATAAAATCTACCCGCAGTAGGAGGTAACAACAATGAAAAAATATAACGTGGCGGTAGTTGGGGCGACCGGTGCTGTCGGGCAGGAAATGCTGAAGGTACTGGCGGAGCGAAATTTCCCAGTAGGAGAGGTTAAGATGCTGGCCGACCCCCGAGAAGAGGGCACTAAAATTACCTTCAAGGGTCAGGAATATACCGTTTTTGGTGCAGAGCCAGAATCTTTTAATAATGTGCAAATCGCTTTGTTTGCCGCGGGAGAAGTAGTCAAAGAATTAGCCCCGGCAGCAGTAAAAAAAGGTGCGGTTGTAATCGACAATAGTAGTACTTTTCGACTTGATCCCGCTGTTCCACTGGTGGTGCCGGAGGTTAATCCAGAAGACGTTCGACAGCACCAGGGGATTATTGCCAACCCAAACTGCTCAACCATCATTATGGTTGTTGCTCTCAAGCCAATTCATGATGCAGCTGGGATTAAACGGGTGGTTGTTTCAACCTACCAGGCAGTATCAGGAGCGGGAAAAGCTGGCATTGAAGAACTAAAACTGCAAACCCCAAAAGTTTTGGCCGGCGAGCCGATTCAGCCGGATGTTTTCCAGTATCAGATTGCATTTAATTTAATCCCCCATATTGATATTTTCGTGGAAAAAGATTACACCAAAGAAGAAATGAAGATGGTTTATGAAACCCGGAAGATTATGCATGAACCCGATATGGCCATTACTGCGACCACGGTGCGGGTGCCGGTCTTCCGCAGCCATTCTGAATCGGTAAACATCGAAACCGAAAAGAAAATTACTGCTGAGGAAGCACGCGAGATCCTGTGCCGGGCTCCAGGAGTGATTGTTTTAGATAACCCGGCAAAAAAAGAATATCCGATGCCGATCATTACTTCAGATACCGACGAAGTTTATGTTGGACGCATTAGAGAAGATATATCGATCGATAAAGGTTTAAACCTCTGGGTCGTGGCCGATCAAATTCGCAAGGGGGCGGCCACCAATGCGGTCCAGATTGCAGAAATACTGGTGAAGGAGAACTTGCTCTAACCTCAGACTGATTTTTAGTTTTCATAAACTACCCCAGACTAAATCTAGGAGGGTGGCCTAGTTGCGAATTATAGTCCAGAAATTTGGAGGGTCTTCAGTTGCTTCCCCAGCCCAGCGGCAACAGGTCGTTAAGAAGATAATTTCCGCGGTCCAGGAAGGATACTCTCCTGTAGTCGTAGTTTCGGCGATGGGACGCAAAGGTGATCCATACGCGACAGACACGTTTATTGGATTGGTAAAAGAGATTACCAGTGATTATCCAGCCCGAGAAATGGATATTCTTATGTCGTGCGGCGAAATCATTTCGGCAGCAGTAATGGTAGCTACTCTAAGGAAAATGGGTTACGAGAGTTGCTTATTAACCGGCCGTGACGCTGGCATTATCACTGACAAAAATTTTGGGGACGCCCGGATCATCAAAGTACTACCTCAGCGTATTTTTGAACTCCTCCAGGAGAAGAAAATCGTCGTTGTTACCGGCTTCCAGGGCGTCACAGAGGACGGAGATATTACTACGCTAGGCCGGGGGGGGAGCGATACAACGGCTTGTGCACTCGGGGTGGCGCTGGATGCAGAAGTTATTGATATTTATACCGATGTGGAAGGAATTATGACGGCGGATCCCCGAATTGTTGAAGACGCAAAGCTGCTCGACACCGTTACCTACAACGAGATCTGCCAGCTAGCGCATCAGGGGGCGAAAGTAATTCACCCGCGGGCAGTGGAAATTGCGATGCAGAAAAATATTCCGGTGCGAGTGCGGTCGACCTTCTCGGATCACCCGGGTACTCTGGTGAGTAACCTGGGTGGAGGCAATGAATTGGGGACTGACATCAGGAACGACCGGCTGGTCACCGGTATCACCCAGATTCCTAATATTACTCAAATCCGTATCTTGACGCGAGAAGTTTCTGAACCAGCAGGGCTGGAATTAAAAATTTTTAAAGCTATGGCGCTGGCAGGAATCAGCGTTGACTTTATCAACGTTACTCCCGAAGCAGTGTTGTTTACGGTCAAAGAGGAACAGGCAGAGAAAGCAGTGCAAATCTTGCAGAATATGAATTTTATACCCCAGGTTCGCCACGGTTGTGCTAAGGTCTCAGTAGTTGGGGCGGGCATGGCGGGCATTCCCGGCGTTATGGCGGCGATTGTCGAAGCACTTACTCGAGAAGGCATTCAAATCCTTCAGTCCTCGGATTCTCACACCACCATCTGGTGTCTGGTAGAGCGGGAGGACATGGAAAGGGCTGTCCGAGCTTTGCACCAGCAGTTTAAACTCGGTCAGTAAAGATATTTAATTTGATTGGGCGGTGAAAGAAATGACCGATTTCGGGCGTGTCTTAACGGCAATGGTTACACCGTTTGATTCGTCTCTCCAGGTGGATATCCCCGGAGCCCAAAAGCTGGCCCGGCACCTGGTTCAGACCGGATCAGACACCTTGGTGGTCGCCGGAACGACCGGCGAGTCGCCTACTTTAACCTACCAAGAAAAACTAGACCTTTTTGCCGCGGTGAAAGAAGCTGTTGGCAGCAAGGCCAAGGTGATTGCCGGCACCGGCAGCAATGATACCGCGAAAGCTATTGAGTTGAGCGCAGAAGCCGCCAAACTCGGTGTTGACGGTCTCATGCTGGTAACCCCTTATTACAACAAACCTTCACAGGAAGGTTTGTACCAGCATTTTTTGGCGGTAGCCAAAAAAGTAGACCTGCCAATTATGATGTACAACGTTCCCGGACGGACTGCTACCAACCTTTTACCCAGCACTGTGGCCAGACTAGCCCAAATTGACAATATTGTCGCCCTTAAAGAGGCTGCAGGCAGCCTTGACCAGCTATCTGACCTGATGCGTGTTGTACCACCGGCATTTTCTATCTATTCAGGGGATGATTCGTTAACCCTGCCCATGCTGGCGGTTGGGGCCCGCGGCATCGTCAGTGTGGCCTCCCACCTCGTTGGCCAGCGTTTGCAGGAGATGATTTCTGCGTATATCAAGGGCGATGTTACCAAAGCCAGAGAGATTCATCTCGAACTCTTCCCTCTCTTCAAGGTCTTGTTCATTACCTCAAACCCAGTGCCAGTAAAAAAAGCTTTAAATCTTCTAGGTTTACCAGCAGGTGGGCTTAGATTGCCACTGGTTGAGGCAACCCCGCAGGAAACGGAGCAAATCCGGGATGTGCTTCAGCAATTGAAGTTAATTTAAATTGTAGTTAATTATTCAAGAGAAGGTGAAATAATTAACAGCAAGGGAAGTATTTTGCTTCCCTTGCTGTTGTTATTAGGGCAACATTTGTGACAATTTGAATATAATCCGATTAAGACAATCCAACGACTTGGCTTGTACCCGATCGGGGCATAATGTATAATAAATAGAGAATGCACGGTGCGGTAGGTTAGAGAATACCTGTTCTATCAACATTTGCCCAAAATAATCGGTAAGGTCGGATGATTCAGTTATATGAACGGGAGACTTCAATGAATTACTTACGCACATGGTTCGGATGATTTAAGATATATGGAGGTGAATTGATGGCAGAAAAAAAACTAAATATTATTCCACTGGGCGGACTCGGTGAAATTGGTAAAAACATAATGGTAGTTCGGTATGATAACCACATCATTGTTATTGATGCGGGCCTTATGTTTCCGGAAGATGAAATGCTGGGTATTGACATTGTCATCCCCGATATTACCTATCTCAAGGAGAATCGGGAACTGGTTAGAGGCATCATATTGACCCATGGCCATGAAGACCATATTGGTGCCCTGCCATATGTTTTGAAAGAATTGCCCGTACCGGTTTATGGCACCCAGCTGACCCTGGGACTATTGCAGGGTAAATTGAAGGAAAACGATGTGCAAGGTGATTTGCGCTGTGTTAAGCCGCGCGACGTGCTGAATCTAGGGCCTTTCCGGGTGGAATTCTTTAGAGTCAGTCACAGCATTGCCGACTCGGTTGGCCTGGCCATCCATACGCCGGTAGGGACAATCGTTCACTCCGGTGATTTTAAGGTTGACCAAACCCCAGTTGACGGAGTAGTCATGGATTTTCACAAGCTGGCTGAATTAGGTGACCACGGTGTTCTGGTTCTTTTGGCTGACAGCACCAACGCGGAACGGCCCGGATACACGATGTCAGAGCGGGTCGTCGGCGAAACGTTTGATGAAACTTTCCGGACAGCGAAAGAGAGGATTATTATCGCGACGTTTGCTTCGAACGTCCACCGGTTGCAACAGGCCATCACGACGGCCCACAAGTACCAACGGAAAGTTGCCGTGGTTGGTCGCAGCATGGTCAATGTGGTAAATGTGGCTTCGGAGTTGGGTTACTTAACTATTCCTGCGGATACACTGGTTGATGTTGAAGATCTTAATCGAGTGCCCAGGAATAAACTGGCCATTCTCACCACCGGGAGCCAGGGTGAGCCAATGTCTGCTTTGACCAGAATGGCGATGGCCGACCATCGCTGGGTGGAGATTGTTCCCGGTGATACGGTGATCATTTCAGCGATTCCCATCCCGGGTAATGAGAAACTGGTGGCGCGAACGATTGACCTTCTCTTCCGACAGGGAGCAGAGGTGATCTACGAGTCGGTTTCGGGAATCCACGTTTCTGGCCATGCCAGTCAGGAAGAGCTAAAACTGATGATCAATCTGGTCCGCCCCAAGTTCTTCGTACCGGTTCATGGAGAATACCGACATTTGATTAAACATGCTCAACTCGCGCAGAAGCTGGGTATACCGCGAGAAAATATTTTTGTGGCTGAGAACGGGCAGGTACTGGAATTCACCCGCCACAGAGGTTCAATCAGCGGCCGGGTGACGGCTGGCCGGGTTCTGGTTGATGGACTGGGGGTTGGTGATGTTGGTAATATTGTCTTGCGTGACCGCAAGCAGTTGTCTCAGGACGGGATTATGGTCGTTGTTGTAACGATCGATAAGGAATGCGGTTGTGTCATTGCTGGTCCAGATATAGTATCGCGTGGGTTTGTTTATGTGCGTGAGTCAGAAGGATTGATGGAAGATGCCCGAGAACGAGTTCGTCTAGCCCTGGAGAAATGTGAAGACCGAAAAATAACCGAATGGGCGGCGATCAAGTCAAACATCCGGGATGTGCTCGGCAAGTTCTTATATGAAAAAACCAGAAGACGTCCCATGATCTTACCGATAATCATGGAAGTATAGAAGATATGCAGGATCAACCTGCGTATCTTTTTTTGCTGAAATCGCATACTAGAACTGTTAATGGAAAGATTAAGGAGAGTGGGAAATCGTATGGATGGTTGGTTTGCGAATTTGTCAAATTTGTCAGATAGCCTGAGTTCTGAGAGGACGGCGCAGAACGAACCGGTGGCACCGGCTGAAGCTCCAAAGGGGCGAAAGAAACAAGCGGGAAAAAAACTCGAGGCAGTCAAGGAGTTGGGCCAACTGGATGTCCCAGAGATGAAGAGTAATATCCACTGCATGCCGATTGTCGGACAGATCGAAGGGCACCTGGTCTTGCCACCCCAAAATAAGACCACTAAATATGAACACGTCATTCCTCAACTGGTGGCTGTGGAGCAAAACCCGGAAATCGAAGGTATGCTGGTGATTTTGAACACGGTGGGAGGCGATGTGGAAGCTGGCCTAGCCATCGCCGAGATGATCGTCAGCATGTCAAAACCAACGGTTTCCCTGGTACTGGGCGGAGGACATTCGATTGGTGTCCCGATTTCGGTGGCATCCAACTATTCATTTATCGCCGAAACCGCGACCATGACCGTTCACCCGATCAGACTGACCGGCCTGGTCATTGGCGTGCCGCAAACATATGAGTACTTGGACAAGATGCAGGACAGGGTCGTCCGCTTTGTTACTGAGCACTCCAAGATTGATGATAAAAAGTTTCGTGAACTGATGTTCAGGACCGGCGAGCTAGCCAGGGATATCGGCACTGTTTTAGTAGGTAAAGACGCGGTTGAAGTCGGCCTGATCGATGAAGTTGGGGGACTGGCCAAGGCAGTAGCCAAGCTGAAGGAATTAATCCGCCTCCACAAAGAAAGGAATCAGGGGGTACCGATTCAATGATTTTATACACCGCCCTGCCAATCGAACTGATTCTGGAAGGCTCTGAGTGTGAGCGTAAATTCCGACAAATTGAGCTCGATGGCGTCAAGCTGCTGGTGGAGGCGACCGGTGAAGAAGAGGGCCGGATTGTCCAGGTGCTCAGTTCCGATCCCAACGATTTTCTCAATCCATCGTTTCAGCCCGGCCAAACCGTGAAATTTTATTCTTGCGCTGCGGTGGTGGATTAAGCGACCATGCGCCGTGTCATGCGAAATCACGTTGTAGGAAAAAATTCGCTTCAGTACCTCTACCAAACCGTCAGTCCAGTGAAAGTCATTAGGAATTACCTGATCATCACGTTGGGCCGAATTTGCCCTTCACTGCGGCTGAAAAATTTCCTGTACCGGTTTTTTTTGAAGATGCAGATTGGCCAGGATGTTTCCCTGGGTCTGCACATGATGCCGGATGTTTTCTTTCCCGAAAAGATATCAATTGGGGAAAACACGATCATCGGATATAACACTGTGATTTTGACCCACGAGTATTTGCTTAACGAGTGGCGGGTCGGGCGGGTGGAGATCGGGAAAAATGTGCTGATTGGTGCTAACAGTACTATTCTACCTGGAATAAGCGTCGGGGACAATGCGGTGGTGTCGGCAGCGTCCCTGGTGAATAAAGATGTTCCCGCTGGCGCTTTTGTCGGCGGAGTGCCGGCCAGACCAATCCCGCGGAAGATCAGTCAGAAGATTCCAGAAAGGGTTTAGTTAGGTATTTATGCTCTTCCAGGGGCTATTTTAAAGCTATAACTGCCATGTTGCCTTGACTAGTGAATTACCATTATTAGCCTTTCTCTTGGTGCGGGAGAAAGGTTTTAATTTTTCTCATCGTGTTTTAGTTGATGATGGAATCCTCTTCATGGAGTAAATAAGGAAATTGTGGTATAATTGGCCTGTGTATACCAGTTTCTGTTAACATTATGGGGGGATGGTCATGAGTCGACCAGTGCGAATCGCGAAAGCGCCTCGTTCAAGACATAAGTATGAAATTCTAGGTTTGACTCTTGTGGCTGTAGGAGTATTGGCTCTGGTTAGTTTATTCAATTTGGCCGATTCGAACAGTGGGACCGGCCGGGTCGGCACCTGGTTGGCTACTCTGCTGGTGAAACTGGGTGGACAGGGAAAATATCTTCTGCCATTGGCTATCGGGTGGTTGGGGGTACAAATGATTCGTCTTCGCTCTAACCCGTTTAGGTTAACTTCCACTTACGTACTAGTTGTGACTTGTTGTTTAGCTATTCTGACGTTCTTGCATTTACAACTGCCCTTCGACCAGTACTGGTCGAGGGGCTGGGAGGGCCAGGGTGGAGGGATTCTAGGAGCGGTAATTGCCTATCTCTTCACGAAAGCCTTTGGACTGTTGGGCACTTACATCGTGCTGGGAACATTCTGTCTGGCCGCTGTCGTATCAGCAACCGATCTTTCCCTGGTGGCCATGGTTCAGCGCTTGCTTCACTTGGTCGGGTGTTCGTATCAGAAGGCCCGTGAACACTTGGCAAATTTTCTCTTTGTCGTGGTAGATGAAGAGGAAGAAGTAGATAAGAACAAAGAGGTTCAGCCAGTGATGGAGGAGCGGGAACCGATTATTATTGACCACGGCGAGGTGGTGACGGGTCCGTCTATCCAAGCAGTTTCCAGTAAAGACAAGACCGGGCAAAAGCCGGCCCGGAAAGACCTGCCGACGCCCAAATCACCTCCCCGGGCAGCCAACCAGCTTGTTGAGGTTGAGCCGCCAGCTATGGGCATCTTTGTTCTTCCACCACTGAGCTTGCTCGATAATTCACTGCGGGTTAAGAATACCAGACTTAATAAAGATATTACTGACAACATTCGCATTCTGGAAGAAACTCTTGACAGTTTCGGGGTCCGGGCAAAAGTGACGCAGGTCAATCGGGGACCAACCATCACCAGGTATGAAATGCAGCCGGCTCCTGGGATCAAGGTGAGTAAAATTGTTAGTCTGGCCGATGATATCGCTCTCAGCTTGGCTGCTCCCGACGTGCGGATCGAAGCTCCCATTCCCGGTAAAGCAGCCGTAGGGATCGAGGTTCCCAATAAGGAAATTACCCTGGTTAATTTTCGGGAAGTTTTGGAAAGCCAGGAGTGGCAGGAAAGCTCTTCTAAATTGACGGTTGCACTGGGGAAAGATATCGCGGGCAACGCTGTGGTAGCCGATTTAACCAAAATGCCGCATCTGTTGATCGCCGGCGCCACTGGATCAGGTAAGAGCGTGTGTATGAATACCCTGATTGCCAGCCTGCTATTCCGAGCAACACCTGACGAAGTCAAATTTTTAATGTTTGACCCCAAGATGGTGGAGTTAACCACTTACAACGGAATTCCGCATTTGATCACTCCAGTTGTGACCAATCCCAAAAAGGCAGCGGTGGCCTTGCGCTGGGTGGTGACGGAAATGGAAAAGCGGTACGAAAAGTTTGCTACCAGCGGCACTAAAGATATGGTGCGGTATAATCAATTAAAACTGAAAGAAAATCAGCCCCATCTTTGTTTGCCCTATATCGTGGTGTTGATTGATGAGTTGGCTGACCTGATGATGATTGCCCCAGCCGATGTGGAAGACGCGGTCATCAGGCTGGCTCAAATGGCTAGGGCAGCGGGAATTCACTTGGTCTTGGCTACGCAGCGGCCATCCGTCGACGTTATTACGGGCTTAATCAAGGCGAATATTCCGTCGCGGATCGCTTTTGCGGTTTCCTCTCAGATCGATTCGCGAACGATACTGGATATGAACGGAGCGGAAAGATTACTGGGACGCGGGGATATGTTGTTCATGCCAGTGGGAGCGCCGAAGCCAATCCGAGTCCAGGGAGCTTATATCTCTGACCGTGAGGTAGAGCAGATCGTAAATTTCTTGAGGAAACAGGGCCGTCCCCAATATGTTGAGGGTATCACTAATGTTGATCCGAGCAGTAGTGCGGAGCAGATGCAGGAAGATGAGTTGCTACCGGAGGCAGTTCGGTTATTCATCGAAGCTGGCCAGGCTTCGATCTCCTTATTGCAGCGGCGCTTCCGGATCGGTTACACCCGGGCTGCTCGCTTAATCGACATGATGGAAGAGCGGGGAATAATTGGTCGGTACGAGGGGAGTAAACCGCGAGAAGTTTTGATGACTATAGAACAGTATGAGAACACATTTGGTAAGTTTTAATCAGCGGCAAAAAGTTTGAAATAGATTTCCCTGGGTGATATACTGAGGGAAAAAGAAGAGGGTTTAATAACCATATGTCACCCTAATCACCACGACGGCAGAGTTAGGAGGACAACAACTGGTTTTAGATGGTTATGCATAAAATAATCACCGCTGAAGAAGCAGTAAAATTGACTAATCAGATTTTTGTAGATGTCCGTTCGGAAAGTGAGTTTGCGGAAAACACGTACCCGGGGGCGGTCAATCTACCAGTATTAAACGATCAGGAGCGGGTACAAGTCGGTACTATTTATCATCAAGTCAGCCCCCAAGCCGCCAAGATTAAGGCACTGGAGATCATCGCACCGAAATTGCCAGGTCTGGTAGCTCAGATCGCGGAGTGGAGTCAAAAAGGGGAAGTAGTCCTCTTTTGCTGGCGGGGGGGCATGAGGAGTCAGGCCCTGGCTACAGTCTGCGACTTGATGGGGATTCCGGTTCGGCGTCTAGCCGGAGGGCTCAAAGGATATCGACGCTTTGTCAATGCCTACCTGAATAATTTAGAGCTACAAGCAGAGATAGTCGTTTTACATGGTTTAACCGGGGTAGGCAAGACAGATATGCTCAAGGAACTCAGTAAGCTTGGGGTGGCGACGATAGATCTGGAGGGATTGGCACATAATCGGGGCTCTGTTTTTGGTGATATTGGGATGCCTCCCCCTCCGAGTCAAAAAAGTTTTGAGGCCGCGCTGGTCCAACATTTGATTCGCTTTGCTCCAGAGCGGTTTATCGTGGTTGAGTGTGAAAGCAGACGGATTGGCCGCAATGTAATACCTGAGCGATTTTTTGCAGCCATGCAGGCTGGTCGCCACATATTGCTGTATGATACCCTGGAGAATCGGATCAACCGGTTAGTCAAAGTATATGTAGATGATGACCAGGACAATCTCCATGAACTGCAGGCGGCGGTGACAGCCTTAGAAAAACGACTGGGGAAGAAAAAGGTGGCGGAGCTCAACGAATTGATCCGTTCCCGAGATTTTACCACTGTGGTAAAAGTGTTGTTGCTTGAGTACTATGATCCTCTGTATAATTATCCGAGTGGCCCAAGTCCGGAATATGAGTTGTGTGTTGACGCGGGAAATATTCAGGCCGGGGCGGCCCAAATTAATGAGTATCTGAATTCAGTAGCGTCTGACTAAATATGTTAATTATCGGAAGGAGGTTAAGGGTTGGTGAATATTGGTGATCAGTTAAAGGAGGCGCGCCAGCGAAAAGGGTTGACGATAGCTGAGGCGGAGATGGCTACTAAAATCAGAGGAAAATACCTGCGGGCTCTGGAAGAGGGAGCTTATGAAGAACTTCCAGCCCGGGTCTATTCTGTTGGCTTCCTCAGAACGTACGCCCGGTTTCTCGGCATCAATCCAGAGGAACTGGTTGAGGAGTTCAAAGCCATTTCCGCTGATCCAGAACGACCGGCCAACCTTGAGCCTGTGGTAAATAAGGAGCCTTTCGGCTGGCGGATTAATTCTCGGCAGCTCCGGTTTGGCTTGATTGTTGGTATAGCGGTGATATTGCTGGGGATACCGGTATATTGGCTCAGCAGGGGACATTCTTCTACGAAAATGCCACCAGCGTCCAGTCAGATAACGAGTGTTAACCAGCCTGATCCGGCAGCAGTTCAGCCTATTCAAGAACCCAGCCCTGCCCCACCGACCAATTCAGTTCAACCGGCCCGCCCGACCCAGCCAGTCAACGGGAGAATTACTTTGGAACTGTTAGCTCAAGAAAACACCTGGGTTCAGGTGGCGGTTGATGGCGTTAATACTTTTACAGGCAAGCTGACACCAGGGGAACGCAAATTGTTCAGCGGTAATGAGCGCGTGTGGATGTTGATCGGTAACGCTGGGGGAGTGGAATTGATTAAGAACGGGACCAGCTTAGGTTTCCCAGGGAAAAAAGGCCAGGTGGTCCAACAAGAGTTTCGTGTAGATAATAATTGAACTTGAATGAGGGGATACAATTGACTGTTAAAGTTGGGGTAGTCAGCTTAGGTTGCCCAAAAAATCTTGTTGACTCCGAGGTAATGCTGGGCTTTTTAACTAAGCAAGGTTATGAGATTACCAACAGGGAAGATGCGGCTGATGTGTTAATCGTCAATACCTGTGGATTTATTGAAGCCGCAAAAGAGGAGTCGATCCACCAGATCCTGGAGTTAGCGAAGTGGAAGAGTGAGGGGCAGTGTCATGGTTTAATCGTGACGGGTTGCCTGGCCCAACGTTATAGTAACGAACTCCTAGCTGAGTTGCCGGAGATCGATGCGGTTGTTGGCACTGGCGAGTTTTCTCGCATTGCTCAGGTTGTTGAACAAGTGCTGCAAGGAAAAAGAGTTGCCTTCATTGATCAACCCCAGTTTATATATGGCCATCAGACACCGCGCCGTTTGACGACCCCGCGCCACTATGCATATCTTAAAATCGCTGAAGGGTGTGATAATCGCTGCTCTTATTGCATTATTCCTGCTATCCGGGGTAATTACCGCAGTCGTCCCCTGGAATCCGTGCTGGCCGAAGCCGAGGCTTTAGTCGGGCAGGGAGTTAAAGAGATTATTCTGATTGCCCAGGATACCACCTGCTATGGGGTAGATATTTATGGGAAAAGCCGGCTTCCTGATTTGCTGCGGAGTCTGGCTCGACTCAAGAACCTGGAATGGGTCAGGTGGCTTTACGGCTATCCGGGTCGGATTACTGATGAGCTAGTTGAAACAATGGCCAGTGAACCCAAGGTGTGTAATTACCTGGATCTTCCTTTGCAACACGCTGATCCGCGTGTGTTAGCCCGGATGAACCGGCCAGTGAATCTGGAACCAGTCAAAGCTTTACTGCATAAAGTTCGGCAAAGGCTTCCCGATGTAGCCATTCGTACCTCTTTTATTGTGGGATTTCCCGGTGAGACGGAACTTGAGTTTGCTCATTTGCTCAATTTCGTTCAGGAAATGCGATTCGATCGCGTCGGAGTTTTTACCTACTCAGCGGAGGAAAATACCCCGGCGGCTAGCTTGCCTGAACAAGTGGAAGAAGAAATCAAGCAGCGTCGGTATCATCAACTGATGCAGCTGCAGCAAGATATTTCGCGGCAGAAAAATCAAGCCTGGATCGGACGAACCGTACCGGTTCTGATCGAAGGACAAACTGAAGGTGATTCCCGTATGTATTACGGACGGACAGAACGGGACGCCCCCGGGATTGATGGAATGGTTTATATTCCGTCAGCCCCAGTTCAGGCAGGCGATATGGTGCTGGTGAGGATCACCGGCGCGACTGAATATGACTTAATTGGAGAGGTTGTTTTATGAATCTACCTAATCTCTTAACATTGCTCAGGATTTTCCTGGTCCCAGTTTTCATGCTGATCTTGTTGATCAGAATTCCTTACGGTGAATATATCGCCGCGGGCATCTTTATCCTGGCGGCTAGCACTGATGGTTTGGATGGCTATATTGCGCGCAGTCGCCACCAGGTAACCCGGTTTGGAAAATTAATGGACCCTCTGGCTGATAAGTTACTGGTCTCAGCTGCGCTGATCTCCCTGGTGGAATTGCAACAAATTTCGGCCTGGATTGCGGTAATCATTATTGGACGGGAATTTGCCGTTTCCGGTTTACGGTCGGTTGCGGCGGCTGAGGGAGTGATTATCGCGGCCAGTAAACTGGGTAAGGCAAAAACAATTACCCAAATCGTGGCGATTACGGTGATCCTTTTGAATGATTTCCCGTTCAGTCTGATTAGTTTTCCGATCGGCGAAGCCGCAATGATGGTTGCTGTAGCATTTACTGTAATTTCAGGAATCGATTATTTTATTAAGGCGAAAAAAACACTGCGACTTTACATGGAATAGATCGTTTTTTCTCAGTTTTTGTAAATTCTCCTGTTGAACCGGATTCACAGTTAATGATATAATTTGTCTGAGTTATTAATTAAAACAGGAGGAAAATGAAGCCATGTTCAAACACAAGGGGTTTGTTCTACTGATGGTAACACTGCTTGTGGCCAGCTTGGTGTTAGGGGTAGTCGGGTGCGGTCAGAAAACCGAACCACCTAAAGAGCCTGCTAAACAAGCCGGCGAGCCGGCCAAACAACCGTCCAAGAAACTAGTGGTAGGAACGGATGCCACTTATCCACCCATGGAGTTTCATGAAAAGACCGGAGATAAGGATGTTATTGTCGGGTTTGACATTGATTTTGCCACGGCTCTGGCCAAGGAAATGGGTATGGAAGTAGAATTCAAGGACACTGCTTGGGACGGGATCATTCCAGCTCTGCAGGGCGGGAAGTTTGATATGATCGTCTCTTCAATGACCATTACTGATGAACGGAAGAAGACGGTAAACTTTTCTGATCCCTATTTTGAGGCTGGCCAGATAATCGCTGTACGACCTGATAACACAACGATCACCAAACTAGAAGACCTAGCGGGGAAACGCATCGGTGTCCAGATCGGCACCACTGGTGATGAAATGGCAACGAAGGAGACGAAGGGAAAGGTCCAGCGATTTAACACGATTAGTGATGCGTTCATGGCCCTGGAGCAAGGTCGCGTTGACGCGGTTTTAAACGATAAACAGGTGGCCGAGTATTACATTAAGAAGGGAGCCAAGGTGAAGACGGTTGGTCCGCTCTACTCTAAAGAATACTACGGGATCGCGATCAAGAAAGAGAACACCGAATTGTTGAAACAAGTCAATGATGCCCTGAAGAAGCTGAAAGACAGCGGCAAATACCAGGAGATTTATAACAAGTGGTTTGGCAAATAAGCAGATTTAGATATATTCTTAATCCAGATGGTTTAAGCAACCGGTGAGCATCCTCACCGGTTTTCACTTGATCGATTCGATTAGTAAGGGGAGAAAAAATGGGTGCTTTAGATATCGTGTTGGATTCATTGCCTAGTTTACTGTTAGGGGCGAGGGTAACCCTCACCTTGACCGGATTAGCGGTGCTGTTTGGAACGATTATTGGTACCTTCGTGGGGATGGCCCGCATCTCCAAGAACAAGCTTATCTATGGCGTCGCTACAGCTTATGTCGAGATAATCCGTGGTACACCGCTCCTTTTACAGATCTACTTTTGTTTTTTTGGTCTGGGTCAATTAGGAATCAATTTGGATGAGGTCACAGCTGCCGTCGTGGCCTTGGCAGCTAACTGTGGGGGTTACACCGCTGAGATTGTCCGGGCAGGGATTCAAGCTATTCCCAAAGGCCAGATGGAAGCCGCACGCTCTTTGGGCATGACTTACTCCCAGGCCATGCGCAAAGTCATCCTGCCCCAGGCCTTTCGCCAGATGATTCCACCGATGGTTAACGAATTTACTGCTATGCTTAAAGACTCTTCCTTGGTCTCGATTCTTTCGATCACAGAGTTAATGCGGGCCGGGGTTATTGTTGTGACTAGAACATACCAGGCGATTCCTTTGCTCTCCGCTGTTGGTGTTATTTACTTTATCATGACGTTCATCCTGTCACAGCTGGCGAATTACCTGGAGAGGAGGTTGAGGACGGGTGATTAAAGTAAGAAAACTGAATAAAAAATTTGGCCGCCTCCACGTCTTAAAAGATATCAGTCTGTTTGTGAATCCTGGAGAAGTTATAGTGATTATTGGACCCAGTGGCTCCGGCAAGAGTACCTTCTTGCGGTGCCTCAATCAGTTGGAGAGCATTACCAGTGGCGAGATTTTTGTTGATGGAGTATCGCTGACCGATCCCCGAACTGACCTCAATCTGATTCGCCGTCGGATCGGTATGGTTTTTCAACAGTTTAATCTTTTTCCTCACCGCACTGCATTGGATAATATTACCATGGCACCGCTGGAGGTGTTGAAGCAAAAACGCGAGCATGCGGAAGCTGTGGCTTTTGACCTGCTGAAAAAGGTTGGCTTGGCGGATAAGGCCCAGGCCTATCCCAGTCAACTGTCGGGTGGACAACAGCAGCGGGTGGCGATCGCCCGAGCGTTGGCCATGCGGCCGGATATAATGTTGTTTGATGAACCAACATCGGCTCTCGACCCAGAAATGATTAACGAGGTCCTCGATGTGATGAAAGACCTCGCCCGAGAAGGGATGACGATGGTGGTGGTCACGCACGAAATGGGTTTTGCTCGTGAGGTAGCCGACCGGGTTTTATTTATGGACGACGGGCGGCTCTTAGAAGAAGGCGAACCCACGGATATCTTTTCTAATCCGCGTCACGAGCGAACCAGGGAGTTTTTAAGTAAAGTGTTGTAATCGATGTTTGGGGTTATTGAACCGTTAATCACTCGTAAAAGTGGTTGAATCCGCGTGGTGTAAGTTCCGTCCTTGAACCGTTGGCACTCTGCAGCCAGCGGCCAGCGGGAGCCGGTAAAATTTCTCCGACCACAGTTAATGGACAGCCAGTATCGGCTATAACCTCGGTCAAACTGGGCAGATTGGCAGGAGCAGTGGTAAAAACCAGTTCATAATCCTCACCGCCGTACAGCGCCCAGTTTATTTCTTTTGCGTTAAAGTGACGGGCAATGGCGCGCGTAGTGGTCGAGATCGGCAGAGCCTCAACCCAAAGCACGGCCCCGGTTTGACTGGCACTGCAGATTTCTGTAACTTCACTGGCCAATCCATCACTAATGTCATTCATTGCCGTAACCAGACCGGTGGCCGCCAGCCGCTGCCCGATCTCGACCCGTGGCTCTGGTCGGAGGTGGCGGCGTATGACTGCTTTGGTTTCGGGTAGATGGCAAACAGGGGCATTGGCCAGTACGTGCAGACCAGCGGCTGAAGCCCCCAGGTCGCCAGTGACCACGATCACGTCTTCTACCTGTGCGCCTGACCGTAAGACAACATGGTCCGGCGTTGCCTCGCCTAAAAGCGTCAGACTGAGACACACACCGCCGGTGGAGCGGACGGTGTCTCCACCCACGATGTTTACCCCAAACTGCCGAGCCAGTTGAATCATCCCGGTGTATAACTCTTCCACTTCTTCTACCGTGAGACTGGGTGGCAGGGCGATGGTGACCAGGGCACTTAAAGGCCGTCCTCCCATGGCAGCGATATCGCTTAAATTAATGGCCATGGCTTTGTGGCCTAGATCCGCCAGGGAAGTCCATTCTCGCCGAAAATGGATCCCTTCTACCAGCATATCGGCGGTGGCCAGCAGGACCCGTTCGGGCTGCTGCGGCAGGACTGCGGCATCATCGCCGATCCCAACCAGAACAGTAGACGGATTACAGATGGACAAAGGTTTTATGCGGTTAATTAGACCGAACTCACCAATTTCGTGCAGTTTCATACATCCTACTCCTATGCAAAATTTCAGTCAGCATTTCCTGGGTTGTCTTGGCAATGTCTGGAGCAGTAACAATAGCAGAAACAACCGCGATCCCATCAGCTCCAGCCGAAATCACCTCGCGAATATTGGTCAGGTTGATGCCTCCGATGGCTATCAGGGGGAGGGAAACGACCTGACGGATTTCCTTTAATCCAGCAAGACCGACGATATCCCGCGCATCACTTTTAGTGGTCGTTGGGTAAATAGGTCCGACCCCAAGATAGTCGGCTCCTGCTGCCTGAGCAGCCAGGGCTTCGGCGACGGAGGTGACGGAAATCCCAAGGATTTTCCCAGGGCCTAATAACTTTCGGGCTACTTCGGCTGGCAAATCATCCTGCCCGAGGTGAACGCCATCTGCGTCAACGGCGAGGGCAAGGTCAACCCGGTCGTTGATAATGAATGCAGCACCCGCTCTGGCGGTGATTTCTCGCAGTTCTACTGCTTGCTGCCAGAGTTGACGTTCAGGAAGTGCTTTTTCCCTCAGTTGAACTGCTGTTGCTCCTCCAGCCAGGGCTTGGGTAATCACCTCTCGGTTGCTACGAGGAGAAGACAACTGCTGATCGGTGATGACATATAAGGTTCCGTTAAAAAACATTAATTAACCTGACCTCCCTGGCAATTTTCAATAGTGAAGCGCCCCATACGCCGGATTGTTTGTTCATCCAGATTATACAGGCTGTCGAAGAAAGCGGCTTTAAAACTGGCTGGCCCAGTAGTTTCAGGCCTTTGGGCGGCTAATTCTCCAGCGATCCCAAAGCAGACGAGAGCGCCAAGGGAAGCCAGGACGGGATCTCGTTCTACAGCGGCGAAAGTGGCAATCACGGAGGCAGCCATACACCCGGTGCCAGTGATCGTTCCCATCAGAGGATGCCCATTGTCTACATAGGCCCAGATCTGACCGTTGGTGATGAGGTCGCGTGGTCCGGTGACGACGACGGTGGTTTGGTGGGTATTAGCTAGTCGAGTCGCTCCTTCTGCTAGATCACCGGTAACGCCAACCGCTTCTACTCCTTTGATTTCTCCTTGCAGGCCAGCCAGGATGGCGATCTCCGCCGAATTACCCTTGATAACCGTTACCTTGACGGCATGCAAAATTGCCCGCGCGCTGTCTGTTCTAAGTCTGGTGGCGCCAACACCGACCGGATCCAGGATGACTGGGATATTTTTCGCATTTGCCTGTTGGCCAGCGAGAATCATGGCCTTGATCTGGTCAGGAGTGAGGGTACCGATATTAAGCACTAGGGCGCCGGCCATCGTGACCATCTCTTCGACTTCTTCTCGGGCATGGGCCATGACAGGCAACGCACCCATTGCAAGGGTAATGTTGGCACAGTCATTGATCGTTACCTGATTGGTAATATGATGGATTAGCGGTTTGGACTTACGCAGTTGATTGAAGCGGTTGACAATTTGGTTAAGCACGAGATATTCCTCCTAATTTATTAATTATTGTTTGTTCCAGAGTATAACAGCGATAACGGATTTTTTTGAAACTGACCCCGATTTCTGGAGACAATAGTTTCCCGAATTCCTCCAGCACCCGCATGGCTTCCTGAATTCGACGAAGGTTGGCCCGCACCAGGTCAGTTAAGTTTACCCTCGGTGTCTGACCATCTCTGGCTAACTCTGTGCCCACATCACCGTCGGTGTTTCGTTTTACCAGGAGTTCAGATGCATTGGGAATGCTAAATTCAGCCTGAAGTAGGTCGTGTCTCAACTGTTTTATACTGTCTGTTAGAACTTGGTCGTTCAGGATGAAGCGGGCGACTTCTTCGACTACGCGCAATCCTTCACGTGCTCGATTAAGGTTGGCATCGATAATCCGATAGATGGTATGCATTGAATTTCACCTCCCCCGAGTTAAATAAACAGCAAAAACCGTGAAGCCTGATCCAGGTTTCACGGTTGATTTCTCACCCGCTTCCCTACGCTGGTATTACCCAGATCAGGTGCAAAGGGTCAACGGCTTCATGCCATTTCTCAGCTCTGTTTTAACGAGCTCCCCTAGCGGTTATACGTTCTTTAATTTCCTTCAATATACCATATCTGGTTTGAGGTGTAAAGATATAAAACTCAGGGACAGACTTTCCAGACATCTCCTAAAGAACCTGACTATCGGCTTGTGGTATAATGTCTCGTAGGTTACAGCGGGTTAGAGAAAGGAGTTGACTCCCTATGAAGGTGAAAGACATACGCATTATCGTTGCTCTGCTGGTCATGATTGGGACCTTCACCGTGCTCGTGGGAGGCAACTTCATTTACCAACGGTATTTTGTTCAGCAACCTTTGGCGGCGCTCCTAGCCCAGAACAGTGATGTTCACAACCTGCAGATTGAGCAGGAGGCTGACCGGGTGGTGATTACGGTTGAATTGGGCGAAGTTAAGAACCTGCAGGATACTTATCGTGAGTTAGAAGAAATGGTCCGGAAACATATGGGGTCAAAGAATTGGGAGCTCAGGATTATTGATACCCGGACGCCGAATCTGGAACGGGTTTGGCATGCTTCCCAGTTTGCCCTGTATGAAGCGATCGTCCAGGGAAACTTTACTCACATGGCTAGTGTAATTGAGCAGTTAGCTAAAGGTGCTGGTCTTGACCGCTACGGATTGTATATAGACGAAAATTACCTCTACCTGCAACTGCATCAAGACCAAAACTTTCTTTACGCTGTTCTTCCGAGGGGTTCAGTGCTGGGTAATCAACTGGCTCCAACAAGAATGGCCTTGGAAGGACAAGGGGGTAAAGCCAGTGATTAAAGAGATTCTGGTGGGTGTCGGCCTGGGAATTTTGGCTTTTCTGGCGTTTATGGGAGTCAATGTTGCTCCGTTTTTGTTGATGGGAGGGCTGATCGCTACCTTCTATTTCATCGTTGAGAAGAAGGGCCTGTTGAAGTCTACGGTAATCGGTGAGTATGGACTGCGGACGGAGTTCACTTTTGAAGACATTGGTGGACAAGCCACGGCCAAGCAAGAATTGAAAGAGGCACTGGAATTTATAATTCAGGCGGACAAAATTCGTGAAATGGGTATTCGACCATTAAAGGGAATTCTTTTAACCGGTCCGCCGGGAACGGGAAAAACTTTACTGGCGAAAGCAGCCGCTACTTATACGCGGTCTTTATTCCTGGCTGCTTCCGGCTCTGAATTTATTGAAATGTATGCTGGAGTCGGGGCGCAACGGGTTAGAAGTCTATTCAAAAGCGCACGCGAACAGGCTAAACGTCAGGGGAAAAACAGCGCGATCATATTTATTGATGAGATTGAGGTGCTTGGTGGTAAAAGGGGATCGCACACCAGCCACCTGGAATATGATCAGACCTTGAACCAACTCCTGGTCGAGATGGATGGAATCTCTAACCAGGACGATATTCGTTTGCTGGTGATTGGGGCGACCAATCGGATGGACATGCTGGATCCAGCCTTGCTTCGTCCCGGCCGGTTTGACCGACAGGTGCGGGTCGACCTTCCCGATAAAGCAGGACGTTTAGAAATCCTCCGATTGCATACGAAGAATAAGCCGCTGGATGATGAAGTTGATCTTGAGCAAATCGCCAGGGAGAGCTTTGGTTTTTCCGGGGCTCACTTAGAGAGCCTGGCCAACGAAGCCGCAGTTTTAGCCTTGCGTGAGGGAGCAAAGGTGATTACTCAACATCACTTGCGCGAGGCGATTGACAAGGTAATCATGGGAGAAAAACTTGATCGCAAACCAACGCAGGATGAACTTGAACGGGTAGCAGTTCATGAAGCTGGTCACGCGGTGGTGAGTGAAGTGGTGCGAGCAAATTCGGTGGCCCGGGTGACCATTTCTCCCCGGGGTGGCGCGCTGGGTTACGTTCGACGGACACCCGAAAACGACCAGTACCTTTATACCCGGGATTTTATTGAGAAGCAGATTATGATTTGCCTGGGCGGAGCAGTTGCCGAGGAAGTGGTGTTAGGAGAGCGGAGCACGGGCTCGTCTAATGATTTTGAAGAGGCTGTCCGGCTGGCCAAAAAGATCATCAGTGCTGGATTGTCTCCTCTGGGGATTATCTGCGAGGAGAACATCTCCTCAGAAACAATGCACCAAGCTATAAAAGATATCATTGCTCAACAGGAGTTTCAGGTAAAGCGTCTGGTTGAGCGGTACCGCAGTAGCATCATCGGGATCGCCAAGGTATTGCTGGACAACGAAAGCTTACCTGGCGAGGAATTGCGTGCCTACCTTTATAATAGTGTAAGCAAAGCTTCGTAAACATTAAGCCTGAGACAAAAAAGTTTCAGGCTCACTCTTTTTAGTCAGAACAAAAAAGGAAATTTATTAGATATCACGAAAATATGTAATATTGGCTATTGCCAGAAAAAGAGAGCTTGCCCATGATAGAAAAAGTGATTGACGAATTGCTCCAGAAGCAAAATCAGGTCAGGTGCAAACAGGTGAGTATACGAACTTTTATTGCGATCAAATTATCTTCTGAATTACAACGAGTAGTGCTCCAGCGTCAAAACCAGTTGATGCAGGAAATAAACGGGGTCAAGTGGGTTGAAGCTGAAAATTTGCACCTCACCCTGAAGTTTTTGGGTGATACTGATGAAAACGCGGTAAAGCGAGTTTGGACGGCCTTGAATGACGGAGTGGAAGGAATCTCCCCGTTTTCTCTGGTTGCCGAAGGAATTGGCGGATTTCCAAACTCAAATCGGGCCAGAGTGCTCTGGCTCGGGGTGGGGGGTAACCTGAATGAACTGAATCGGGTATACGACGGGATTGAGACAGCCCTGGTCAACCTTGGATGGCCCAGGGAAAAAGCGAGGTTTCATCCTCACATTACGTTGGGGCGGGTCAGAAATGGCGCGCTTCCGGTAGACCTCCGGCCGTGGGTAGAGGGACAGGAGTTTAAACGGATGGGTTCTTGGTTGGTGAAAGGCGTTTCGTTTATGCAGAGCGAATTGACCCGGCGGGGACCGATTTATACCACTCTGGCTGAAATTTTACTCCGGCCCAATTAATTTACCTTATGTTCGGTTGACAGGAATTAGAAATTTGTCTATAATTTAGCCATACCGAACAAGTGTTTTGGAGGAGGAGAAAATTATGTCCGAAAAGCAGCGGGCCTTAGAAATGGCTATCGGGCAAATTGAGAAACAATTTGGCAAGGGTTCAATTATGAAGTTAGGGGAAGCGACTAAGATGGTGGTTGAGACTATTCCCACCGGTGCCCTGACTTTAGACCTGGCGTTAGGTGTCGGCGGGGTGCCCCGTGGGCGGGTGATTGAGCTCTACGGTCCGGAATCCTCGGGCAAGACGACGGTCGCCCTGCACATTGTCGCGGAGGCGCAGAAGATGGGGGGGACAGCCGCTTTTATTGATGCTGAGCACGCTTTAGATCCTATCTATGCCCGTAAGCTCGGGGTTGATATAGATAATCTTCTGGTTTCGCAACCGGACACCGGTGAACAAGCGCTGGAAATCGCTGAAGCCTTAGTGCGCAGCGGGGCGATTGACGTGGTGGTGGTTGATTCAGTGGCTGCGCTTGTTCCCCGGGCAGAACTGGAAGGAGAGATGGGAGATCAGCATGTGGGGCTTCAGGCGCGGTTGATGTCACAGGCCCTGCGCAAACTGACTGGGGCGATCAGCAAATCGCGCACGGTAGCCATCTTTATTAACCAACTCCGGGAAAAGGTCGGGGTGATGTATGGTTCACCTGAGACCACGCCTGGTGGGCGTGCCCTGAAATTTTACGCCTCGGTTCGGTTGGAGGTTAAGAAGGTCGAGACCTTAAAACAAGGTTCAGAAGTGGTTGGTAGTCGTACCCGGGTTAAAGTGGTGAAGAATAAGGTTGCCCCGCCCTTTAAGCAGGCTGAGTTTGATATTATGTACGGTACGGGCATATCCCGGGAAAGTAGTCTGATTGACATCGGGGTAGAATTGGATATTATTAGTAAGAGTGGGGCTTGGTATTCTTACGGCGGCGAGCGACTTGGGCAGGGACGGGAAAATGTCAAAGAGTACCTTAAAGAACACCCGGAGATAGCGGCTGAGATCGAAGCTAAAATCAGACAAGCTTTAAGTGGTGGACAGTTGAAATCCCTTCCACTGGCAGATGAAACCGAGAACATAGAGTAGGACGGATTAGGCACAAGGCTTGACAACCCTGATAAAAAAGAATAGAATGGAGGATGGGAGAAACTGGACTTTGGAATACTTCCTACCACTGAGCGGGTTTCTTATATAGATAAAAAACTATACTCTACCAGAACAGGCTGGTGGGGATTTTTAGCGGTTTTTTGGAGATATAAGAAAAAGAGCAAAACTCTGGCTTTGAGTCACGAGGAACAGCCTACCCGTGTTTATGTTGCTTATAAACAGTGGAGGAAAGTTTCTAAACGTAACCGAGTTTCTACTCGGTTTAATTTTTTGTCTAGCAAACCTAGACCTATTTCTATGACAAGGAGGTGAAACTATATTATCAATTATTTAATTGGGGCAATACTTCTAGTTATTGGTGTTCTGATTGGATTTCTGGTCCGTAAGGCTTTAGCGGAGGCCAGGATCAATTCAGCGGAAGAAGCTGCCCGAAAAATTATTGAGGAAGCCGAGAAAGAGGCAGAGGCCAAAAAGCGGGAAGCGATCCTGGGGGCAAAAGAGGAAATTCACCAACTCCGTTCTGAAGCCGAGCGGGAAAACCGGGAGCGCCGGAACGAGCTGCAACGGTTGGAACGCCGCTTGTTGCAAAAGGAAGAAACGCTCGATCGCAAGATGGAGGGCCTGGAGCGCAAAGAAGACGCTTTGCAAAGAAAAGAAGCCGAGGTTGACCGGCTCAGAGAGGAGTTGGCGCGAATCCATGAGCGGCAGCTAACGGAATTAGAACGTTTGTCCGGGTTAACCTGGGACGAGGCTCGCCAGTTGCTTTTGAGTAAGGTTGAGGATGAAATTAAGCATGAGATTGCTGTCATGATCAAGGATATGGAGACTCAGGCCAAAGAAGAGGCGGAGAAAAAGGCGAGAGAAATCATTACCCTGGCTATTCAACGCTGCGCCGCTGATGTTGTGGCCGAGACCACTGTATCAGTTGTGGCTTTACCGAACGATGAGATGAAGGGGCGGATTATTGGGCGTGAAGGACGGAATATCCGTACACTCGAGACCCTGACCGGTATTGACCTGATTATCGATGATACACCGGAGGCCGTGATTCTTTCCGGTTTTGACCCGATCAGACGGGAAATAGCTCGACTGGCTCTGGAAAAACTAATTTTGGACGGGCGAATTCACCCGGCTCGTATTGAGGAGATGGTGGAAAAAGCCCAGAAGGAAGTTGACCAGAAAATCCGGGAAGAAGGAGAACAGGCTGCGTTCGAGACAGGGGTTCATGGTCTGCATCCCGAACTGATTAAGTTACTCGGGCGGCTGAAGTACCGAACCAGTTATGGCCAAAATGTTTTAAAGCATTCAATTGAAGTATCCCATTTAGCCGCGGCCATGGCTGCTGAACTTGGTGCTGATGTGCAATTGGCAAAACGAGCGGGCCTTCTTCATGATATCGGTAAGGCAGTTGACCACGAAGTCAGTGGTCCCCACGTCAATATCGGTGCGGATCTGGCCAAGAAATATCGAGAGGGGCCCGAGGTAATTCATGCGATTATGGCCCACCACGGTGATATTGAACCTCAGACTATTGAGGCGGTTCTGGTACAGGCGGCTGACGCTATCTCGGCAGCCAGACCAGGAGCACGCCGGGAGACCCTTGAAGCCTACATCAAACGGCTTGAGAAACTAGAAGAAATCGCGGATTCTTTTGAAGGCGTCGAAAAATCATACGCTATTCAGGCGGGGCGGGAGATCCGGATTATGGTTAAACCTGATAAGGTTGATGATGCAACCTCAGTGCGCATCGCCCGCGATATCGTTAAGAAAATTGAAAGCGAACTAGAATACCCCGGGCAGATTAAGGTTGTGGTAATCAGAGAGACCCGGGTGGTTGATTACGCCAAGTAAATTGTTTGATTTTAGACATTAAAAACTGGTCTCGGTTGAGGCCAGTTTTTTCAAATCGCTTAAATCGAAATAGAGAGAAAAAAAGAAGGATTTTGTTTAAAGATCGCGAAATAATATCAACACTTATGACCGAAAGGAAGGCGACCACTACTGTGTACATAAAAACTAGGACGGTGCATGCCGGCTCCGATAGCGTTGAACTCTTGACATCAATTATGATGCGTTACCCGGAAGTTGGGACAATTAATTTTGAACCAGCCAGACGACTACTAAAGTTTACTTTTATTCTCTCACAAGTGGTAACGAATAAGGAGATTGATTTATTCCGGGAAAAGCTGGTCACTATGGTTGATGCTTATAATCATTTAGAGGGCCGGGAACCAGGTGTGGTCGAAGTGACAGCTACTTTTTGTAAACAGTTAACACTCTTGGAAATTAGTCGAGACATCGAGTCCCTGGATTATGACGAAATTGCCTTATTAATGGCCATCCTGCACCAGCAATTTGGTTCCCTGATTATGACCGAGGAGAGCGAGGGGATGCTGGAAGAGGAAATTCTCTTGCAGGAAGACTTGATCCGACAGATGCTAGAGAGCTTAAGGTGCTGTGAACAAGAAAAGAAACTGGTTGCCTTTCGTGAAGAGGGCCGCGTTCTGGTATTCAATAAATAGGAAAGATGGTATGGTTAATTTTCCCCCATGGCACTGGGGACTACCAGACTAATTTTGGGATACAACAATTTAAAATTTGCTTATTGGGGGGAGATTTGTGCGGATATTAATGATCGGGGACATTGTGGGCCGGGCTGGCAGAAAAATAGTTCGGGAACTCTTGCCCCAAATCATTAAAGAGCACAAGGTTGACTTGGTCATTGCCAACGGGGAGAACGCTGCCGGTGGAAACGGGATTACCCAAGCTATCGCTGAAGAATTGTATTCTTACGGGGTTGATATCCTGACCATGGGCAATCACGTTTGGGACAAAAAGGAAATCTTTGATTTTATTGATTATGATGATCGAATCCTTCGTCCGGCTAATTACCCACTTGGAACGCCGGGGAAGGGTTTTCTTATTTTTTCAGCGGCAGAAGGATTTAAAGTTGGGGTAATCAACCTGTCGGGTCGGGTTTTTCTAAACTCGCTTGATTGCCCATTTCGGTTAGCCAATCAATTGATTCAGGAGATTAGGGAAGCTACTCCGAACATAATCGTAGATTTTCATGCTGAAGCTACCTCTGAGAAGGTCGCATTTGGTTGGTACCTTAACGGCCGGGTTAGTGCGGTTTTAGGGACGCATACCCATGTGCAAACCGCAGATGAGCGGGTTTTACCTGGTGGAACCGCCTATATAACGGATGTGGGAATGACTGGACCACGTGATTCTGTGCTAGGGGTGAAAATCGATCAGGTCATTACCAAGTTTACTACCCAGTTGCCGGTTCATTTTGAAGCAGCCAGAGGAATGGCGCAATTTAACGGTGTACTGGTTGATCTGGAGCCCTTAACAGGTAAAGCAATCGACATCAGGCGTTTACAGATGATCTTAGAATCGTAAATAGGCGAAAAATAACGAAAAGTGTCGAATGAAACACTATAAAAGAATTAATTTTACAAATTAGGAGGATATTCGCAACATTAAAGAGAATATACTATATCAAGACAATGATTCAAAGCATCTGTTCTAACATTAAAGGAGGTAATTTTAATGGAAGTATTAAAAGTCTCAGCTAAATCCAGTCCAAACTCAGTGGCCGGGGCACTCGCAGGAGTGTTAAGAGAGCGGGGAGTTGCTGAGATTCAAGCTATTGGGGCTGGCGCGTTAAACCAGGCCGTCAAAGCAGTGGCGATTGCCAGAGGGTTTGTTGCTCCAAGTGGAGTTGATCTAATCTGCATCCCGGCCTTTACTGATATTCAGATTGATGGTGAAGAAAGAACCGCCATTAAGTTGATCGTTGAACCACGGTAGGAATAGTGTGGACAAAATAGCAAGCATGTGTGAAACCTGTTTATTTGGCTAAAATAAACAGGTTTTTATAATTCTTCACTCTAATCTAGGAGGGAAACCACGTGGCGAGGAGAGAAAACGCAGCAGAAATTACGGCCCGGATCCACCGGGATACAATCATCATCGATGCCCACTGCGACACCATCGAACGGGCTTATCGTGCAGGAGCCAATTTGGCTCATTTCCCAGCCGCCCAGCTTGATTTTGCGCGTTTGTTGGCTGTGGGTGTTAAAGTTCAGTTCTTTGCGGCGTATATCGCCACCGAATATAAACCGGAAAGGTCCCTCAAGCGAGTGTTACAGCTGATCGACTTTTTTCATCAACAACTGGCCCAAAATAGCCAGTACGTACGGCTTGTGCGTCGGATGATGGACATTACCAAAGCTATTCAGTCTGGGCAAATCGCTGCCCTGCTCAGCGTGGAGGGAGGAGAACCGGTCGAAGGCGACCTGGCCTATTTACGGATATTATATCGACTCGGCGTGCGTTCCTTGGGTCTGACCTGGAATCAACGCAACCAGTTGGCTGATGGGGTGGGGGAAAGAGAAACACAGGGCGGTCTAACTTTGTATGGCAGGGCTGTCGTCCAGGAAATGAACCGCCTGGGCATGTTGATCGATGTATCGCACATGTCTGAAGCGGGATTTTGGGATGTCATCCAGGAAACACAGCACCCGGTAATTGCTTCTCACGCGAACTGTTACGCCCTGGTTCCGCATCCCCGTAATTTAACTGATGATCAGATCACAGCCCTGGCCAATGTAGGGGGTGTTGTGGGGATTACATTTGTGCCGGAGTTCCTGGCGGAAGATGATAAAGCCATTGTAACCCGTGTCCTCGATCATATTGAGCATGTCACTCAGTTGGTGGGAGTGGACCACGTTGGAATTGGTTCGGATTTTGACGGGACGGAAACCACCTTGCCAGGACTGGAAGACGTCACCCGGTTGCCACAGTTGACAGAAGGTCTTCTAAAACGGGGATATTCAGGGGAGGAGATTCAAAAAATAATGGGAGGAAATTTTTTGCGCGTGTTGAAGCAAGTAATTGGTTAGCACGTTTCACAGAAAACTAGTTATGTGAGGATAGAGCATGTGTGTAGATTTACATATCCACACTACAGCCTCGGATGGGTTGCTTTCACCGCAACAGGTTGTCGGTCAGGCCGTTGATTTAGGCTTACGGGCGATCGCCATCACCGACCACGACATTATTGATGGTTGTTCCCCAGCGATCACCGTGGCCGGGGAAAAGCTAGAGGTGATCCCCGGGATTGAAATCAATACCGAGTGGAAAAATAAGGAGGTCCATGTTTTAGGCTATTTTATTGATCTTGAGGATCAGCAATTTCTTCAAACGTTAAAGGAACTTCGGCAAGCTAGACTGAACCGGATAGGTAAGATCGTCCGAAAATTACGGCAATTAGGCTTGAATATAGAACTGTCGCGAGTTCTGGAGCTGGCCGGTGCAGGGACAATTGGCCGCCCTCACATCGCTATTGCGATGATCGAGCAGGGATATGTCGAGACCATTCAAGAAGCTTTTACGAATTACATTGGTTATGGTGCCCCAGCCTACGTTCCTCGTTACAAGCTGTCACCCAGTGAGGCGGTAGAAATCATCCGTCGGGCGAAGGGTATCCCGGTCTTAGCTCACCCCGGCTTAATCGGCAGTGATGAATTGATTCCTGACTTGGTGAAAATTGGATTGCAAGGGTTAGAGGTGTTTTACCCGGAACACGATCCAGAGCAGACCGAACACTATTTACGATTGGCCAGGTACTATAATTTGGCTGTTACCGGTGGGTCAGATTTCCACGGTAACAGCAGTGACTACCGTGGTGAGCTGGGTGGTCTGAAGATCGACTACAGTGTAGTCGAGAAACTACGCGCTCTGAAAACAGGGTTATGATTGAATATAGAAAAATCGCCTCGCCGTGAGGATATTTTAAGGGGGAACGCTCATGAAAATAGCCAAACGAGTAGCGCAACTGACCTCAGCCATTTTCAATGAGATGGACAGGCTAAGACTAGAAGTAATTGCTCAGGGTGTTGAGGTGATCAACCTGGGCATCGGTAGTCCGGACCTACCGCCAGCGCCACACATAAAGGAGGCTCTGATTAGGGCGCTTGATGAACCGAATAGTTTTGGCTATCCCTTGTCTGATGGGTTACCGGAATTTCGGCAGGCAGTCGCCACCTGGTACAAGCGACGCTTTGGAGTAGAACTGGATCCGGCAACGGAAGTCCTGTCTTTGATGGGGTCACAGGATGGCCTGGCCCACATATTCCTGGGCTTAGTTGATCCGGGGGAGGTAGCGTTAATTCCCGACCCGGGTTACCCTGTCTATACGGCAGGTTTACTTCTAGCCGAAGGAGTCAAATACCCGCTGCCATTAGTTAAAGAAAAGCGATTTTTGCCCGATCTGAAGCAAGTACCACCGGAGGTAGCCCGACAGGCCAGACTGATGTTTTTAAACTACCCGAATAACCCGGTGGCTGCTACCGCGGATCGAGAGTTCTTCAGCCAGGTGGTGGAATTCGCCAGGGAATATGAAGTGATCGTTTGCCATGACCTGGCTTACTCTGAATTGGCCTTTGACGGGTTTAAACCGATGAGTTTTCTCGAGGTACCAGGGGCAAAAGAAGTGGGGATTGAGTTTCATTCTGTTTCCAAGACCTATAATATGGCAGGTTGTCGGCTTGGCTTTGCTGTCGGTAATCCCGAGGTACTGTCTGTTTTAAGTCGGATTAAGTCTAACATCGACTACGGGGTTTTTAAAGCTGTCCAAATTGCCGGTGTGGCTGCTCTATTAGGGCCGCAAGATGTCGTGCGGCAGACTGCCGCCACCTACCAGCGGCGGCGGGACATCCTGCTTGATGGTTTGACAGAGGTTGGCTGGATGATCGACAAACCTAAAGCATCCATGTTTGTCTGGGCACAATTGCCGGATGGCTTTAAATCATCATACGCTTTCGCGGTCGACCTTCTCCGACGAGTGGGGGTTCTGGTTATTCCGGGAATCGCCTTCGGTGAACAAGGAGAGGGCTATGTTCGCATGGCTCTGGTTGGGAGCGAGACGCAGTTACAGGAAGCGGTCAGGCGGATTGGCTGTTATTTATAAACTACAAAAAGTGATTATTGAGGTCAGGCCATGAATATACTATGCAGCAGAAGGAATTTCCAGGGGGTGGCTTGACCTTGGATGAGCGACGTCGGATCGAAGTCTTACAGAAGCGAATTAAAGAGTTGGAGCACCTGGTGGAGCAATTGCGTGTTAGCCGCCGTGTTTTAATGAATTTGTTGGAAAGAGTAGAGCGCGAGAAGTGCAGTGAGGTCGCCAGGCTCCAAGAAGAAAACCGGAAGTTACAGCGAGCGAACCAGCGGTACGCCAGGACTTTGTGGAAGAGGAACCGTTTGCTTATAGAGTCAAACCAGGTCGAAAAATAACAATCACGAGTACGGAAGATGGATTTATTTATTAACGTGAGGGCAGCGAAATGAAAAAAACTTTCGCCTTAGTTTTGGTTACGGTGATAGTTCTCACCAACTGTAGCGCTATAAATTTTACTGGTTTTCAACTGGCAGGCCAAAATGCGCTTGTGCCCAAGGAAAATAATAATCCTGACTGTGTTGTGGTAGACCACAGCCTGTCCAATGACATCAAGAGCGAACCTACTCGACCAGGGATGGCCAGCAAAGAAAACCCGGTCAGCGTCCTACCGATGCGAATAGTTAGAACAGCTAAGCCTTTACCCAGCCGTGCTGCGAAGGAGACGGCGCAGGGTATTGTTAGTAGTGCTCGGAATTTTTTGGGGACTTCGTATAAATACGGTGGCGAGTCACCAGGCGGTTTTGACTGTTCCGGTTTTACCCGTTATGTGTTTAGTTTGCATGGACTAAATCTTCCGCGGACGGCCGGGGAGCAGGCAAGTGTCGGCAGCCGGATCAGCCGAGAGAGTTTACAGCCGGGTGATTTGGTGTTTTTTACCATTGATGGGAAAAGTCAGATCGGGCATGTGGGTATTTATTTGGGTGAAAATCTTTTTATCCACGCCAGCCGGTACCAGGGTATTACTATCACTTCCATGGATGATAGCTGGTATGTTGATAAATACGTTGGAGCGCGTCGCATTTATTAAGGGGTATAGTAGTCCTGTTCCCAGATCAAACTAGATCAGGACTATCAGTCGTGATTCAGGAGGTGAAAAGTGTGGAACAGCATGAACCATTTATTCCTCAAGGAACTGGCTCCTGGCCGCCCTGGGGACGTGGACCAGGGCTGAAAGAAATGACTCAAGAAGTAGGGATTGATTTCGACCAGTTTATCGAATGTCTGCGGCTAAACCGTACCGATGCGGAAATGGCCGTTGAATTCGATGTTTCGGAAAAAACCATTACCTGTTTGCGGAATCATTTTGAACGCTATGGCCTGGATTCGGTAATGGGTGGGGATTAAAGGGTTGTTCACCGGTGAAACCATATGTAACATCTGAGGAGAAGACCGGCGTGATATAGTATTGAGCTGCTACATTACCCCGGTCTTTTTGTTTGGTGGATTTTTCGGTTTTTTTCATTTTAATCCCTCAAATTTCGGCCAATGTGGTCAATGTTCTTAGCATTAACACAAAACAATATTTTTATGAGGAATTAATGTTGGATTTGGAATTAACTAACTGGTACAAATTTGAGCTGGTGTGATATAATACTGCCAATAACGAAAGGGGTCTCGTTGTGGTGTAATAGATGAATCTTGCAGGAAGGAGAAGGTGTTGTGTGGGATGAAAAATTTGCTAAAGAAGGACTAACTTTTGACGATGTTCTTTTGATTCCCGGTAGTTCTGATGTTTTACCGCGAGATGTGGATGTTTCTACTTATTTGACAGCCAGGATAAAACTCAACATCCCGATCATCAGCGCTGGGATGGATACAGTTACCGATTCCCGTTTGGCCATTGCGATCGCCCGTGAAGGTGGATTAGGTGTGATCCATAAAAACATGACGATCGAGAAACAGGCGCTTGAGGTTGATCGGGTTAAGCGTTCTGAACATGGAGTAATTACGGATCCCATATTTCTTAGTCCCGACCACCGGGTGGCGGATGCCCTGGCCTTGATGGAAACCTACCATATATCGGGTGTTCCCATCACTGTGGAGGGAAAACTGGTAGGAATTTTGACAAATCGCGACCTGCGATTTGAAGTTGACATGAATCAGAAGATTTCCGAAGTAATGACGAAAGATAATTTAATTACTGCACCGGTTGGCACTACTCTGGAACAAGCCAAAGAAATCCTACGCCGTCATCGGGTTGAGAAACTGCCGATTGTTGATGAAAACAACAATTTACGCGGTCTAATCACGATTAAAGATATTGAGAAAGCCAGACAGTATCCTAATTCCGCGAAGGACGCGCGGGGTCGGCTCCGGGTTGGGGCGGCGGTCGGGGTCAGTGCCGATACTCTGGAGCGAGTGCAAGCCCTGGTTAAGGCGGGGGTTGACGTGATTGTGGTTGATACCGCGCATGGACATTCGCGGGGAGTAATCGAGGCTGTACGGTATATTAAGAGTCACTTCCCGGATCAGGACTTGATCGCCGGTAATGTGGCCACAGCGGAGGCTACCGAAGCCTTGATCAAAGCTGGCGCGGACGCAATCAAGGTCGGGATTGGACCAGGATCGATTTGCACCACCCGAGTAGTAGCGGGGATTGGCGTGCCGCAAATTACGGCGGTTTACGACTGTGCTCGGGCAGCGGCCAAATACGGGATTCCGGTTATTGCTGACGGCGGGATCAAATATTCCGGCGACATCACAAAAGCCATCGCTGCTGGGGCAAACGTGGTGATGATCGGTAACCTCTTAGCCGGTACAGAAGAGAGCCCCGGTGACATCGAAATCTACCAGGGACGGAGCTTCAAGGTTTACCGCGGTATGGGCTCAATTGGCGCGATGAGAGATGGCAGTTGTGACCGGTACTTCCAGGAAGACCAACCTAAACTGGTGCCAGAGGGAATTGAGGGACGGGTCCCATATAAAGGACCATTGGCTGATACCATCTTCCAACTGGTTGGCGGGTTACGCGCCGGCATGGGCTACTGTGGGTGCCGAAACATCAAAGAGTTGCAAACGAAAACCCGGTTTATGCGCATCACCAACGCTGGTTTGCGCGAAAGCCACCCACATGATGTGCAAATCACTAAAGAAGCTCCTAACTATAGCCTGTAGTTGGAAACAAGGATTAGAGGACCTGAGCAACATAGAATATAAAAAGGTAAAATGGCTTGTGAAAAGTCTGGTTTGGGCAGTGGTTCCTGCCTGGCCAGATTTTTTCTTTGTGTTTTGGTATATAGACAGGTAATTAGTGGAAAACTAGGCTGGAAGGAGTTGAGATAAAATGAGCTTGATCAATAATTTAATTAAAGAATTATGGCAAAGATGGCACGCCGCCCTGGGCCAACAGGGTAAGCCTGATGTTGGACCTCTACCGGTGGATCAAACAAAACTGGCTCGATTATTAGACTATTATGGAGCTCGGTTTAGTTTTTTTATGCTGACGATTATCATCCTGGGAGAGTTGAATTTCCGTCTTATCCAGGCGATTGTTTTTGCCTTTTTGGGAACATTGGTGTTACATTTTTACCTGAAAAGGTTGCGCCGTTTGCGCTTGACGCGAATGGTCCGAGCCAGGCTGCAACAACTACCGGTCCAAGATCCCTCTAATGCCATCGCTTCGCTAACGATTAGAGAGACACAGCCCAGTCGCAGGGTTGAGGAACTTATCAATCACCTTTTGACGGTCCGGGGGATGCGCGGTTTAATTACCTGTGGAGTATTTTTAATGGGGTTCGGAGTTTTCTTTGACCAGTGGTGGCGAGCGTATTTTGTCGGTTTTGGATTATTGGATGTACTTCTGGCGATTTGGGTGTACTTACGTCTAAGTCAGAGAAGGATTAACCCCCTCGTTGATTGCGCTCCCGGTGAAGCCAGCAGTAAGGAAAATCCTTGCGAAAAAATGGTACCGCCAGTAAAATAGATACAGAGTGACTGCACCAGGGGGGAGGGTAAGCGGTGCATAACGAAAGCATCTTCCGGGTCCGGTATAAAGAAACCGACAAAATGGGAATTGTTCATCACAGCAATTACTTGGTCTGGTTTGAGTACGGGCGGACAGAGTTCCTGCGCGCCATTGGCTTGTCCTATTCCCAGTTTGAGGAGGCGGGAGTGGGTCTCCCGTTAATTGAGGCGCACTGCCGTTACATATCGCCGGCTGTTTTTGACGACGAATTGCGGCTGATAACATCACTCAAGTATCTATCCAGGACGCGGATGAAGTTTGAGTACCGTTTACATCGCATAACGGATGATAGGCTACTGGCAGAAGGGATGACTTTCCATGTGGTCATGAAGCTGGATTCGGGTAAGCCAGTGGACCTGCGAAAGGCTTCACCAGCGCTTTGGCAGAAACTTGTCAGTTATTGGCCAGGCGAAGTGTCATGAACCATTTACTTAATGAGGATATGGTGATACGGCTGTTCCTGGCAGTTTTGGCCGGTACCGTGATGGGATATCCCCACGCTAGATACATCAAATCAGCAACCCGCATCTACGCAATCGTCTGTTTGGGTAGTGCGCTGGTGATGCTGGTTTCTACCTGGGGGTTTGCTGACTTAACACCCTGGATAAACTTTGACCCCGCGCGTTTATCGGCACAAGTCATTGCTGGCATGGGTTTTGTAGGTGCGGGAATTATTATCATTCGACAAGGTCGGGTATACGGATTACCAGCTTCCGCTACCCTGTGGCTGACGGCTTCGATTGGGTTGGTGATAGGGCTGGGATGGTATTTTATGGCCATTCTGGCAGTTTTCGCGAGCTGGGGGACTTTCCTTGTCTATCCATTGATGAAGAAGTTGCTGCGTTTGCGCCGAAGAAAAGCCAGGGAATTACGCGGCGAGTGAATTTTTGTCGTGATAAACATAAAAAAGCCCTGATTGCTCAGGACTTTTTCTTCTCCAACTCATTTAAATCGGCCATCAATTTTTCTATGTTTATGCCATGCATAAGAGCACCCTGCTCTATACTCTCAAAGAGTGCACCGCCTCAACCAACACACCGCAGACCGTGTTTGGCAAAAATCCTGAGTGATTCAGGGTATTTTTCGACCACATCCTTGATGATCATGTTTTTGCTAATCATGGAAATTCACCTCCCTTACTATTACCATTATAACCAGTTAAACGTAAAAATACCAGGGGGGCAAACCCCTGGCCGGTGCGAAATTAAATAGTAGGGGTATTTTGGGAAGTTTGGAGCTCTCTTTCCGCTCTCTCAATGGCCAGTCGCACCAGATTTCCGCAGTTTCGGGATGATACATCGCCAAAACCACGGGTTACGACAGTGTCGTATATTCCCAGTTCCTTGGCCAGTTCAAACTTGAGTGCATCAGACATGACTCCGTTTCTTCTTGCCAATATTTTACCTCCTTTTATTATTTCGCACCACTGATATTTTTTGCAGAGCGAACCGGAATTATGTCTCATTACCAACACAAGATTTAACAATAAATATTTGTTGGATGTATCGAAGAAAAATTTTTGGATTACCACTGATAGACGTGGCCAAATTGATCATTCAGTTGCAAGACGCAGAAAATTATGAGACACTTAAGAGTAGAAAGAATGCTGACTTCCAGGAGGTTGTCAAATGCGCTACGAAGGTATGGTCTATCGACCGCCCAGCGAGGCGTACAGCTTTATATTGCAAGTGACAATTGGCTGTTCCCACAATGGCTGTACTTTTTGCGGGATGTATAAAGATAAAAAGTTTCGCGTACGTTCACTTGAGGAAATCGAAACTGATATTCGGATGGCGAAGCTATACTATGGCGATGTCGAAAAGGTCTTTTTGGCCGACGGCGACGCAATGGCGATGGACACAGAGCAATTGATTAAAGTATTGAACACCTTGTATAAAACTTTTCCCAGTCTTCGTCACGTTGGCCTCTACGCTGGCCCGCGGAGTATCCTGAATAAAGGAGTAGATGAGCTAACCAGATTGAAAGAACACGGAGCGACGATTGCTTATCTGGGGGTTGAAACAGGAGACCCTGAATTACTTAAAGAGATCAACAAGGGAGTAACTTTTGAAGAAATGGCGGCTGCAGGGCAGGCTGTAGTTCAGTCGGGGATTGAACTCTCCGCTACAGTCATCCTGGGCCTGGCCGGACGCGACCGGGAACGGGCTAAACGCCATGCTGAAGGGACAGCCAGACTGATTAATCTCATTAATCCCGATTACTTAGCGCCGCTCACTTTAATGCTGGAGCCAGGGACACCGATGTACCGAAAAATGCAGCAGGGGAAGTTTACTTTGCCAGATGCCTACGAAATCCTGGAAGAGTTGAGGATTATGATTGCCAACTTGACAGTGGAGAACTGTGTCTTTAGAAGCAATCATGCCTCAAATTATTTGGCTTTGAAGGGGACCCTGAGCCGGGATAAAGCAGTTCTCTTACAATTGATTGATTCTGTATTACGAACCAAAGATTCGCGGTATCTGCGGCCTGATTTCATGCGCGGGTTGTAATTACTCCTGCTTTATATCGTATCTGGAGGCAATGGTATGTCGAGAATTAAGATTTATACTGACAGTACAGCTGACCTGCCACCGGCCTTAGCCAAAGAGCTTGATATTACTGTTATCCCAATGACGACAACTTTTGGCTCACAAGTTTTCCGGGACGGGGTTGACTTAACCAATGAAGAGTTTTATCGAAAGCTTGCTGAGAGTGAAACACTGCCGACAACCGCTCAACAAACTCCTCAGGAACTACTGGACCAGTACGAAAAGGGAACAGCAGACGGATCGTCGATTATCGCTATCCATCTGTCCTCCGGTTTGAGCGGGACAGTCCAGAGTGCCCTGATGGCCAGGAGTATGCTGCCGCCTGGTCGAGACGTGACAATTATTGACTCTCTCGGTGCTTCACTGGGTCAGGGGATGTTAGCTATTCGGGCGGCGAAAATGGCTGCGGCGGGCGCAGATAAGGAAGAGATTGTTCAGCAATTAGAAAACTTGAAGAAGCACCTGCACCTGATTTTTACTCTGGACACTCTGAAGTATCTTCTCAAAGGGGGCCGCATTAATCGGGTGCAGGCGGTAATGGGTTCGCTGTTAGATATTAAGCCAATCTTACACATGAACGCAGAAGGGAAAATTGATCAACTGGATAAAGTCAGAAGCCGACGGGCGGCAATTCGACGATTATTGTCCCTGGTGGAGGAAAATGGCCAAAATTTGGACCAACAGGTGGTCGGAATTTCTCACGCGCGATGTCTGGAGGAAGCAGTAAGTCTGGGTGAGCAGATCCGCCAGAAATTTGGGGTGCGAGATGTGATCATTAGTGAAATCGGGGCGGTTATAGGCACTCATGTTGGGGAAGGCTGTTTGGCTGTCTTCTTTGAGGGACGTGAGAAAAACTAAGACAACGACAGAGTGATGCAGTTTGGAAATTATTGGCTTTGAGATCATTGGGCCGGTAATTTTTACATGCTAACCATTCATGTTTAGAAAAGCACACCCAGTAATGAAAATACCTTTGTATTTTCTTGTTAAATCTTTCAATCACTGCTAACTAAGGGGGAAGGGGTATGTGGCCGTTTGGTCAAAAGGATTACCAGTTGTTTAGAATGTTCAGCGAGAGTGCCAGGGTAGTTACTTGCGCTGGAGAAATCGTTCGCGATGTGGTTTATAATTACAAATCTTTGGACGAACGGCTGGCTGAACTCGAAGCCCTTGAGAATGAAGGAGATAAAATTATTGAACAACTAATGCAAAAACTGAATCAGTCATTTGTGCTGCCCTTCGACCGAGAAGATGCATATTCTATGGCCCAAAAACTTGATTCCATTCTGGATTATATAACAGGGATTATTGACCGGATGATCCTGTATAAACCTGGGGTGCCGAACCAGGTAGTCAGAGATCTGGTGGAAACGCTGCTGATGGCGATCAAAGAACAGGAAAAGGCCTTTAAATTACTCGAGAGTTTTGAGTCCAAACGTAATCAGATAATCGAATGCTGTGAAAACATTAAACGGTTGGAAAAGAAAGGAGACATCCTTTACCGTCAGGCGATGGCCGAACTATTTCAGGGTGTGCAAGAAGCAATGCAGATCATCAAATGGAAAGAAATTTATGAGCACATTGAAACAACACTCGATCGGTGCGAAGATGTGAGTACTTTAATCAACGGGATTTGTATTAAATACTCCTAATATAAGATATAAGAACATCGGCAAAAAATTCCCCCCAGGTGGCTAGAACCTGTGGGGAAATCAATGTGAAGGCGACACATTTATAGTATTGCACGTTTTCTCTGATTTCATTCATCACTTAGAATCAACAAAAAGTTCTAAATAGAAAGGGCTACTTAAATTGATTAGAATAGTAACTGATAGTACCTGTGATCTGCCTCAGGAATTGACTGAGCGTTATCAAATCACCGTACTTCCTCTTACCGTGAGCTTTGGCACGGAATCTTTTCGCGACAGAGTTGATCTCAAACCGCCAGATTTCCACGCTCGATTAGCCAACAGTCCGGTCTTCCCGACAACTTCTCAGGTCACGCCGGCGGCTTTTGCTGAAGTGTACGAACATTTTTTAGCTCAGGGAGATAGTGTGGTTGTAATAACCTTATCGGCTGTCCTGAGTGGGACCTACCAATCGGCCGTGATTGCCAGAGCGAAATTTCCCAGAGGGAATATTGAGGTCATTGATTCACGGGGTGCTACGCTTGGGTTAGGCTTAATCGTCATGAACGCGGCACGTCTCGTAGAACAAGGTTATCCACTGGCCGAGGTTGTCCAGCATGTGCAGCAAATGGTTGAAAATTTGCAGTATTTGATTGTTGCAGGCACCTTGGAATATCTTGTCCGGGGTGGGCGTTTATCTGCGGCCGGAGGATGGATAGGGTCTATTCTCAAGATCAAACCAGTCCTGGAGTTTCGGGATGGACGACCAGTGCCGAAACATAAAATCAGAGGTGAAAGGAACGTTATTCCCTGGTTGATGAATTATCTCCACAGCTTGAACCTGGATTGGAGTAAGCGCACTATTGGGTTAAACCACTGCCAGGCTCCAGAATTGGCCAGCGCAGTAAGAGTTCAGCTTAAGCAGCAGTTAAAGCCTGGAGAGATCATTGAGAGTGAGGCCGGTTGTGTGATTGGGGCGCACATTGGTCCTGGAGCGATAGCCATCTATTTTGAAAAATGATTTAGTAACAAGCCTTCTCTAGGGGGTGTCCAAGATTAAAGGGGTTGTTGCCAATATTTTAGAGACGATTGGGGAGACGCCAATTGTTTACTTGAAACGGGTGAATGACGGACCAGCGGTTGTGTTGGCTAAACTGGAGATGCTGAATCCCAGCGGCAGTGTCAAGGCACGGGCTGCCTACGGGATGATCTCGCGGGCCGAACGGGAAGGTTTGATTAAGCCAGGGGATGTGATCATCGAAGCAACCTCCGGGAACCAGGGAATTGGTCTGGCCATGGTCGGGGCAGTGAAGGGCTATCGGGTAATCGTGGTGATGCCGGAAACCATGAGCGTTGAACGAAGAATGTTGGCTAAAGCCTATGGGGCAGAAGTAGTTGTTACACCCGCGGCGGAGGATGTCATGGGAGCGGTAATCAAGGCCAGGGAATTGGCACAGCAAATCCCGAACGCCTGGTTGCCCGATCAGTTTTCTAACCCCGCTAACCCTGACTACCACAGTCAAACAACGGCGGTGGAGATCCTTCAACAGGTAGATGGCCCGATAGATGTGCTGGTGGCGGGAGTTGGCACCGGTGGTACCCTGACTGGGGTGGCCCGGGTATTGAAGAAACATTACCCTCAACTGCGGGTCATTGCTGTGGAGCCTAAAGCATCGGCCGTGCTTTCTGGTGGACAGCCGGGAACTCACCAAATCCAGGGAATCGGTGATGGTTTCATCCCTGATAATCTTGAATGCCAGCTGATCGATGAGATTTACACTGTTACCGACGAAGAATCCATCAACATGACCAGACGGTTGGCGCGTGAAGAAGGTATTTTGGCTGGTATTTCTAGCGGAGCAGCGGTTTGCGCTGCTGTAAAAATAGGCAAAAGGTTAGGGGGTGGGACCGTGCTGACTATATTGCCGGACACGGGCGAAAGATATCTTAGTAATCAGGTGTTTGAATGAACAGGAATGATTTTGCAAAAAATAAATCGAAAAAGAAGGAAACTAACAGGGTTTTGTTGAAAAAGAAGTAATGGTCTCGGCAAATTATATAGGGGGACCGATAAAGGCAAACTACGCCGAAAGGGTAGGACGCAAAGCCACGGGTCTAAGGCGGCGACACGCTATGACAGCCGGGCTACCGAAGTCACAATTCTAAACCTATTTTTAAGTTAAAACTAGTTAAAAATAGGTTTTTGTTTTGCTCTTGAGACCCGCCAGCTTATGTTTAAAGAAAGCGGGTAAAGAATCGTGAAACGCTTAGTTGAAATACTGTTTAGGACTTTGGAAGTCAGATCACCCGGTACAGCCAGTCATTGTCGAAGAGTAGCGGAATTAGCCCTAGAGATTGCTAAAAGGATGGATTTAAGCAGTAAAGAAAGTGATTGCGTTTACCTGGGCGGATTATTACACGATTTGGGGAAACTAGGGGTTAAAGATACTATCTTGGATAAACCAAATAGTCTGACTGAGCAGGAGTTCTCTGAGGTCAAACGGCACCCCGAACTTGGCGCAAAGATCCTCATGGCCATGGAAGAGTTGAGGGTGTTGGTTCCACTGGTGAAACATCACCATGAGGCTTTTGATGGTTCTGGTTATCCTCTAGGTCTAGTTGGCCAGGAAATACCATTGGGCGCGCGGATTATCTGCGTAGCCGATGTGTACGAGGCTATGACATCAGATAGACCGTACCGTCTCGCTCTAAGTGAGGAAACAGCCAGAATTTATCTACTCAGGTATCGAGGTATAAAGTTTGACCCAGATGTTGTGGATGCTTTCTATCGGGTCTTGCGCGGAAAGTAAAATAAAATGTAGTGAGTACTGATTGATTCCCAATGGGCAAAAATGGTAAACTTAAAGCAAGAGGAGTGATTATGGAGGAGTTTCTGAAACAAATCCTGACTCTACCATTCTGATAGTCGGTGACCTGAGCAATGTCGTTGGTAACACGAATAACGCAGTGTAAGGACTGCTAGCAGAAATAGGTGATATCCATATAGACGTCAGAGACATTAAGGAAATTTAAAAGTCGCTTTATGAAATATAGGGGGAACAAAAGCTGAAATCAATACTTTATGCCGTCGACCATTATAGTGAATTCTAAATTCAGTATCCGGCTTAGAGGTACAACCAGCATGTGACCCTGATTTTACACCTATTTCAGGGTGTTATTTTTTTGCTCGCCAGACATGGAATAGGTCTTACCGAAGGGTAGTTATATCTTATCGAATGATAGCAATAAGATTTTTAGTGCTTTTTGTAAACATTTTAACAAGAAAATACAAAGGTATTTTCATTACTGGGTGTGCTTTTCTAAACATGAATGGTTAGTAAATAATAGAAGTACACTATGACTCGCCAAACTTGATTAAAAAGTAGAGAGGAGGTATTCCATGAAATACCTGATTCAGACATTTGGCTGTCAGATGAATGAGCACGATTCAGAAATCATCGCCGGGATGCTGCAAGAAATGGGTTATCAGCCGACTACAGAGATAACGCAGGCGGATCTGGTTTTGCTCAATACCTGTTGTGTGCGCGAAACCGCGGAAAATAAGATTTATGGGAAATTGGGCGAGTTAAAACATCTCAAGCGGCAAAAACCAGATTTGTTGCTGGTGGTGTGCGGCTGCATGACCCAACAGGAGCAGGTAGCCGAAAAGTTGGCCCAACGTGCCCCGCACGTTGATGTGATCATCGGGACCCACAATACGCACCGGCTGCCCGAGTTGCTGGCCCAGGCCCGGGCGACCGGCAAGACTGTGATTGATGTGTGGGAAAAAGAGGGCGAAATCATTGAAGACCTGCCCACTTACCGCCAGGATGGAATCAAAGCCTATGTGACGATTATGTATGGTTGCAACAACTTTTGCTCCTACTGCATCGTGCCGTACGTGCGGGGCCGTGAGCGCAGTCGCCGGCTGGCAGATATTGTGGCGGAAGTTGAACGCCTGGCCCAGGCGGGATATAAAGAAGTCATGCTGCTTGGTCAAAACGTGAATTCCTACGGGAAAGACCTGGCCGAGAAAGTTGACTTTGCCGACTTGCTGGCCAGGCTCGATCGGATCCCTGGGATTAAGCGGATTCGCTACATGACGTCTCATCCCCGGGATTTTTCCGACAAACTTATTGAGATGATCGCGAGTTCCTCCAAGGTTTGTGAACACTTTCATCTTCCGATCCAGGCCGGGAGCAACGCGGTCCTCAAGCGCATGAATCGTGGTTACACGCGGGAGTATTACCAGGAGTTGGTCGCAAAAATTCGCCACCGGATTCCTCACTGCAGTGTGACGACCGATCTGATCGTCGGTTTTCCTGGGGAGAGCGACCAGGATTTTCATGACACTCTGGAACTGGTGCGGAACGTGCGTTTCGATGCGGCCTATACCTTTGTCTACTCCAAGCGTTCAGGGACGCCGGCCGATAAAATGCCGAATCAGGTTCCCCTGTCCGTGAAAAAATCCCGCTTGCAGCAGCTGATGCACCTCCAGAATAAGATCAGTCGTGAAATCAACGAGGCGCTGATCGGTCAGGACCTGGAGGTTCTGGTTGATGGGGAGAGCAAAACCAACCGGACGAAGCTGTCTGGCCGAACGCGCACCAATAAAATAGTGATCTTCAGTGGACCATCTGACTTGATCGGGCAATTGGTGCCGATCAGAATCACCGCCGCGCAAACCTGGAACCTGATCGGCGAGTGGAGAAATGACCAGCGTAGTTGAGATAAGTGTGTTGTGATATAATAATGGCAAACGCTGGCGGGAGGGGACCTGAATGACCGCGACGACGCCGATGATGCAACAGTACCAGCAGATCAAAAAACAGTATCCTGAGGCTATTCTTTTTTTCCGGCTGGGTGACTTTTATGAGATGTTTGGCCCGGATGCTGAACTGGCTTCCCGCGAGCTGGAAATTGTGCTGACTTCCCGCGAAGCGGGAAATAACGTGCGCATTCCCATGTGCGGCGTGCCTTACCACGCTGCGGAAGGTTATATTGCCCGCTTGATCGAGAAGGGTTACCGGGTGGCCATCTGTGAACAGGTGGAGGACCCGCGGACGGCCAAGGGCATTGTCAAACGCGAAGTGATCCGGGTAGTTACTCCAGGAACTGTTTTAAATGAGCAAGTCCTGCCGGAAAAGCAGAACAATTACCTGGTTGCCCTGGTTAAAGACGCCATGAACTGGGGGTTGGCGGTGGCGGATGTTTCCACCGGGGAATTTTTGGTTACTGAGTTTTCCAGTCAGGATGGACGAGAACGCCTGCTGGATGAACTGGCCCGACTTCAACCGGCGGAATTTTTGCTGGCGGCGGAGATTGCCGCGGATGATTGGCTCTTGCCGCAAATTAAGAAATTATTGCACAAGCCGCTGGTTGTGACGTCTTTTAATCAAGAGGAGATTAACCAGACCGTAAGTCTGGAAGTTTTGGGTGAGCAATTTGGACCGGCCGGTGTGGAAAAAGTCCTTAACCACGGCCTGTCCACGGCTCCGCTGGCTGCGGCGGCGCTTCTCCGCTATTTGCGGGAGACCCAGAAAGCAAAACTTACCCATCTCAATCAAATTGAGGTTTATTTTACGGCTAATCACCTTGTTTTGGATGGCGCCACTCTACGGAATTTAGAACTGACTCGCAACTTGCGGGATGGTTCCCGGCGCGGTACCGTTCTGGGGGTGTTGGATCACACCATTACCGCCATGGGTGGGCGCCTCCTCAAACGCTGGCTGGAGCAGCCGCTTCTGCAGGTCAAAGCGATTCAGGAACGGCTTGATGCGGTCGAGGAGTTGGTCAATAATTTCTTCCTGCGGGAAGACTTAAGAGATTTGCTTAAGCCCGTTTATGATCTGGAGCGGTTACTGGGCCGTCTGGCTTATGGAACAGCGAATGCCCGGGATTTAATTGCCCTTAAACAGTCGCTCAGCGTCGTTCCGCGGGTGAAGCAGATTCTGCAGCCGGTCAAAACCACTCGGCTGCAGGAACTCAGAAAACGGTTAGACGCGCTGGAAGATGTCGTGCAGTTGATCGGTGCGGCAATCGTTGATGAACCGCCGGTTTCGGTCCGGGAGGGCGGGATTATCAAGGAGGGTTACCATTCAGAAGTCGATCAACTGCGTCGGGCGTCCCGGGACGGGAAACAGTGGCTGGCTGGTCTGGAGGCCAGAGAAAGGGAAAGAACCGGCATCAAGTCGCTTAAAGTGGGCTTCAATAAGGTCTTTGGTTACTACATTGAGGTGACAAACCCGAACCTGGGCTTAGTCCCCAGTGATTATCAGCGCAAACAGACGCTGGCTAACGCCGAGCGGTTTCTTACCCCAGAGTTGAAGGAATATGAGGCCATGATCCTGGGAGCAGAAGAACGGGTGGTTCAGTTGGAATACGACCTGTTTGTTCAGGTACGGGATCAAGTCGGTGCTCAAACTGAACGGATCCAACAAACCGCTTATTGTCTGGCAGAACTGGATGTCCTGGCTTCTCTGGCAGAAGTGGCCGGCCGAAATCGGTATGTGAAACCCAAGGTTGATACGGGTGACCGACTCCATATTATCCAGGGGCGTCACCCGGTTGTCGAGGAAATGTTGATGGGCGAGCGCTTTGTCCCGAATGATGCCTACCTAGATGGACAGGATAATCGCTTGCTGATTATCACCGGACCCAATATGGGAGGTAAGAGCACGTTTATGCGACAAGTGGCGCTGATCGTTTTGCTCGCCCAGGTTGGTAGTTTTGTTCCAGCCGAGTCGGCCCAGATCGGGATTGTTGACCGGATTTTTACCCGGGTTGGGGCTGCGGATGACTTGGCTACGGGCCAGAGCACCTTTATGGTAGAAATGAGCGAGACCCGGGTGATCACTACCCAGGCTACGCGGCGCAGTCTGGTGATTCTGGATGAATTGGGGCGAGGAACGGCGACGTGGGACGGTATGGCCATTGCCCAGGCCGTGATTGAACACCTGTACCACCGGATTGGCTGTAAGTGTCTGGTCTCAACCCACTACCATGAACTGGCCGATTTGGAGAACCATCTGCCCGGCGTAAAAAACCTGTCGGTGGCAGTCAAGGAGAAGGGGCAGGACATCATTTTCCTCCGCCGCGTGGTGCCAGGACGGGCAGACAAGAGTTACGGGATTTATGTAGCTAAATTGGCCGGCTTGCCCTCAGAAATTGTCCAGCGGGCCGCCCAACTACTGGCCGAACTGGAAAGCAAACGGGAAGTGGCGGCGACGCAAGAGAAACCTGGTCAGCAGTTGTCGCTGGTTGACGTTTTTGCCGAAATGGGAGCGAGACTGTCCCCCGAAGAACATTATGTGTTGGAGAAGCTGCGGAGGATTGACCTGCTGAATACTACTCCCCTACAAGCTTTGAACCTGCTGTTTGAACTGCAGAATACTCTCAAAGACAAAAAATAATAAAAAATTGGATTAAATCAAAAGGACGGTGAGCCAAGGTGTTAATCGGGATCGATGTGGGTGGAACCTTCACTGATGCGGTCTTGATCGATCAGGGTCGGCCAGTACGTAAGGCGAAAATTCCAACTGCACCGGATCTTATACCCTGTCTGTTGGGTGCCCTGGATGAAGTAACCAGAGGAATTGAACCCCATCAGATCGAACGAGTAACTTTAAGTACTACCCTGATCACCAACCTCATTGCCGAGGAAAAAACCGACCCAGTAGTGATCCTCCTGATTCCTGGGCCAGGTGTCAACCCAGCAAGTTACCACCTGCCAGGGAAAGCGTATGTACTCAAGGGAGCGATCGACTACCGGGGACGTGAGACAGCCCCGCTGGATTATGATGAATTAAAGCGGGTGACAGCGGAAATCGCTCAGAGTGGACCGCGTAAGGTTGCCATAGTGGGGAAGTTTTCTCCGCGCAACCATACGCACGAGGACCAAATCGCCGACTATATTAAACAACACTACCCGACGTGGAAAGTAGAACTGGGGTACCGGGCGGCCGGTCAGTTAAATTTCCCGCGGCGCATCGTTAATACGGTATTAACCGTCGCGACCAGGCCAGCCTACCAACGCTTTGCAGAGCAGGTGATGACGGCGCTTAAAGAACGGGGTATCACCGCTCCAGTATACATTCTCAAGGCGGATGGCGGGACCCTGCCCATTGCCCGGGCGGTGGATCAGCCCGTAGAGACTATTTTCTCCGGCCCAGCCGCGAGCACGATGGGCGTCCTGGCACTTACCTCGCCTAAACAGACCTCGGTGGTGGTGGACATCGGGGGAACCACGACTGATCTAGCCTTAATTCTTGCCGGGGAGCCTCTCCTGTCTTCGAAGGGAGCCCGGGTCAAGAACTGGCTAACCCAGGTGCGCGCGTTTGCGGTTAAATCGGTCCCCCTGGGCGGTGACAGTCTGGTGCAGTACCGGGATCATCAACTTCTGGTTGGTCCGCACCGAGTTGGCGTGGCTAGTTGTCTGGGCGGACCAGCCCCAACGCCGACGGATGCGCTGCGGGTGTTGGGGTTAACCGACATTGGCAATCTTGAGGCGGCCAGATTAAGCCTGGAAAGAATTGCTAGGCAATTGGGTTTGTCTGTTGAAGCCACCGCTCAGGAGATCGTCCAGCGGGTGACTAAGCAGTTGGTTGAAGAGATCAATCAGATGTTTCTTGCCTGGGAACAAGAACCGGCCTACCGGGTCTGGGAACTGATGCAAAAGGAAAAGGTCAGACCAGAAAACGTGGTTGGGGTTGGCGGGTCATCTCCCAGTCTGATCCCCTTGGTGGCTGAACAGCTAAACTGTCGAGGAATTATTCCCCCGCATGCTGAGGTCGCCAACGCGATCGGGGCAGCAGTGGCCCGGCCAACCCTCTCGATCAGTCTGCGGGTAGACACCGAAAGAGAGCGTTACAGTGTGGCCGAAACGGGACAGGAAGAGAAATTGCCCAACGCCAAACGGTTCTTTATCGAAGAGGCCAATGAATTGGGCAGGCAGCTATTGAGAGAACGTGCCGCAGCGCTGGGGATTACGGAATATGCTGACGAGATGGAGATTATCCATAGTGAAGTCTTTAATATGGTCAGGGGCTGGCACACCGTGGGGCGCTTATTTGACGTCACCGTGCAAATCGCTCCTGGCTTAATCGCGAACTGGCAGGCAGGGGGTGTTGAGGGTGTCTAAACGCAAAATGGGACTGGTCTTTTTCCCAGCCTTCGACTGGGCGATTTCTCCGACCCATCCGGAACGGGAAGAGCGGTTGCTATACACTAAAGACCAGATCTTTGAGGAAGGGCTGCTGGACCTACCCGAGATTGTCGAGTACAAGGCAGGTGTGGCTACCCTCAAGGATATTGCCCGGGTGCACTTCTGTGTCCCGGACGTGAAGTCCCAGATTACGGATGCTCACCTGATTGCGGTGGGGGGGTGCCTAGTCCTGGCGGATGCTTTGCTGAAGGGAGAGATTACCAAAGCCTTTGCCTTAGTGCGGCCACCGGGACATCACGCCATGCGGGTGGTGCACGGGAACCGAGGCTTTTGCAATATCAACAACGAAGCGATCATGATTGAGTATTTGCGCAAAAAGTATGGTCTGCGCAAGATTGCCGTGGTTGATACCGATGTCCACCACGGTGATGGAACACAGGAGATCTTCTACCATGACCCGGATGTCCTATTCATTTCTTTCCACCAGGACGGGCGCACTTTATATCCCGGCTCAGGCTTCACTCATGAACTGGGGGGACCGGGAGCATTTGCCAGAACCCTTAATGTACCGCTGTTGCCGGGGACAACTGATGAAGGGATTCATTACGTTCTGGACAATTTGATCCTGCCGATTTTAAAGGAATGGCAACCGGAACTGGTGATCAATTCGGCCGGTCAGGACAACCATTACACCGACCCTCTGGCCAATATGCGTTTTTCGGCGCAGGGCTATGCCCGACTGAATGAGAAAATATCGCCAGATATCGCGGTCCTCGAAGGCGGGTATGCGATCGAGACGGCCCTGCCCTACGTCAATGTGGGGATTATTCTGGCCATGGCGGGGCTGGATTACTCCCACGTAAAAGAGCCTGACTATTACCCGGGTAAATTCAAGGAATCAGCGGAGTGCGTCCAGTATACCCGCAATCTGGTCCGACAACTCCGGGAGGTCTGGGAACGCCAGGAAGAACTGGCGGCCAAGCATAGAGCCGAGGAGGGCAAATTCCGCCTGCGGGGTGAACCTGGTAATGTGTACCAGAAATACAAGCATATCTATTATGATACCGACCAGATCGAAGAAGAGCAACACGAAACCGTACACCTGTGCCCGGTCTGCCCGGGATATTTGACTATTTCCTCGACCGCCAACCGCGGTTGGAGCGGACGGGCCAGCGCGTTTGCGGTTTCTATTCCTCTTTATGCCTGTCCCAAATGTCAGGAAGAAGGCCGGCGGGCTTACGCCAAGGCTCTGGACAGCAAGCGCAACCATGATTTCATTTACCTGCAAGATAAGCCCCTTGATGAGTACCGGCGTTTCGACTGTGCACGTAAGCAAGAGAGTAGTTTATAAATAACAGAAGGTGACACCGTGGGCAATCGCGTCGTAATCCTGGATGAAATGACCGTAAACCAGATCGCTGCTGGAGAAGTTGTCGAAAGACCAGCGTCGGTAGTCAAGGAACTGGTCGAGAACTCAATAGACGCAGGCAGTACCGTGATCCAAATCGAATTAGAAGAAGCTGGCCTGAAGCAGATTCGGGTAACCGATAATGGAAGTGGAATGTCTGCTGAGGACGCGCAACTAGCCCTGGCCCGCCATGCTACCAGCAAAATTCGCGCCGCCGCCGATCTGCTCCAGGTGGGGACCCTGGGGTTTCGCGGTGAAGCGCTGCCGAGCATTGCCGCTGTTTCCCGGCTGGAGTTAACCACGCGGACGCCAGAGATGGCAACCGCCGTGCGCCTTATTGTAGAAGGCGGGACCATTTGTCGGATTGATGAGGAGGGGAGTGCAGTCGGGACCCAGGTGGTTGTCTCCGACCTGTTTTACAACACCCCAGCCAGGCGGAAATTCCTTAAGAGTGCCTCCACAGAACTGGGGTATATCATTGACCTGGTCGAACGCTTAATGCTGGGACACCCGGCAATCGCTTTCCAAATTAAACACCAGGGACGTGTAATCTTGCAGTCCAGAGGAAATAATAATCTATTAGAGGTAATTAGTGGTATCTACGGTCGGGAGACGGCCCGTGCCATGATGCCAGTGCAGTTGCGCCAAGAAAATCTGACCATCGAAGGATTTGTTTCCCAGCCCAGTCTGACCAGAAGCTCCAGACGCTGGCAGACGATCTTTGTTAACGGCCGGTGCATCAACAGCCGATTGATTAGCGAAGCGATTAGTGAGGCCTATCAGACCAGATTGCCGGTCGGCCGGTATCCACTGGTGGTCCTCAGGCTTAATATTCCACCTAACCAGGTAGACGTTAATGTGCATCCGACGAAAATGGAAGTCAGATTCCAGCATGAGAGCCAAATTCAGCAGTTGGTGGTGGAAGGGGTGAGCCAGGCCCTGCAAGCTCACCAATCGGCGGCCGATTTTTGGGCGAACTATTCTACGGAGACGCATTTACCAACCGAGGAAGCAAAACAAACAAGTTTAAACACTAAAAATAGGGATGTTAGAACGGCGCCGGTCGTAGAATTATTTAGCCATGCTCGACAACAATTAATAACCGACGAAATTATTCCCGCTCGAGAAGACGGACAAATAACCGGGATAACTTCTGCTTTTCGTATTAAGGATTCCAGTCCCTGGCAGGTAGCTGAACCGACTGTGACCAGCATCAACGTGCCAGAAGCCGATGCGCGGGAGCCTAAACCTGATGCACCAACCCGATTCTGTGAACTTATTCCATTGGGCCAGCTTAAAGCAACCTATATCATTGCTATCGACTCAACGGGACTGTACATTATCGACCAACATGCCGCTCATGAGCGAGTGCGCTACGAGCAACTGCAAACTGTAGCCCAAGGAGCGCCGAGCTCTTCCCAAGGCTTACTGTTTCCGGTTACCCTGGAACTGGCTGGCGAAGACCGGGAGGTGCTCTTGAGACATATCATACGCTTACGGGACCTGGGGTTTATCGTGGAACATTTTGGGGGAAACACCTTTCTTTTGCGGGAGGTTCCAATGTTTCTGGAGGGAGATGCCAGAAGCTACTTTCTGGACCTGCTTGAACTTTTACGGGAAGCACAGTGGAAGGTTGAGAGACAGCGGTTATGGGATGAAGCCTTGAAGCTGGCCGCGTGTAAGAGCGCGATTAAAGCAGGGGACTTAATGACGCGGCCGGAAATGGAACGCCTGCTCGAGGAACTTGACCGGGTGAACCAGCCTTATACCTGTCCCCATGGTCGGCCGACGGTGTTTCGGCTCTCACTGGGAGAATTGGAAAAAAGATTTCTACGGGCGTGAGGGATTAGTCAATGACCTTTGGAGTTGAAGCGTCCCGGCTGATCGTCACAACAACCCAACCCCGTGAAGAGCAGATCAAACTTGCCCAAGAACTGGCTGCCCGGGTGGGAGGACAATATGTGTCCCGGGGAAATCGATCTGTTAAACAATTAAAAGCACAAGGATATAGCATCGTTGTCGTTGAAGCAAGCCAAATCACCTGGTATCCACCTGGCGAAGGACGAGTCTTTTTTCATCCGAGTATGGCTAAACTGAGGATCAAAGAGTGCCGAACCAAAGGACGGGATCAAATGGTCGAAGCGCTGGGGTTAAGACCAGGCGCCGAAGTGCTTGACTGTACGCTTGGTCTGGGGGCGGACGCGATTGTGGCCAGTTTTGTGGTCGGCCATACGGGCCGGGTGGTGGGAATAGAAGCGAGCCCGGTCCTGGCCGAACTGGTCAGATGGGGATTATCATGTTATGTCGAGCCCAACCCGGAACTGACCGCGGCCATGCGCCGAATAGAAGTGGTTACTGCCGACCATCTGGACTACTTACGGAGTTTGCCCGATCAGAGCTTTGATGTCGTTTATTTCGACCCCATGTTTCGGCGGCCGATCCTGGCTTCCTCCGCTCTTAAACCAGTGCGGAGGTGGGTAAACAGTGACCCTCTGAGGCTGGAAGCGGTGCAGGAGGCGCAGCGAGTGTCTAGAGCACGGGTGGTAATGAAAGAACACCGCGGCAGTTCAGAGTTTACCCGGTTGGGATTTACTGAGGTCCGTGGCGGTAAGTACAGCCGAGTAGCGTATGGAATCTGGGAAAAGACTTAAGAAGGGGCCGAAAGAAACGAGATGAAACAGGAAGCGCTGGCGGTCATCGTGGGACCAACCGCCGTAGGTAAAAGTGCGGTCGCGGTGGAAGTGGCCGAGCGAGTTAATGGTGAAATTATCTCCAGCGACTCCATGCAGGTATACCGGGGAATGGATATTGGGACGGCTAAGATTAAGCCGGTTGAGATGCGGGGAATCCCCCACCACCTGCTGGATATCCGTGATCCCGACGAAGAGTTCAGTGTCGCCGATTTTCAAACTCTTGTTCGACGTCTGATTTCGGAAATCAATGCTCGCGGACGATTGCCAATCTTGGTTGGCGGTACGGGGTTGTATGTCCGTTCGGTTATTGACCAGTATGAGTTTGGTCCATCTACTCCCGAACCAGCAATACGCCAACGCCTGCGTGCCCTGGCGGAAAAGGAGGGTCCGTTGACACTGCACCGTCAGCTGGCCAAAGTTGATCCGCTGGCGGCGCAGAAAATCCATCCGCACGACTTGCGGCGAACGATCCGGGCCCTGGAAGTATTTGAGCTAACGGGTCAATCGATATCGGCTACCCAGTATGCGGCTGGCCGCTGGGAATCACTGTATGAGCTGGCTATGGTCGGTCTAATTATGGACCGAACCAAACTATACCAGCGCATTAATGAGCGCGTTGAGACGATGCTGGCTGAGGGACTGGTTGATGAGGTCCGTCGCCTATTAGATCAAGGGTACACGGCTGAACATAAAGCCCTGCAGGGGCTGGGGTATAAAGAGATTATTGGTTATCTAAATGGTAACTACGACCTCGTTACCGCGGTAGAATTGATTAAACGCAACACGCGACGTTTTGCTAAACGTCAATTGACCTGGTTTCGGCGCGACCCACGAATTGTCTGGTTTGATGTTGAAAGTTTTGCTTCTTTGCAAGATCTGGCTGATGAAATTACGGCGATGATTTGCAGGACTATTAGAATATCTGTAGAATAGGATTATAATTGGTATTGAGGGAATAAGAAATATAATGAAACATTGGAGGGAAAACAATGACTAAAACACAAATAAACCTGCAGGACTATATTCTCAATCAGGTGCGTAAAGACAACATACCGGTGACTGTCTATTTGGTGAATGGGTTTCAATTAAAAGGAATGATTAAAGGATTTGATAATTTTACGGTGGTACTTGAGTTTGAAGGCAAGCAGCAGATGGTTTATAAGCACGCTATTTCGACCGTTACCCCAATGCGGGCCATTAACCTCAATGCCATTAACGCCGAAATCAAATAACGACATACCATTCAAAAACTTGGTAAATGAGAACTCTCCTGATCATATTTGGGAGAGTTTTTAGTTTCACTTTTACTTTTCACCAATCCAAGATGATTTTGCATATTATAAATAGAGCTACTGTAGTGACTAAAAAAGGGTGAGAACAAGCAAAAGGTGGTGAAAGTTATGAAAATTCGCTGGAATTTCCAGCATAATCTGGCCCTAGATCGTTCTGATTGGCCCGCTGCAGCTCCGGAGCGGCCTGAACTTCCGCCAGTTAGACCAGTCCATCTGGTCCGCCCTGACCGGCAGACCGTACACAGTTGGGAAAGCGACGCCAGTTCAGCTAAACGTGTGGACGAGATCCTGCGGGAACTGCAATCGCTGATTGGTTTAACCAGTGTAAAAAATTTGGTTCTGGAAATGCAGGCCTTTGTTGAGATTCAGAAAAAACGGGCTAGAGAACACCTAGCGACAGAACCGATGGTCCTCCATATGATTTTTAAAGGGAACCCCGGAACAGGAAAAACTACGGTGGCGCGGATCATCGGAAAATTGTTCAAGGAGATGGGGGTGCTGCAGAAGGGCCATCTGATCGAGGTAGAACGGGCTGACCTGGTTGGTGAGTACATCGGCCATACGGCCCAGAAGACGCGGGACCAGATGAAGCGGGCACTGGGCGGGATACTGTTTATTGACGAAGCCTATGCGCTGGCCCGGGGTGGGGAAAAAGATTTCGGTAAAGAAGCCATCGACACAATGGTTAAGGTTATGGAGGATTACAAGGATAACTTGATCTTGATTCTCGCCGGGTATCGGGAAGAAATGGACCGATTTATCCGAACCAACCCGGGTCTTCGTTCGCGATTTCCTATTCATATTGATTTTCCCGACTACACGATTGATGAATTGATGGCGATTGCTGAACTGATGTTAACCAATCGTCAGTACTGGTTAACCAGTGAAGCGAAAGCCACCCTGAAACAAATCTTGGAGAAAAATACAGGTTTAGGGCATGAGCACAGCGGTAACGCCCGTTTAGTGAGAAACCTGATCGAACGGGCGATACGGCGTCAGGCTGTTCGGCTGATTAATCAGAAGGAAGTGACGCGGGACGATCTGGTCCTGATCCGGTCAGATGATTTTGAACATAGAAACGATTACTAGTGCTCCAGTAAGGGCGAACGTGGATTTGGTTGAGCTATTATGCTATAATTGGCCTGGAAGAATTGACCTGAAACACCCCCGTTGCGGAGGAAAGAGCATGAAAAAAGAAGTCCAGGGAAATTTAGACGGTTTGCGTAGCAGTCAACTCCAATGGTTAGAAAATTTGTTTGCGTATGAGGTGCCGGTCGACCAGGTTGCGACAACTGAACTCATTGAGGAAATGGCCCGACTGACCTCGGATATCAGGCGAGAAGTAGCGATATATTTAAATCGAGCCGGACAGGTACTGGTGGTAATGGTCGGTGATAATCAGACAGTCTCTTTACCAGAAGTGCGTGGACGGCGCGCTTTACACCGCCTGAGCGGCATTCGCTGCCTGCATACTCATCCAGGTGGCAGTGGGGAACTGAGTGCTGTGGATTTATCGGCTCTGTGTGAATTAAGACTAGATTTGATGGCTGCGATCGGGGTGAAGGAGGGGCGACCGACAGATGTCTCGTTTGCGTACCTGGAAGGGGTTGAGGGAATTTTTGGGCAGCGGTACCAGGTAGTTGGCCCACTCTCCATCCAAGAAATCAACCATAATAATATTATGTTAATTATAAAACAAATGGAGAAGGACATTCATGCGGCTAGCGGTCAGAAGATTGGTCAGCCGACTGAACGAGCGATTTTGGTGGGACTAGAGACTAAAACAGGGACAAATTGGTCCGGGCTGGATTCCCTGGAAGAGTTGAAACAGTTGGCCTTGAGTGCAGGTGCGGTGGTCGTCGACACGGTTTTGCAAAAGAAAGAACGGCCCGATCCTGCCTTTTATCTGGGCTATGGCAAAGTCGAGCAGCTTGGGCTAAGGCGACAGGCCAGCAACGCTAACCTGATCATATTTGACGACGAGCTTTCCCCTGCCCAGTTGCGAAATCTGGAGGACACATTAGGCGTCCGTGTGATCGATCGTACGGCCTTGATCCTGGATATTTTTGCACAGCGGGCCAAAACCAGAGAAGGGAAGCTACAGGTGGAGCTGGCTCAGCTCAAGTATTTACTGCCGCGACTAGTCGGCCAGGGGCGGGTGCTTTCTCGGTTAGGTGGGGGAATTGGTACCCGGGGTCCAGGAGAAACCAAGTTGGAGACCGACCGCCGGCACATTCGGCGGCGTATTGCCGTTTTAGAACACGAGATCGACGAGATCAAACGACACCGACAAATCCAGAGAATGAGTCGCCGCCAGAGCCAACTACCTATCGTGGCCTTGGTCGGTTATACCAATGCCGGCAAGAGCACATTATTGAACTGCCTTTCTCTATTGAGTCAAGTCGGCGGAGATGAGGCCAGATTGAAAGAACTGGTTGCCCGTCATCCAGGCCTGCTCGACGGTAACCCGTTGCCGGAAAAAAACCGCGAGTCGGTAACGCTTCTAAATCCCGGTGCGGTAGCTGAGGATAAGCTGTTTGCTACCCTGGATCCGATCACCCGGCGGGTTGATTTGCCTAACGGCCGGAGTGTTTTAGTGACGGATACGGTTGGTTTTGTCCGCAAACTGCCGCACCATCTGATTGCGGCTTTCCGCGCGACCCTCGAAGAGGTCACAGAGGCGGATCTGCTCTTGCACGTGATCGATGTCAGCCACCCAGCCATGGAGGAGCAGATGGAAGCAGTATTTAAGGTGCTGGGTGAACTGGGAGCTTTGGACAAGCCAATCATCAATATTTACAACAAGATTGACCGTCTGCAGCCAGCTTGGCTTAGCTCGGGTGAGCAAGATAACCTGACCAGGCCGGCGATGGGGAGGGTGTGGGACCAGGACCGGGCCGTAACAATTTCAGCTCGACATTTACTTGGTTTGGCTGATTTACAGGCCGAATTGATGCGCGAGTTCCCAATATTTTGTCACCCAGTCCACCTACATATCCCGTATGATCAAGGTTGGCTAATCGGCTGGTTACACCGAGAGTCCCGGGTACTCAGTGAAGAATGCGGAGAGGATGGGATCAAGATTGTGGCAGTTGTTAAAGACGAGGATCGGCATGTGGTTGAGCCGTACCTGATTGTTGAGATAAAGAAATCGTCGTAATTTTATGGTCTGCTGGAACTTTAACTACTAAAAATACAGGAGGCTTCAACGTGGAACAAACAATCGAAAGACAAGGTCGGGCTTTTGGTCTTGACCGACGTTTGTTGGCACTGATTGATGAGGTGGAGCGGGAAGTGCGGGTACTTTGGGAAGAACGGGACCGGACCACCCGCGTTAATCAATGGAAGGTGTTGCGAGCTTTTCAGGATCACCGCATCAGCGATTTTCACTTGAAGGGTAGCACAGGATACGGCTATGGTGACCTGGGACGGGATGCCTTGGAACGGGTCTATGCTCAGGTTTTTGGTACTGAGGCAGCGCTGGTACGGGGACAGATCGTGTCGGGAACCCATGCCCTGGCGGTAGCCATGTTTGGCAATCTGAGGCCGGGGGATGAACTGGTCTCGGCAGTGGGTGCTCCCTACGATACTTTACAGAAATTGATCGGTCTCCCTGAACCGGGGCCGGGTTCCTTGCGCGCCCTGGGGGTGGAGTATCGACAGGTAGAACTAACCCCCGATGGACGTCCGGATCTGGCTGGCCTAAGTCGGGCCATTACAGGGCGTACCCGGCTGGTGCTGATTCAGCGGTCGCGTGGGTATACCTGGCGGCCGGCATTGGGCTTAGCTGACCTGGCCATGGTGATCAGAAAAGTGAAGGAGATCAAGCCGGACGTAATCTGCCTGGTAGATAACTGTTACGGGGAGTTTGTGGAAAGGTGTGAGCCAACCGAAGTCGGGGCCGACCTGGCCGCCGGCTCCCTGATCAAGAACATTGGCGGGGGGCTAGCTCCCACCGGTGGCTACGTAGTAGGTAAACAGGACCTGGTGGAAAACAGTGCTTATCGGTTAACGGCTCCGGGGATCGGAGCCGCTGTGGGCGCCAGTTTGGATTTTAACCGGGCCTTTTATCAGGGGTTGTTTTTGGCTCCCCTGGTGGTGAGTGAGGCGATTAAAGGGGCCATTTTCATGGCGCGCTTTTTTGAACGGTTGGGTTTTACGGTCGCTCCACGTTATGATGAACCACGCGGCGACATCATTCAGGCGATTGAGTTAGGGAGCCCCGAACGGTTGATCGCTTTCTGTCAGGGTCTGCAGAAGTCCTCGCCTATCGACGCGCACGTTGCCCTGGTACCCTGGGCGATGCCCGGCTACCAGGACGAAGTGATCATGGCCGCCGGCACTTTTATTCAAGGGGCCTCAATTGAACTCAGTGCTGACGGGCCGTTGCGTCCACCCTACATCGGCTATGTCCAGGGTGGTCTGACCAAGGACCATGTGGTTTTAGGAGCAGCTATGGCGGTCCAAACCATGCTGGAAAGGGGCTTGTTAAAAATCTAGATCCATAATTCCCAGGGGTTTATCGAATTAGAACAGGTTTAATAGTTGCGACCCGGCGGAATATTGTGGTAGTATTATCTTTGTAGAAATCTGAGGCAAGTTGGCGAAGGGAGAGTAATTAATGGACAAGGAACAAGTGCTGGCTTTGGCTAAAGAATTGGACGTTAAATTTGTCCGCCTGCAGTTCACCGATATTCTGGGGGTACTGAAAAATGTTTCCATCACCGTTGAGCAGTTGCAGAAGGCGCTCGACGGAGAACTGATGTTTGATGGCTCATCGATTGAGGGCTTTGTGCGGATTGAAGAATCAGACATGCTGCTAAAACCTGATCCCAATACCTTTCTGGCTTTCCCCTGGTCACCGCGGGAAGGTGTGACCGCTCGTCTGATTTGTGATGTCTACAACCCCGACGGAACCCCATTTGAGGGATGTCCTCGCAATACCCTGAAGCGGGTGTTGGCCGAAGCGGCTGAATTGGGCTACATTATGAACGTCGGACCAGAAGCTGAATTCTTCCTCTTCCAGCGGGATGAGGACGGAAAACCGACCACGATCACCCATGACAAAGCTGGCTATTTTGATCTGGCCCCTGTCGATTTAGGGGAGAACGCTCGCCGAGATATGGTCATTACCCTGCAGGCCATGGGATTCGAGGTTGAAGCATCACATCACGAGGTAGGAGCTGGTCAGCACGAGATTGATTTTAAATACTCGGATGCCTTAACAACAGCTGACCGGATTGTCACCTTCCGGGCCGTGGTACGCACGATTGCTCATCAGCACGGGCTGCACGCCAGTTTCATGCCCAAGCCGATTTTCGGTATCCCAGGCTCCGGCATGCACCTGAACATTTCGTTGTTTAAAGATGGCCAAAACGCCTTTTTTGCGCCGGCGGCCAAGGACCAATTGAGCGAGGTGGCTCTTTACTTTATCGGTGGTCTGCTGAAGCATGCGCGCGGTTTCACGGCGATTACTAATCCGACGGTCAATTCCTACAAACGGCTGGTTCCCGGCTATGAAGCCCCCGTGTACATCGCTTGGTCGGCCAAGAACCGCAGCCCCCTGATTCGGATCCCAGCCCGGCGGGGCTTGAGCACCCGGTTAGAATTGCGGAATCCTGATCCCTCCTGCAATCCCTACCTGGCGTTGGCGGTTGTTCTCAAGGCTGGTCTAGATGGGATCAAGCACAAGATTGCTCCGCCGCCCCAGACGCAGAGCAATATCTACGAGATGTCAGCGGAAGAACGAGAGCATCAAAATATCCCGAGTTTACCCGGGGATCTGGCCGAGGCGCTCCGGGAACTGGAAAAGGACGAGGTTATTAAGGCAGCTCTAGGCAAGCACATCTATGAGCGGTTTCGGGAAGCCAAGACGATCGAGTGGGACCGTTACCGAGTCCAGGTTCACCAGTGGGAACTGGATGAATACTTGACCAAGTTTTAAGCCGAAACTTTAGTTTTAATTTATTTAAATAAAATAAATGAAAGGCCCTCGTCCAACCGCGGGACAACGGGCCTTTTACTTTTAATGGATGCGGCGAATAACCCCAATGACTTTCCCTAATATAGAAACTTCTTTGACCAGGATGGGTTCTAAGTAGGGGTTTTCGGGTTGCAGCCGGACATGGTCGCGCTCTTTGTAGAAGCGTTTAACCGTGGCTTCTTCACCAAGCAGGGCGACTACTATGTCGCCGTTGTTGGCTGTGCTTTGCTGACGAACAATGACGAAGTCTTCGTCTAGAATCCCGGCTTCGATCATGCTGTCACCGCGTACGGAGAGGATAAAGACTTGATCAGTACGGACAAAATCATAGGGCAGGGGGAAAGTGTCATCAATATTCTGAATGGCCAGAATCGGTTCTCCTGCGGTAATTTTACCCAAGACAGGAACGTTAACGATTTCCTTCTGTACAGGACCAGCATTTTCCAGGATGACTTCAATTGCCCTGGGTTTAGTGGGGTCACGTCGAATAACTCCTTTTTCTTCTAACTGGCGTAAATAGGCGTGGACTGTCGAACTGGATTTTAAACCTACTGCCTGGCCAATTTCCCGTACTGAAGGGGGATATCCTTTGGCCTTGATTTGCTGTTTGATGTAGTCAAGGATCGCGGCCTGCCGTTCAGTTAGCTCATAACCCATTAATAAATCACCTGCCTTTAGCGTAATTTATCCCGCTTTCATATGGAATATTATAGCATAACTCTTTTTATTTTAAAACATTCGTTCGAAAAGATTGTGGCGGCCAGAGGTGATCCAGGTCAACATTCCGCAGCGCGCTGAGGATTTTGTCCCTGACATCAGGTATCAGGGTTTCCAGTTGTTCGATGATTTCTTTAACCTCATGCCGTTTAGTGCGGCCATTAACAGGGCAGGGGTTAGCAATCACGGGCAGTTTCAGGACAGCAACGACTTCTTTGATGGTACTCTCTTTTACATAGATCAGGGGACGGATCAGGTACAACTGTTTACGGCTGAGATAAGTTTTCGGCAGAAATGCACCCAAACGTCCCTCGTAGAACATGCTCATCAGCAGCGTTTCAATAGCGTCATCTGCATGGTGGGCCAGGGCAACCTTGTTGCAGCCGAGTTGGATGGCCACGTTGTGCAGGGCACCGCGCCGGAGTTTGGCACAGAGAGAACAGGGATTTTTCTCCTGACGATAATCAAAGACGATTGGCCCGATCTGGGTTTTTTCCAGGTGAAAAGGAACATCCAATTGGTTGCAGAGTTCGCTGATTGGAGTAAAGTCGCAGTTCCAGCCCAGGTCCAGCATGACCGCTGTCAGCCTAAACTTAACCGGAGCAAACCGACGAAGGTTAGCTAAAACGTACAGAAGGGTAACACTGTCTTTACCCCCAGAGACGCCAATGGCCAGGTGGTCGCCCTCGTCGATCAGTTGATAATCGGCGTTGGCCGCTCCGACCTGGTGCCAGAGATTGTGGCGAAATGAGCGTTTCATCCAAGCTGGCCTCCCTAAAACTTTAATCAAAATCATTTGTATTATAACGAAGCCTTGACACGAATGCAATCATGGCGGATGGTTGACAAGTAAACTGGTTACGTTAAAATGGAGTAAGAAGCCCGTTTTGGCTGAAGAAGGGTATTGATAGGATTGCCTGGAAAAAGGATGATGTGCGATGGCACTGACGTGTGGTCTAATCGGCTTACCAACTGTTGGTAAGACGACGTTTTTTAATCTGCTGACCCACGCTAACGCTGAAACCTTAAATTTCTTTTCCGGTAAAACTGAGGCGAACGTTGGCGTAGCAACGATCCCAGATGAACGCGTTGAGTATTTATCTAAACTATACCGACCAAAAAAGACAACCTTTGCCCAACTGGAGGTTACTGATGTCGTCGGACTGGTGCGCGGGGCCAGTGAAGGAAAAGGGGCAGGCAATACCTTTCTGGCCAGGATTCGCAATGTGGACGCACTGGTCCATATTTTACGCGTTTTCAAAAACGACGAGGTTTTGCATGTTGAGGGGTCAATTGATCCCCTGCGTGACCTGGAAACAGTTAATCTGGAATTATGGCTGGCCGACCTGGAAATGGTAGAGAAGCGAATTGAACGAATTAAAACTGGGAAGAAGATTAAAGCGGAGAATCAGGCTGAGTTAGCAGTTTTAGAAAAACTGAAAGCGGGCTTGGAAGCGGATAAGGGTATTCACCAACTGGATTTGAGCGAAGAAGAGAGCCGACTGGTCCGCCATTTTGCTTTTCTCACGGAAAAGCCGATGATTTTGGTTGTTAACCTGGACGAAGACCAGTTGACGGGTGGCTCCTATCCGCAAAAGGAGGCCCTGTATGACTACGCTGAGCAGCAAGGGCTGCCACTCTTAGAAATATGCGCTAAAACCGAAATGGAAATTAGCCAGCTTAGCCAAGAGGATCAGACGGTCTTCATGGCCGAGCTCGGGATAACCGAGCCCGGTATTAATCGCTTGGCCCGTGCCATGTACCAGAGCCTGGGACTTATTTCCTTTTTCACCGTGGGTGAAGATGAGGTGAAAGCCTGGACGATTAACCGGGGGACTGATGCTAAGCGGGCGGCGGGCAAGATCCACTCGGATATTGAACGCGGCTTCATTCGAGCCGAGGTGGTCCGGTTCAGTGATCTTCAAGAACTAAGTTCGATGGCCAAAGTGAAAGAGAAAGGGTTGTTTCGTCTAGAGGGTAAGGATTACGTCGTGGAGGACGGAGATATCATTAATTTTAGATTCAACGTTTAAGTTAAGTAATAAAATAAAAGTGAGGTGCCAAATGAAATGGATATTAGGGAAACCGCATTAAAACTCCATAAGGACAATCAGGGTAAAATTGCCGTGATCAGCAAAGTTCCCTTGAAAAATCAACGCGACCTCAGTCTGGCTTATACACCCGGGGTAGCCGAACCCTGTAAAGAAATTCGGGATAATCCCGCGACGGTCTACGACTATACAGCCCGGAGCAACCTGGTAGCGGTCGTGTCTGACGGAACTGCTGTCTTAGGACTGGGTAACATTGGGCCAATGGCTGCTCTGCCAGTCATGGAAGGTAAAGCCCTTTTGTTCAAGGCTTTCGCGGGTGTAGATGCCTTTCCAATTTGTCTTGGAACGACGGATATCGACGAAATCGTCCGCACTGTTAAGCTCCTGGAGCCTACCTTTGGTGGGGTAAACCTGGAGGACATTGCTGCTCCTAATTGTTTTGAGATTGAACGGCGTTTGAAGGAGATTTGTGATATCCCGATCTTTCATGATGATCAGCATGGGACGGCCATTGTTGTGCTGGCCGCAGTGATCAACGCTCTTAAGGTGGTTAAGAAATCATTAGATCAGGTTAAGCTGGTGATAAACGGTGCAGGTTCGGCGGGCATTGCCATCACCAAACTGTTACTGAAAGCCGGACTTAAGCATGTGATTATGTGTGATAAACCCGGGGCAATTTATGAAGGGGCAGACTGGCTGAATCCGGCCCAGGCCGAGATGGCCAGGATCACTAACCAGGAAAAATATACCGGCACTTTGGCTGAGGTGCTCACCGGGGCAGACATCTTTATAGGTGTATCTGCGGCCGGTGTTGTGACTAGGGAAATGGTCGCGACAATGGCACCTTCGGCCATCGTCCTGGCGATGGCCAATCCAGTGCCGGAGATTATGCCCGAGGAGGCTAAAGCGGGAGGAGCCATGGTTGTTGGGACTGGCCGGTCAGATTTTCCTAACCAGGTTAATAACGTTCTAGCCTTCCCTGGTGTTTTCCGCGGCGCTCTTGATGTTCGAGCGCGGGATATCAATGACGAGATGAAATTAGCAGCAGCCCATGCCATTGCTCAACTGATCAAAGATGAGGAACTTAACCCAGAGTACATTATTCCCAAGCCGTTTGATCCCCGAGTGGCTCCCGCAGTGGCAGCTGCTGTCGCCCAGGCCGCGATTGAGTCCGGCGTGGCCCGGATGACGGTTGAACCGCAAGAAATCGCACTACGGACAAAACGATTGGCGGCAATTTAAAGTTTAAATTTTTTGGTTAACTAACCTTATTGAACTAATGTCTGGTATAAACAGGAGCAATCAGAGGGGGGCTCCTGTTTCTTTTTATTTACCTTGCTATAATATAATAGTAAGGTTCGGGGAGATAGGGGGACAACTGAAAGTGGTGTGGGCAAAAATCGCTTCTAGCTTGCGCGAGTGGTTAAGAAAGTTTCTGAGGTATGATTTAATCAACGGCAAAGAAACTGCGCCGTCCGGCTGTATTGTTGACGACTGCCAGACACAGCCCAAGCGGTTAGAAGAAACAGAACGGCATATTAAAGATAGGCCGGCAATCGGGACAATTCAATATAATGATGATATTGAAGGGGAAGAGGATTTGTCCGAGATTGGCCACCGACACATCAGCCAGGAAGCCCTGGAAGAACAAATTCGTCGGAAAATAAAACAGATTCGGCCGGTTGCTCGATATATGGCTAGTACGGAAGACATTGTAGAAGAACGGATACGGAAGGCAATGGAACGGGGCGAATTCAATAACCTGAAAGGAAAAGGGAAGCCACTGGATTTAAGAGAAAAACCCTTTGAGGATCCTGATATGCGCATAGCCTACAAAATACTGAATAATGCCGGATTTTCTCCGTATTGGGTGGCTATCGGCAAGGAGATCGACGCGGAAATTAGTGGCTGCTGGCAGTTGGTCGAACAGTTCGTGGTTTTTGTCGAACGGATGCGACGAGAAGAACGCTTGAACTCACGCCTGATCACAATACGTCGGGAGGAAGTTTTGGAAATCTGCTCTAAAAAGCTAGCCAAAGCAAACAAAAAGATTGAAAACTACAATTTTATTGTCCCTATGTACTGGCTGCAGCGGAAAAAGATTGACGAAGAAAAGGAAATGGCTCGGATCAGAGAAAAAATTGATACAGCAGTCCGCGGATATTAAATGCGGATATTCAATCGAGAAATTGCTCGGAATAATTTTTATAAATTGGGAAACAACTAGACTAGTAGAAGCTCACATTAGAAGGAGTGATGATTTTGCATCAGTTTTCCACCAAGGAACTCAATTACATCAAGGACCACCTGTCCTGGGAATTGTTGATGGCGAAAAAGTGCTATGATACCGCGCAGGCCTGTAACGATCCCGATATCAAGACGGCGATCAATCAGGTTGGGCAAAAACATCAACAGCACTATCAGCTTCTATTGAGACACTTAAGCGGGCAGGAAATGAGCCAGTGAAGGAGGAAATTAAGATGCCACATCATGGACAAATACCCGAGGTGAAGGGATCAGAGTTTAATGACCGGGACCGGCTGAACGACATCTTAAGTTTTGAAAAGTATTTAACTGTTGGTTATAATATTAGCGTGAATGAGGCCAACAATGACCTGCTCTACCATGATTTATTGCAGATTCTAAATGACACGCACCAAAATCAACGCCAATTATATAAATTGATGTTCAATAAGGGATGGTACAAGGAAACGGTTGCTGACCAGCAAGAGATTAACCAGACAGCAACTCAGTTCACCAATTACCAAACCCAGCTTCCTTACGGAAATCAGCAATACACCAAGACAATACCGCAGGCGGGTCAGCAGTACTGGACCGGGGAGCAGCAGTTTACCCAAACGGGGCCGCAATTCTGGCCGGGGCAGCAGTACGCACCGCCTATGCCGCAACAACCAAGTCAACAATATCAATCCCCGCCAGCGGGTCAGCAGATGCCCCAGTTTGCTCCAATTGGTCCACAGCAATGGCAAACGATGCCGCAGTATGGTCCAACTACGCCCCACCTGGGACAGCACCAACCTTCGCCCTGGCGTCGAGTATAAACATTGGTTGGTGGAAATATAAAAACAGAGGAAAAGCCACGCTGACAAGTTCAACGTGGCTTTTTTGTACGGCTTGCGGTATAGTAAATATAATAATAGGAAAGAGGTAAAACTGTGGAGGAAAGTAACGATGAACGCGGAGATTATTGCGGTGGGAACAGAACTTTTGCTCGGACAGATTGTTAACACCAATGCCCAGCAAATTTCAGTTCGTTTATCCGAGATCGGGGTTGATGTCTACTATCATACTGTGGTGGGAGACAATCGCCAGCGGATACAAGATACCATATGTCTGGCCCTCGAACGCTCGGATATTGTGATTACGACTGGTGGTCTGGGACCGACTCAGGATGACTTGACCAAGGAGGTTGTGGCCGAACTGCTGGGTCGGAGGATGGTTTTTGACCCCCAGAGTATGGCGGCGATCGAAGAATATTTTCGGCGGTCCAGGCGAACATTAACCGAGAATAACCGACGGCAGGCCTATTTTCCCGAGGGCAGTCAGATAATTCCCAATAAGCGAGGAACAGCTCCCGGCTGTATCGTGGAACACGGGAACAAAATTGTGATTATGCTGCCCGGCCCCACTGGCGAAATGGCGAGTATGCTAGAAGAAACAGTGATTCCTTTTTTGAAGGAGCGCTCTCCATATACGATCCACTCCAAAGTCTTACGGATTTTCGGGCTGGGGGAATCAAAAACCGAGGAAATGATTATTGACCTGATCCGGCAGCAATCAAACCCCACCATTGCCCCTTATGCCAAAGATGGGGAGGTAACTTTGCGGATTACGGCTAAATCTCACTCTTTGTCGGAAGCCGAGGAGTTAATCCGTCCTGTGGAGGAGGAGATCCGCCGTCGACTGGGTCTGGCTGTTTACGGCGAAGGAGAAATGGAGTTAGAAGAAGTAGTGGTTGGGCAATTAATGAATCATCGTATGACCCTGGCCACTGCTGAGTCATGCACAGGCGGACTTATCGCGCATAAATTGACAAATGTACCGGGGGCGTCGCGGGTTTTCGAACGTGGGGTTATTACTTACAGTAATGAAGCCAAGGTTCAGCTCCTCGGTGTTTCCCCAGCCAGCCTTCACCAGTTTGGTGCCGTTAGCAGTCAAGTTGCCGAAGAAATGGCGAACGGCGTACGTAAACTGGCTGGAACTGACATCGGTTTGGGAGTAACCGGCATAGCGGGCCCCAGTGGGGGAACACCGGAAAAACCAGTTGGTTTGGTGTTTATTGCTCTCAGTACTAATGAGGGTATCTGGCACCGCCAACTTAATCTGGTGGGCAACCGGTGGCGGATAAAAAACCTTACTGCCTTAAGTGCTCTCGATTTCCTAAGGCGGCATTTACTTCAGCGGAACCTTACTTGTTGATTTGGCCGCGAAGCGCTGCCAACTCTCGGGGTGGCTCCCATTTTTGCAGTTTGGACATCCAGGTTCACCTCCTTATTACCTTATGTTCAAGATTTATAAGAAGTGAAAGTGGCTTTATATTTAGTAGACGGCTGGGTTTGGGGTGAAGACTGGATGACGATATAAACGCCAATGAGATTGATCAAGAGCAGAATGCCAACGACGAGGAAGACGGTAGGAATACTGAAGAACGCGGAAATAAGACCACTTCCCATCACTCCAACAAAACTGCCCAAAAAGATTCCTGTTGAGGTTAAACCATAGACGCGGCCGCGGCTGTCGGCCGGCGTAAGACTCCCAATCAAGGCGTTAGCCATCGGAATAATCCCCCCCATGAATATCCCTAGCCCAAGGCGTAAGAACAGTAACTGCCAGGTATTGTGGACAAAAGCCTGCGGCAGATAAAAGAGTCCCGCTCCGGCCAGGGTGAGCAAAAGAACTCTTTGGTAACCCCATTTGATACTGCGCCTAGTAAAGAAAGATACCGCCAGTAGTTGACCCAGTCCAGTAGTGGCAAAGAGAAGGCCAGTCCAGGTAGTCAAGTGTGCTGGGGATTGATTGAGAGCTTGTACATATAAAGTCATAATCGGTTCGACGCAGCGATTCGCAAACTGAGCGCTGAAGAGGACGCCAATCATCACCAGTACTACGCGCAAATTTAACTCGTTGTTTATTATCGGCTGGGACGTGGCGGCGGCTGTCCCGGGAGAGGAACGAGGTGTTTCCTGTACCAGAGAAATCACCAGTAAAGTAGCGAAAAGTCCCAAGACGGCAGTAATTTGAAAAATAAAGGAATAAGGGATTTGATCGGCTAGTAGACCGCCGATCAGAGGACCAGCAAGTGCCCCCAACACCTGAGCGGTTTGAAGCCAACCTAAAGCATAGCCCAGTTCATGACGCGGTGTACCACCACCGACCAGGGCAATCGACGTGGCGGCAAAGCCACTAAAAAACCCAAGCAGCACCCGCAGGACTAAAAGGTGGTATATATTACCAGCGAAACTGGTTAGGAAACTGAAAATAGTAATGCTGAGGCAAGAACGGACAACCATTGGCTTGCGGCCAAGCCGGTCAGAAAGCTTCCCCCAGAAGGGGGAAGAGAGGGCCGCAAAGAGAGAATTAATGGAACCCACAATACCAGCCCATATTTTAACACTGCTAATATCAGTGATTCCTAGTTCCATGATGAATAAGGGCATAAACGGCATTACAATAGTAAAAAGAAGAAACATAATAAATTGTACAATCAGCATTACATATAGATTTTTTCTCCAGATTTCCATGGTGTCACCTGATCTCAACAGCATATTAATTTGATTATAAACCCTATAAAGTAAGTATAACAAGAAAATCGACTTCGTCGACTACATAATGTCCTAGAAACTTCGCAGTACTTCCTATAATGGTAATTATGTAAACTAGACTTGGTGGGATTAAAAAAACGCCATCATAACGGACGTTTATGAATCTTTGATAGATGAGCAAATACCGCCTCGACGACATCAACCCTTAGCTTGTCAGCAGCTTGAGTGCTTTACCTGTGCTAAAAAGCTAAAAAGCGGGCATGCTGCACAAGCATTCCTCCCGCATGATAACCTTATTCTACTACAATGGTTCCTCAGAATCAAGATTATCCGGCGCAGCTGGATGTTCCGGAGTGGACACAGTTGCAAATAGCTAAAGGGTAGGCATCAAGTTCCCCTAGTAAGAACCTTTGCCTACCCTTTGCCGGTTAGAGACTGCAATTCTGCATGTCCCCCCTTTGTTTTCTCCCCTGAAATTTCGGTTGGCTTGATTTTCTCTTACCCACCTACTTATCCGAATTTCCTTATACTCAAAATCATCAGCCCTTATGGCTAAATCTTAATTGTATAAGGATTTTTCGTCCATGTTTATAGTCTCTGCTTATCTCAAGATTTCAACTTTTGGCCTCTGGCCTTTTTACTTTTCTATTAGATTAGGTTTCCCTGAACTAACAGAATTTCATTTGACCTCGGTGACAACTTAAATCAGTCTTTCGACTTTTTAAATTGTCTTCCTTTTAGATCCACAGTTAAAATCTCTGGTGTCAGCAGATTACCATTAACTTTGGGCTATCGAATTATCAGGGGACATCCTAATTAATAACCTTATCGGTTATCTTTTAGGTTACTTTCATTGTAACCAAAAAAAGACAGGCTGTCAATATATTTTTCAGATAATTTAAAATTTTCTATAACAGCCTGTTACCACTACTTCTCTGGCTTTAGTGACATTTGATTTATTCTCATATCATCTCACGTTTCCCTCTTTCCTTATTGGATATTACATTATAAAATAAGCATGGAATAGATTTCCTACTTTAAGTTTTCTAATGTCAGAGAACAACAGGGGGGTGCGATGATAATTGGATTTTGCCTGATATTGTCATAATAGTAGTGTACCACAGATGAACAGCACGCTATTGCTGCAATTAAACTTTAGATTAACGATTAGGAACCAGGAAATAATAATCTAAGATATTTGCAAATTTTACGGAGGTCTCACTATGTCGACAAAGATGAAAACAAATTCCCTGGATGCAGGAGTATTAGAAAGAATTTTTCACTTAAGAGAAAACCGGACCAATGTATCCACAGAGGTTTTGGCCGGGTTTACTACTTTTGTCACATTGGCCTACATCCTGTTTGTCAACCCGAGCATTTTGAAAGATGCTGGCATGCCAGTAGCCGCAACATTTGCCGCCACCTGTATTGCTTCTGCCTTTGCTACCCTGGTCATGGGGCTCTATGCCAACTATCCGATCGCCGTGGCGCCAGGAATGGGGCTAAACGCCTTCTTTACTTACACCGTGGTGCTCGGAATGGGGCTTCCCTGGCAAACCGCTCTGGGCGCGGTCTTTATTTCGGGCGTTGTTTTTTTCCTCCTGACGGTTACTAAGGTCCGGGAATGGATTGTTGACGGAGTACCCCAGGTCCTGCGCTTAGCTATTGGCGTAGGGATTGGCCTGTTTATTGCCTTTATTGGTCTGCGTAACGCTGGGATTGTGGTGAAAAGCGAAGCGACCCTGGTTACCTTGGGCAATATGAAAGAGCCTGGAGTTTTAGTCGCCCTTGTCGGTCTTATTATCACCAGCTTCTTGATTACCCGGCGGATTAAAGGGGCATTGCTTCTGGGTATTCTGTTGACAACGGTGATTGCCGTCATATCCGGAGTAGCGCCAGCTCCCAAGGGAATAAGCAGCTTTTTGGCTGTTTCTAATCCTTTCGCCGCCCTTCAGTCAACGGCGTTCAAGTTGGATATTAAGGGCGCGTTAAGCGTTGGTCTGATTTCAATCCTTTTTTCCTTTACTTTTGTGGATTTGTTCGACAATATTGGGACTCTGATCGGTGTCTCACGCAAGGCCGGTTTGCTGAATGAAAAAGGAGAGTTACCCCGGATCGGCAAGGCTCTTTTTTCTGATTCGCTTGGGACAATGTTTGGTGCCCTGATGGGGACCAGTACGGTGACCAGTTATATTGAAAGCGCAGCTGGTGTTTCCGCTGGCGGAAGGACCGGGCTAACCGCGGTGGTGGTGGCCTTGCTTTTCATTATTGCCATAATTTTTGCTCCTCTGGTAGGGCTGATCCCACCGCAGGCCACCGCTCCTGCCCTAATCATCGTGGGCGTATTGATGATGGGGGAAATCAGGTCAATAAAATTTGATGATTTCACCGAGGCCTTGCCAGCCTTTCTTACCATCATCATGATGCCCCTCACCTTCTCCATCGCTCAGGGCTTGGCCTTTGGGTTTATGTCCTATACAATTGTGAAATTGATAGCTGGGCGGCATAAAGAAAATAATCCCGTAGTGTATATTCTTACTATCTTATTTATCCTGCACTTCATTTTAGGGCAGACGGCTTGATGAATGATGAATACTTCATTATAATAATAAAGTCTTTCCTTGTTTCCAGAGCTTTACTCGGCTTTGCTTTCAGTTAACAACAGTTGCAGGCGCATCGCGTGTTCAGCTTCGTCATGCATGATGTCAAAGAAAATATCTCGGTAAAACAAGCGGTTGGACTGGAGATAGTAATCCTTGTAATGCTCATAAGCGTCGATCTCGGCGATAATCCTTTCTCTTAAAGCAGTACGGTAGTTTGGCACTTGTGGGTCGACTCTTGCCGGCTTGGAAGGTTTTGTGCCAGTCAATGTCATATACACTTTGGAAAAAAGCTGCTCATGCCTTTTTTCGTCCTTCGCTATGTTTAATATGGTTTGTCTGGTTTGCGCGTTGGGGGCCTGTTCCGCCAACTTCTCGTAATAGGCCGCATCACAGATCTCATTTTTTATGGTTTTTTCCAGGTCTTCAATAAATTCGTATTGGTACACTTTATCTCTCCTCCTTAGCTGTTCTGTTACTTGGATCATATTCAAAGGATTGATAAAGTGTCACAATACCACCCTAATTTTGTCTTCCAGAAAAATAAAACTTTTATTTTGCTTGGTTCTGGTTATACACATTGCCTCTGGCCAAGGACGCAAATATGCCGCTAGCAGATAGTACCGTAAAGATAATAAACGAAGTTTTGGTGCTCCTTATTAATAAGTCAGAATAAGCCGGGCTTAATTCCATATTACCAACATAGAGTGCAATAATTAATGTTACAATGGCCATGCTGATGGCTTGACCGGTCAGTCTCATTGTGCCCAAAGTTGAGGAAGCAATGCCGTAAAACCTTTTTTCTACTGACCCCATCACCGCGTTGCTGTTCGGCGATGCGAACAGAGCAAAGCCAATTCCTAAAAGCATTAAATTGGCGACGATCAGCCAGATCGGGGTAGTTTTCGTAATAAATAGTAAAACAAATAATCCGAGAGTTACTATGCCCATTCCCCATGATGAGACAATTCTTGGTTCGATCCGGTCAGATAATCTGCCCGCGAAGGGGGATAACAGGGCCATAACTACCGGTTGAGCGAGCATGATCAGCCCGGCTACCTGGGAATTTAATCCCATCGTGACCTGCAGGTGCAGGGACATTAAAAAACTTACCGCAAAAGTGGCGCTGTAATTTATTAAAGCGGCCAGATTCGAAAAGGCAAAAGTCATATTCTTGCTGAAAAGTGCTACATTCAGCAGCGGATTTTCTTTCTGTTTTTGCTGCCAGATAAAAATACCGATCACAAACAGGCTTAATAACAAGATGTATTTGGCTTCCATAGATTTGGCAATTGATGATAAACCGTAAATGAAAGTGACCAAGCCCAGAACGTAGAGAATGGAACCGGTTAAATCAAATTTTTCACCACTTGCTCCCACCCATTCTCCCGGCAACTTCAATAGGGTAAGCAGGATAATCAATATCCCGATCGGCACGTTAAAATAAAAAATTGACTCCCAACCTAAATAGTGGTTCATCGCTCCCCCCAATACTGGACCCAGCGACAGACCAGTATAAACGGTAGCACTGTTTATCCCGAGAACCTTTCCCCGCTCGCCAGGAGGAAAAACCGAAGTCAGAATAGCCATTCCGGTACTGAAAACCATGGCACTGGCAATCCCCTGGAGTAAACGAAAGATAATGAGTGCCTCAAGCGACCTTGCAGAACAGCATAACAACGAAAACAGAGAAAAACCAGCAATTCCCAGGAGAAAAATTTTCTTCCGTCCAATGATATCGGCCAGGCGCCCAAAGGGAACCAAGAATGCGGCCGAGGCCAGTAGAAAACTGGAAACAACCCAGCTGAGTAAATAGGCCCCACCCGTTAGCTCTTTTCCAATAGAAGGAATCGCCAGGTTCACTGCACTGCCCATAAACGGGGTGAGGAACGAGGCCATGGTAACTATCACCAGCGAGCTCTTTTTTAGTGAAGTATCGTGTTTCAACTCAGCTTCTCCGTTCATATTTGCCCCTTCCAAAGCGATCATTTTTTCTTCATTTGAAGTCTTCTCCGGTTGTAGACAAATTCCTCTTTTTTCTTGAGGGCTACCTGATTTTACCTTTGTTTTGTGTAAAAACATTGTTAAAATATGCCTGTAGTGAATTATTTTCTACATATGGGGGTTAAAATTTTGCACGAAAAGCCTAAGTTATACAACCATCGGGCCAGATGCATATTTGGCGGTTTTACCTTTTTATTTTTCTTACTTATTTTGCGTTTTGGGCAACTCCAGTTGGTCCAGGGCCAGACCCTCTACCTTAAGGCGTTGGCGAACCGGACAAGAGAGATACCTTTAGAGGCCAACCGGGGGATTATCTACGACCGAAATTTTCATGAACTGGCCATTAGTGTAAATGCGGATGCTGTTTTTGCCCTGCCAGGCGATATTCGTGGTTCGAACCGGGAAAAGGAAATCGCCCAGAATTTAGCGGGGATACTAGAGTTGGACGAGCAGAAGGTTTATGAAAAAATCACCTCTAATTCTCCTTTTGTTTGGCTGAAGTTTAAGGTTTCTGCTGATAAGTCCCAACAAATAAAAAGCCTTGATCTACCTGGTATTGGTGTAACCAGCCGGAGTCAACGCTTTTACCCCCAAAAAACCCTGGCCGCGCATGTGCTGGGAATTGCTGGCATGGAAAACAAAGGATTGGAAGGGATTGAATATTTTTATGATAAGGAATTGAGTGGCATCCAGGGTATATTAGTTGCAGAAGCCGATGCCCAGGGCCACTATATCCCTGATGAAACCAAAAGACTTGTCCCGCCCCAAGATGGAAAAAGTATTGTTCTTACGATAGATGAAACAATTCAATTGATGGCTGAACGGGAGCTGGAAAAAATCATGAAAGAGTACCAGCCCAAAGGCGCGACGGCCATCGTGATGGACGTAACCACGGGGGAAATTCTGGCTTTGGCTTGTCAGCCGACTTTTGACCCCAACAATTATAATAATTACCCCCAGGAGGCCAGGCGAAATTTAGCCGTAAGTTACAACTATGAACCTGGTTCCACCTTCAAAATTATTACCGTGGCAGCCGCCCTGGAAGAAAAAGCGGTCAGCCTGGGAGACTATTTCAACTGCCCTGGCTATATTCAAGTGAACGGCCGGACGATCCGCTGTTCCCACAACGAAGTTCATGGTTGGCAGTCTTTAGCCAAGGCGATGGCTAATTCCTGCAACGTGAGCTTCGTCCAAATTGGGGGCCGTCTGGGTTGGCCAAAACTTTACCAGTATGTTCGGGCTTTCAATTTTGGGAACAAAACCGGCATTGACCTACCAGGTGAATCCCAGGGGATTTTACTCCCAGAAAAAAATAACCGACCAATCGATCTGGCCACAGCTTCTATTGGGCAGACCAATGCTGTTACCCCCATTCAACTCCTCAGCGCGGTTTCCGCGATCGTCAACAATGGTATATACATGAAACCTCACCTGGTAAAAGCTTTTGCTGATAAGGATAAAAACATTATTCAAGAGATTACTCCGGTAGCTTCTGGTCCAATCGTATCTAAAGAGACCTCGCAAGCGGTACGCCTCTTACTGGAAGAAGTAGTCAAAACTGGCACAGGCAAAAATGCTCAGATCGAGGGATATCGTGTTGGTGGTAAGACCGGGACCGCCCAGAAGATTGCCCCAACCGGTGGCTATCTGCCCAACGAGTATGTTGCTTCTTTCATTGGCGTGGTCCCGATCGATAATCCTCGGCTTGCTGTTTTAGTGGTGGTGGATGCTCCCCAGCGTGGGTTGCCGTACGGTGGCTGGGTGGCGGCTCCGGCTTTTAAAGAAATTGCCAGGGAAGCGCTAAAAAGACTGGGGGTTTATCCTACAACATTGGAATTCCAAAGCGATGGACAGGACACACAAGTTGCTACCGTGCCGAATGTACTTGGCTTATCAGGAGAAGAAGCGGTTCAAAAAATTAAACAAGCGGGTTTGCAACCTATTCTGCAGGGGAATCAGAATCGGGTTGTTAACCAGTATCCATCTCCCGGGAGCAAAGTAGTGTCCACTCAGCCAGTATTTGTCAACCTGTCAGGCCGGAAAGAAGTTACCTATAACCCGCAGAGCAAACAAGTTATTGTCCCAGACTTAACTGGCAAAACGGTACGTGAAGCTGCCCAGATCCTTGGTTTGCTCGATTTGAAGATTCAAATTGAAGGGAGCGGCGTGGCTTACAAACAAGATGTAGCCCCTGGTACATACGTCAGAGAAGGCGCAGTCATTACTGTTAGTTTTCGTGGAGTTGAGTAGGAAATTTCCCGCGGATGTATTGTGCCGGCCATTCAATGTTTTGGCCCAGTAAGTAAGCGGCTTTTAAGGGCCAGTATGGATTGCGCAGCAATTCCCGACCGATGTACACCAGATCTACTCCCGATTTCACCACTCTTAAGGCCTGCATGGGTTCGGTGATCAGGCCACCGCCGATAACAGGAAGATTTGTTCTTTCCCTGATTGTTAAAGCAAAGGGAATCTGGTAGCCAGGGTAAGCCCGCGGCACGGTTTCTGTGACCGCGCCTGAACTTACGTCTACAACATCGATGCCTTTGTGTTTAACAGTGTTGATCATTTCGGCCACGTCCTGGGGGGTGTTGCCGCCGGCTTCGAAGTCATGCGCCGAGACCCGTACCAGCAGCGGCATACCTGATGGCAATACGGACTGCACGGCTTCCACTACTTCTCCCAATAGACGCGCCCGGTTGGCTGGCGAACCGCCGTATTCATCTTCCCTTTGATTGCTTAATGGTGAGAGAAACTGACTCAACAGGTAACCATGGGCGGCATGGATTTCTATCAGGTCAAACCCCGCCCGCACGGCTCGGCTAGCTGCCTGGGCAAAGCTTTCCACCACTCCCTTGATATCGTCCCGGGTCATTTCTTTTGGTGTCCCATATTTGGCGTTAAATGCGATGGGGGACGGCGCCAGCAACGGCTGCCCGGCAACGTGGCTTTTACGTCCACCGTGGTTCAATTGAATGCCAATGCGACTGCCATTCGCTAAAACGGCCTCAACCAGCCGTTTTAGCCCGTCAACCTGTCTATCATCCCATAGCCCCAGGTCACTGTTGGTTAATCTCCCCTCTGGGGCAACGGCGGTGGATTCTACAATCAGTAAGCCTACCTGCCCTACGGCACGCGTGGCATAGTGGATCACGTGCCAATCGGTTACTGTTCCGTCCAGGTTAGCGCAGTACATACACATTGGCGGCATTACAATGCGGTTTTTTAACGTCAGGTTTTTCACGGAAAACGATGAAAACAACATGGGTAGGTCCTCCATTTTTAATCAGAAACCTATTTTTTTAATTCTAAAAGCACAACTTTTGGTATAAGGTCCAGGTCTTTGCCAGTAATAGAGAAAGCCTGGGTTTTCTCATAGCCAGGGTAATGTCTTAAAAATTCATCTGCTCCGCTAATTGGAAAATCTATATATTCAGTTTTGTAGTGCATTGGTATGACGCATTTAGGGCCGAGTTGTTCGACGATCTTGGCAGCCTGATTATGGTCAATAGTAAAATAGCCGCCGACGGGGACGAAAAGCACATCTATATCTCCGATTGCCTTCACCTGTTCCAAAGTGAGAACATGCCCCAGGTCTCCCAGGTGACAGAGCCTTAAATCCTCCGCTTCGATAATATATATAATGTTCTTACCTCTTTTTTTACCCCCATCTGAATCATGGAAAGAAGGAATCCCGACGATATTAACTTCTGTGAAGTTATATTGCCCTTCTTTTTCAATAATAACCGGCTCGCCGAGTATTGTCTTGACTGCATTGTGATCATAGTGTTGGTGACTGATGGTGATATAATCGGCTGCCAGATTAGGTAATGGGTAACCAATGCTTTGATCGAATGGATCGGTAATTATGGTCGTACCAGTTTGTAATTGAATAGCAAAACAAGCGTGACCAAGCCACTGAATTATCATTTTCAACCCCCCATTAATATATTTTTAAAGTTATTTCTCCCTTCGTTTTGCCAGGAATTCCCGCAATAGCTCGCGATGTTCTTCAGATTGGAAGCAGATCCCCTGCGCGAATGCTTCCAGTTCCAGCAATGTCGGGAGATCACAGCTCAGGCTGCGGTTGAGAATCGACTTGGCTAATCTAATCGCCGTTGGCGATTTTCGGGCGATGTCCCTAGCTAATTCGAACACAACGGGTTCCAATTCTGCCCGGGGAACGACTCGGTTAATTAGCCCCATTTCTTTCGCTTCTCTGGCCGTGAGCATTTGACCGGTGAAGACCATTTCTTTCGCGCGCGGCAGACCTACTAACCGAGGCAGAAAATACATTCCGCCAAAGTCAGGAATTAATCCAATTTGAATAAAGATCTCCGAAAACCTGGCTTCTTCTGCCGCCACAATTAGATCTGCAGCCAGGACCAGATTGCACCCTGCTCCGGTTGCCACTCCATTAACAGCGCAGATAATCGGTTTTTCTAAGTTAACCATGGTCATGAGCAGGCGATCCAGGTTGCGAATCCGCTCACGTCCAGAACTGGCGTCGAAACCACCCGTCTGCTCTTTGACGTCCCCGCCGGCACAGAATGCCCGACCAGCACCGGTGATCACCACCACACGAACTTCGTCATCTTTGCCCAACTCTTCTAACGCTAATCGAATTTCTTCCCGCATCAGGAGATTCAGAGCATTAAGCGCGTCTGGCCGGTTTAAGGTGAGCAAACCAATGCCCTCTGTCCGTTTAACTAGAATGGTGCTGTACAAATCACAATCACTCCTTCTTAATTAACCAGGTTGTAATTGGAATACAATTTATTAGATCTTGTTAGTCCGCCGCCAGATCTTCATCTTTTCTGCTTCTTTAATGAGTTCGTCGCGAAAATTAGGGTGGGCAATCCCGATAATTGCTTCTGCGCGTTGCCAGGTCGTTTTCCCTTTCAGATTTACTTTCCCGTACTCCGTGACCAAATAGTGAGTGGCCGTCCGCGGGTCGGTAACAATTCCGCCGGGGGTAAGAATGGGCCGAATTCTTGATTTAACCGCACCGTTTTTAGTCGTGTATGTCGATGAAAGGCAGATAAAAGCTTTACCCCCCCTTGAATCATACGCACCCTGGACAAAATCAAGCTGACCCCCGGTCCCACTAATGTGGTGAATCCCGCTAGACTCCGAACAGATCTGCCCAAAGAGGTCAACTTCGACCGCGTTATTAATCGCCACCATATTATCCAACTGGGCGATCGTGGCTGGGTGATTGGTGTAATCTACGGGGTAGGCGGCAATCACCGGGTTGTCGTCAATAAAATCGTAGAGCTTTTTGGTCCCGGCGGCAAAAGTCATGACCATCTTGTACCGGTCGATATTTTTCCTTACCCCGGTGATTTTTCCGGCCAGGTACAGATCGACGAACGAGTCGACCAGCATCTCGGTATGAACACCCAGGTCTTTGAGGTCGGATTGGGCGATCATCGCGCCAACGGCATTGGGCATTCCGCCGATTCCGAGTTGCAGACAAGCCCCATCAGCCATTTCTTCAACGATCAACCGGGCCACCGCTTCATCTACCGGCGTGATCGGCGCTGGGGGGATCTCCGGTAGACTGGGGTTGTTGCCTTCAATAATCATATCGACATCTGAAATATGGACGACCTCTTCCCGTCCTCCTCTCACCCGGGGCAGACTGTGGTTGACTTCTACGATGACCACCCGGGCTTTTTCTACGAGAGCCATGTGGTTGGTTACCTGCGGACCGAAATTAAAGAAGCCATGTTTGTCCATGGGGCACACCTGGCAGACAAAAACATCGATTGGTTCGACTTCTTGTCGTGTTAACCGGGGTAATTCATTGAACTTGAAGGGAATGTAGTACGCTGAGCCCCGATCATATAAAGCTCGGTCTCGCCCGCTGAAGTGCCAGCTGTTCCAGACAAAGTGTTCACCGTCAGGATCCGCCTCCATCACCGCGATCGGCCATAAACTACAACAGCTTCGGAACTTGACGTCAAACAATTCCTCTTTGCGCTGGGCCAACGCCCGGTCGAACTCAACCGGGGCGCCAAGAGCAAAGCCATACTCAACCCAGTCGCCAGATTTAACCACAGCAGCAGCTTGTTCGGCTGTAACCAGTTTTTGTCGATACATTTCTAAGAGTCCCATTCTTCGCTGTTCCTTTCCCTGTTTTATGTCGATTTAATTTCCGTTCACAAACATTCTTGCACCCGTTTGATCAGCAGGTCAATACAAGTATGAATATTCTCAGGGGTGTATATACGTAAATTGCCTTGATAATAACGGTTAAAAAGTCTGTCTTTCATCTCAGCCTCCTGAAGCCCGGCTTCAGTCATTTCTCTGATTTCCTTAAAGGCGTTCTGCGCAGCTTCTAGCGCCCGCTTATAAAAAATCTCGATATCATTACCAGTCCAGATTCTCTCGTGGGCAATGCCCAGAACATTGGTAGGATAGCCCATCAACCGCTTAATAGTTTCCACATACAGTTCATATCCTTGAAAGAAGATGGGAAAAATTTCGGTATCAGAAATTTGAAAACCCGCGGCATCCGAGAGGAACATCACCTTATCGGCCGGCAAGTAAGCGGCCAAACTACAGGGACTGTGGCCGGGAGCCGCGATTATCTCTAATTTTATCCCAGTCCTTAGATATAAGGTATCTCCGTCCTCGAGAAGGTAGTCAACTATTATAGTTTGGGCCGGTGGTACCCTGACTGGTTCGGGCAAAAACCCTTCTTTCATTAGAACCTGGACCATTTGTTCATCCTGAGCAAAAAAATTCTCCATTACCGTTGGCTTACCCATCACTTTTTGGGCGTGGGGGCTGGCCGCAACAGCCGCGGTGGGAAACATTTTACGTAAAGCTGGAATCCCACAAACGTGATCAAAATGGGCGTGCATGGCTATCAGGTATCGAATCTCAGGCTGCAAAACCGCTGATTGCCACTGCTGGTAAAAGTTGACGACCGCTCCGGTTACACCACATTCAATAAGCGCTGCTTCTTTTTGGCCAACGATAAAGAAATTAAAATGTCGATTGCCCAAGCACCGGACGTTATCTGTTAATTGTTTTGTCATAAGGGCTCACCTACTTTAATTGAAGGTTTATAAAGTAGCAGGGTGTATTGCAACCCTGCTTCTCTTCTACAACCCATTAACTCATCCACTTTACTTTATTGTCTAATCGCACACCGGGCGTGAATGACCTCGAAGAATTCCATGCTGAACCCTCCTGTGTTATTTTTTACTATTATTTCTATTCCATATTAAATTTTCCTTCTCAGCAAGGCCGGTTTTTCTGGCTGTGAGCACAAGGAGATCAGACTTGTCAGGCGAAATATCATTGATTGGAGGTGTGTGAAGTTGCTCGGCCGCCTTAAAAAATGTGAATTGTGTCCACGAAAATGCCGCGTGAATCGACTTGAGGGAGAAATCGGGTACTGCCGGGCTGGCCTGGAAGCAAAGGTAGCCCTTGCTTCCCTGCACTACTGGGAAGAACCCTGTATTTCTGGGACCAAAGGCTCCGGCACCGTTTTCTTTTCCCACTGCAACTTACGCTGCCTCTTCTGCCAGAACTACCAGATCAGCCAGCATGGGACTGGTCAGGAGGTAGCTATTGCTAGACTCAGCCAGATCTTTTTGGAGCAGCAGGACCGGCAAGCCCACAATCTCAACCTGGTGACCCCGGTTCATTACGTTCCCCAGATTATTGCCGGTTTGGAATTAGCCAGGTCTAATGGTTTTCGTCTCCCGGTAGTTTATAACACCAACAGTTACGAGACAGTGGAGACGATTCGTTCCCTGGCAGGCTATGTAGACGTGTACCTGCCAGACCTGAAATATTATGACGACCGGTATGCGATCATCTACTCCGGGGCCCCTGATTATTTTGCGCAAGCCACCAGAGCGATTGAAGAAATGGTCTCCCAGGTCGGGACACCCCGGTTTGATGAAAACGGTTTAATCCAGAAGGGGGTTATTATCCGGCACCTGGCTCTTCCCGGCCTCTTGGAGGACTCAAAGCGCATCATCGAGTATGTCCACCACACCTTTGGTAATTCGGTGTATTTCAGCCTGATGAACCAATACACTCCCATGTTTCGGGCCCAGGAACGGCCGGAAATCAACCAACCTCTCCATCCGACCGATTATGAGGCGCTTATAGATTATGCCCTGTCGTTGGGAGTGGAAAACGGATTTATCCAGGAAGACGATACCTCTTCTGTCCTCTTTGTGCCGAAGTTTGACCTGCGTGGGGTTTAATTTGCGGTGGTTTGCGAAGCTTTATTTCTTGAATTTCTTGGTTAAAAGTGATATTTTGGTGTCAACCGGAATTTCACAGGATAGGGTATTAAGATGATAAACAATTCACTCTTTCTGATCAGCGGGGTATATTTTCTCTTAAATGTTGCCATCCAGAGTTCCACTATTTTTATTCCTCTGCTTGGTGCCCAGTTGGGCGCGTCGAACTTTCAAGTAGGTTTGATCGGCGCGGCTTACGGAGGGGCTTATCTGCTGGCCTCCCTCTACTCGGGCCAACAATCAGATCGCCAGGGGAAATTACGTTTCGTGCGGGTGGGTCTCCTGCTTAGCACGGTGGCCTTCGCTGGTCAGTTACTGGCTCAACACCTATTGAGCTTGGCTTTGGTACGCGCTGGCGTTGGTTTGTCCCTCGGGGTTACCACGGCGGCTTTGGTGGCTTATGCCTTTGAGTCCGGCGCCGACATGGGACGGTTCAGTTCCTATAGTTCGCTCGGTTGGATTGGGGGAGCGATAGCTGCGGCTTTTTTGAATGATTTTGATGATCTGTTTGCAGCCAGTACCATTTGTTGCACCCTGGCTTTTATTCTTTCTCTCTTCCTTTCACCGCCCAGAGAAGGCAAAGCAATCGCAAAAAGAGAAAGCACCCCTCAGTTAAGTGCTGTGATAAAGCAGGGCTTTCCAGTTTACCTGGCGATCTTTTTGCGACACCTGGGAGCAGCATCGGTGTGGATTATTTTGCCCCTATATTTTACCTCCCTGGGTTTGGATCGTTTCTGGATCGGACTTTTATGGGGAACAAATTACGTTGTGCAGGTTATCGTCATGCGGTCTTTGGAACGCTTCCACCCGCAGCGGGTATTTGCCTTCGGTCAGGCGCTGTCGATCGTGGTTTTCTTAGGCTACGTGCTGATTCATTACCGCTGGCCCCTGCTGCTGGTGCAGGCCATGCCGGGCGTAGCCTGGGCCTGTCTCTACGTGGGGGCGCTTCTGCTTGTCTTGCGGGCCGGTGAAGACCGTGGTACGGCCAGCGGTATCTTCCAGGCCACCCTAAATCTGTGCAATGCAGTGGGCCCGTTCTTGGGCGGGATGATCGCCCAGGGCTGGGGTTATCGGGGAGTAATGCTTTTTGCTGCGGCCCTTGGGGTTGGCGGGATGATCGTGGCGGTGCCGCAGAGTAGAACTCAGTCGGAAACGTCTAAATCTTTGAGTGGTTGAAAGTAGTTATCTTAAATTCCCCTGACTGGACGGCGGAACGTGTAGTTCCACCAGAATTCTCCCGGTTCCCCAACCCGTTCCCAACCCTCCTGAATAAGCTTATTAACCAGGACATCCAGCAAATCCCTGTGTTCTTGGGTCGACGGGAGGTTATAGAACGGACTGGTACGGAAAACTCGTGATTTCCCCGCAATGTATTCACCTCGCGGCCCACTGGCCTGAGCCACGAATCTAAGGTCGTCTCCCCGATAAAGGAAGCCGTCGCGCACGGTTTCGTATTCGATCTGACAGGTTTCCCATGCGGTTTCGGCCGGCTCCTTACAGGGCTGACCACATTTCCAGCAAAAATTAGCTTCAGCTGGTAACTCCAAGCCGCAGTTCGCGCAATACATGACTGGCCTACGCCTCCTTGTTAGCTGGCTGAATTCCTGGCGGCTTTTTTCAGGGCAGCGACCCGCTGCCGGCCTTCTTCAAAGCGTCGTTTTTGCTCTTCATTTTCCAGTTTGAGCGGCGGAACAGGAGTTGGACGACCGTTTCGGTCCAGGGCTACCATTACGAAATATCCTTTCAATGCATCCTTTATTTCGCCTCGGCTTAAGTTTTCGACTTGGACGGTGACCAGCACTTCCATGGAAGTTCGGCCCGTATAGACGATCTCCGCATGGCAAATAACCAGGTCGCCGACAAAGATCGGTTCCTGAAAGGTTAACTGGTCTACACTGGCTGTGACGACATTGCAGTGGGAGTGGCGTTGGGCGACGACGCCCGCAGCGATATCCATGAGCTTCATGACTTCTCCCCCATGCATGTTCCCGGCGGCGTTGGCCTGGGAAGGAAGGACAATTTGCGCCATCGTGACCGCGGAGGCAGAACTTGGTTTTGGTTCCATGGGCAGACTCCTTTCCGTAACTGGTGTTCTTCGTATCTTGATGGTAGCATCCTATGAAAACAGTTTTCAATTAACTTACACCTTAAATTATACCTTTAGTGTACCGGTGTTGCCACGGTTCGTCAATAATTACCCTTTTCTATCGCGTACCGATTTGGTTAGTCGTTGACAATTGCTTCTATTTTGTGATTACAATAGGGCGAAAGCAGCTAAAAGAATTGGTGGGAGTGAGAAAGATGTATAACGTCTGGTTGCTCGGGCTGGTGAGCTTGCTAACTGACATCAGTTCAGAGATGGTTTACCCTCTGGTTCCCCTTTATCTAACGGCAAAGCTGGGAGCTACTCCACTGATCGTTGGACTCATCGAAGGAGTGGCTGAAAGTCTAGCCAGTCTGCTGAAAGTCTTTTCCGGATACTTCTCGGACCGGTTGGGCCGGCGCAAGACGCTTACAATATTGGGCTACGGGTCCTCAACTGTTGGTAAGGCACTGTTTTATCTGGCGGCCTCCTGGGGCTGGGTCTTTGGCGGTCGGCTGGTCGACCGCTTTGGTAAGGGTGTACGAACAGCGCCACGCGACGCCATCATCGCAGATTCAGTAAACGCCAGTGAACGGGGACGCGCTTTCGGGCTGCACCGTACCATGGACACCCTCGGTGCGGTGCTCGGTATCCTCCTTGCCTATTACTTATTCACATTCTATACAGGTGACTACCAGACGGTTTTCCTGATGGCAGTAATCCCGTCCATAATCGGTGTGATTGTCTTGTTGGCCGTGCGGGAGAAACGGACAGTGCAAACTGTAGGAGGCAAGCAGTTCAGTCTGAAATGGTCTTCCCTGAACTTTCGTTTACAGGCGTTTCTGGTGGTGGTCTTTCTTTTTGCCCTTGGTAACTCCTCCAATCAGTTCCTTCTGTTACGAGCACAGCAGATGGGGTTTGACGCTGGCTCGGTCATCCTCCTCTATTTGACCTATAATCTGGTCTACACCGTTGTGTCTTACCCGGCCGGGCGGCTATCTGATATCTTTGGTCGGAAAAACTTGTTGGTGCTCGGTTATATGTCGTACGGGCTGGTTTACCTGGGTTTTGCCCGGGCCAGCGAAGCAAGCTCGGTGTGGTGGTTGTTTGGGCTTTATGGGGTCTATGCCGGGGCAACTGAAGGAGTGGAAAAAGCCCTGATTGCGGACATTGCCCCAGCGCACCTGCGGGGAACGCTGATGGGCCTGCACGCCACCCTGGTGGGGATAGGCCTACTACCGGCCTCATTACTGGCGGGCTGGCTGTGGACGAAGTGGGGTGCGGCGGCCCCTTTCTACTTCGGCGGCTTTATGGGTGTGCTGACAGCAGTATTGTTGTGGTTTGTCCTGGCGGAGAAGTCGATGACAACATAATCCTGGCAGTGGGATCATGGGAACGGTTCTCCTGCAGGATTTCCCGACCGTTTAAGTCTGATATGTGCCAGTTGGTAATCACCACCTAACGTTCATCACTTGGATTGTGTTATATGACGTTCGTCTTACCTACCCCTGGCTATCCGATAAAACTCCCACGCGTAGCTGATAAATGCCACAAACATTCCAGTTATGGCTAAACCTAACATATACATGCCGAAGGTCTGCCAAAAAGGTAGGCTTACTATGGCGAACGCAAAAAGCCAAGCAGTAACTTTGCCAAGAATATTGGCAGGCAAAATATTTGCTCCCTTAAGTAAAAGCGTAGCTCCAGTTAAAGCTAAAGTATCCCTTATCACTACAATCGCGAATATCCACCCCGGAATCAAATGGGCTTGCCAAAGGCCATAAAGAGAAGCCAGTAAGATGGCTTTATCTGCGAGCGGATCGAGTAAAGCTCCGTATTTCGTGGTCAAACTATATCGGCGGGCAAGAAAACCGTCAAGCAAGTCAGTAAATTCGGCTAATAAAAACAGCCCTAACGCGACCAGCGGGTTTCGTTTGAATAACCAGGCGATTGGCAGAGCAAGGACAAAGCGCAGGCAGGTTATAACGATGACAGGGTTAATTTGACAAAGCGATTTGCTCACTAGTACCTCCGCTCAAAACAAAAATGGTGAACTTTATGTACTTTTCATCACTTCTGGTTGTTTTCCTGCATGTTGGTTAACGAAAAAGATAGCCCAGAAGAGTGCTTCTTATTAAAAGCTTGATGGCTAATTGCAGTTATTTACTTTCAACCGGGGCCTTTGTTTTTCGGTTAATACGTCTTGAATAAAAATTTGGGGCCTGGTCTTTAGATCGACAACTGGAAATTTATGAATGATGATCCCGAATTTGTTGGAAATAAGTTTAACCTTGGGCCGAGCTGGGTGCTCCGGATCGACGTGGACCACCACACCAATATCTCCTGTACTGAGCTGGACAGTCGAACCCACTGGGTAGGGCGCGATCACCTTGCAAAACACTTTAAGGATCTGGGGGTCAAAAGCCTTTCCTGCCTCGGCTACCATCTGCTGCAGGGCCTGGTGAGGATACAAGCGCTTGGCTGGATTTAGGGGTGAAACCAGGTTATCGAACGTATCAGCCACGGCGGTAATCTTGCCAAAGGGGTGGATCTCTTCCCCTTTTAAGCCACGTGGATACCCGCTGCCGTCAAACCGTTCGTGGTGCTGAAAAGCCGTGTGGGCGACTAGCAGACTGAGCTCACCGTAGGTGCGGATGAGCTCGAAACCCGCAGTGGGGTGTTCGCGATAAACGGCTTCCTCAGATGCTGACCGCTCATTGCTATTATTCAGAATCGCTTCATCCAGTGTTCCTTTGCCGATGTCGTGGAGCAAGGCGCCAGTGCCCAGAAGTTTCAGCCTCAATTGGTCGTAGCCCATGGCGATACCAGTCAGGATAGCTAATACACAAACGCTTACTGAGTGATTGTAAAGATGCGTGCTCTTAGTGCGGATATCATTTAACACGACCAGTGTCGGTGATGAACCGATATCGTCAAGGATCTGGTTGACAATATCAGTAACCAGTTTGATATTAAGCTTCTGATTGCCCCTGATTTTTTCGGCGCACTCTTTGATGATCCGTATGCTTTGTTGTTGCAATGATTCGGAAATTACTTCCTCAACCTCAAGTGTACCGATATACTCGTCTTCTATATAGACAACCAGGACCTCCAGCTGTCTTAGTCGTTGAATCACTGCTGGCGTTAATTTGACCCCTTTTCCGAGCAACAACCGTCCATCTGGCGCATAGATGGCTTTGGCCAGCCGCATTCCTTCTTGTAAATCTGATAAGTCTACGGGCCTCATTGTCCCCTCCTAATCTAGTTGATATGTCCAATTGCTTGGCCCATCAATAACCGTTCCCCGGGCTGAAGATCAGTCCTTAGACTGACCCGGTCTTTTTCAAATAACAAGATGACAGTGGAACCGAACTCGAAACGGCCGAGCTCTTTTCCTTTGTCAAAAAAAGGTGCCGATGCTAGTTCTCCATGAAAAAGACGACCGGCAGTGACATTGGTAGTGACATCGTCTGCGTAGACAACCCGGACGCTGCCGACTAAAGTCGCTCCAACCTTAACCATGGCCACTTCGCCGGCCGGGGTTGCCAAATAAGTGATGAGACGTTCATTACGGGCGAATAGTCCCTGGACTGCCCGTACCCCGAATGGATTAACAGGAAACAGGGTGCCTGGCACGTAAGTATAACGGGTGACTTTTCCCGCAATGGGTGTGTGGATGCGGTGGTAGTCCCGCGGACTGAGATAAATCGTGATAAAGCTCCCGCCATAATAGCGGCTGACCTGTTCAGGTGCGCAAGCCAGGAGTTCGGTGACCCGGTAATGGACCCCTTTAGCTTGGAACAGTTGGTCTGTTTCGATAATGCCTAAGGCAGAAACGAGCCCATCTACAGGGCTGACGATAGAATGCGGATTAGGATCGATTGGTCTCAGTTCTGGTTTTACCCGGCGGACGAAAAAATCAGTCAGGGAAGCGTACTCCCCAATTTCCAGTTCCACTTGGCTCAGGTCGATCTTGAAACAGCGAGCATATAAGGGAATAAGAGGCCGACTGGCCGACCCTCGGGCAAACCACCCGAACCAACGCGATATGATTTTGACTGGTAATATGCTCAGTAAAGCCAATCGTACTTGGTCTAGCATTCATTGGTCCCTCCGTATGCAAAAAAGAGCTCATCCCCAGTATAACCGATATGGGGATAAATGTGTATCATTAACTTTGGGCACCAATTTATAAGGGCTGAAACTTACTTGTTTCAGCCCTTATATGCCTTATATGCACAACATTTATCATATGCTATTTCTGAAGCATTATTTACGCAACAAAGCGTTTGTGCCTTGTACCATAGATTACTTTATCGTTAGCTACATTCCTGGTTTGTTGTTCGTAAGCCTCCAGTTTAGCTTCCAGTTCTTGCAGTCGTAAGGATTCTGCCCTTTTCTCTTTTTCCTGGAGAGCCCGCCGGGCAATTGCGCCGGTGATAAACCATACTGAAACAAAGAAGGCAATTTTAACTGTCACGTAAAAGGCAACAAATAGGAGAAATAAAGTTTTCAATGTAATCATATTATCTCCCCCCTTATAACACCTCTCTCAAAACCTTTGCCTATTAATAAAAGCAAAAATCTTGCCAAAAGTATGGCAAGACAGAAAAAAGTTACAATTTTTTTGGGAAGCTGTAACGCGGCCCAGTTAAATCAACATTCCCAACTAATGGTTCAGAAAAGTTACACCAAGGAGTATAAAATATTACAAATTTGTTCTAATGAGCACATGTACTACCGGTACAATAATGTTCCATTTGTCAGTGTAGAATGACGTCTTTGGCAGAAAAAACCTTTTAAAATATACTTTTAACACAATCATTACGACGTTCCATAATGGTACTAAATTGTTCCAAATCTGAAGAAAAATCACGTTGCTTGAAGGCCGTTATATCAGGCCTGAAATCTATGCATTAAATGAAAAAATTAACAAATGGAACGTAATAATTCCACTTTCCTGTAATTGTTGGTCTGTCGTCAATGATGAAATGGGTTTTTAGCAATAAAATATCAAATTATGCATCAGATTCCACCTGGAAATCACTCGTACCAGTAAGCCTGTATTTGTTTAACTTGCGAATGATCGTGGTGTGCGTTACCCCGAGCAGTTCAGCAGCTCGCCGGGTACTTTTACCAAGTTGCAATGCTCGAGTAATCAGAGCTTTTTCCACCAGTTCTTCTGCGTCTTTCAATGGGATTAATGAGTGAACCCGGATCGGAGAAGCATCCTCCCCATTACGGTTGGTGATGTGTGGTGGGAGATGAAGTGGCGTAATTACGTCGGCATTACTGGTAACGATCAACCGCTCGACTAAGTTTTGCAATTCACGGACATTTCCTGGCCAGCTATACTTTTCAAGTAACCGGAAAGTTTCTTCTGAAAAACGACGATTCAGATGATATTTTTCGTTGTATATTTGTAAGAAGTGGGTGAGTAGCGGAACGATGTCCTCTGGCCGTTCGCGCAAAGGTGGTATTTCCATCGGAACAACGTTTAGCCGGTAGAACAAATCTTCACGGAATTTACGCTGGCGCACCATTTCCGGCAAGTCTTTGTTAGTAGCGGCAATGATCCGAACATTGAGTTTGATCGGTTTGCTGCTGCCGACCCGGTAGATCTCTTGCTCCTGAATCGCTCGTAACAGTTTGACCTGGAGGTTTAAGGGAATCTCTCCTATTTCATCAAGGAGCAGTGTCCCATTATTAGCCATTTCGAAAATCCCAATGTGTCCCTCCCGGTTGGCGCCGGTAAACGCCCCTTTCTCATAACCGAATAATTCTGATTCGAGAAGATTTTCCGGGATAGCGCCGCAGTTGATCTGAATAAATGGCCCGTCCCGACGGGCACTGGCACGGTGAATTAGCTTGGCGATGACCTCTTTGCCTACCCCGGACTCCCCACTAATCAAGACAGTTGAATCAACCCGCGCCACCCGGCAGGCCAGCTCAGTGATCCGGCGCATCGCCCCACTGACACTGACGATCTCGGTGGTTAGCATGAACCGGGCCCGCCATTCTTCCAGTTCTTGATAATACCGTTCAGTTAACTCACTGGCTTTCTGCACCTGTTCCCGGAGGTAATTCAATTCCGTCATGTCCCGCAGGTTGGTGACTATCCGGATGATGTTACCTTCTTCATCAAAAACCGGGTTGCCTGTAGCGAAAATTTGCTTACCTGACTGGACCCGCTCGGTTAAGGAAACTGGTTTACGTTCTTTTAGCACCCGCAAAGAGACCGAATCTGATAAGAAACCGGCCGCGATCAGATCCTGGGCGGTTTTTCCCAGAACATCTTCTGGTTTTGCTCCCGTCATCTTTAAGAAGCTATTGCTGACCCGGATAAAGCGTCCCTGGGGATCGGTAATGGCCAGGCCGTCGTATGATGATTCCAGGATGCTTTCCAGTTCTTTATTTAGGTCTTTGACGGTCTTTAGCTCTTTATAGGCAAGTTCTAGTTCAGACAGGTCTTGAAAACAAGCGACGACCCCAATAACTTCCCCATCTTTCCAGATAGGCGTCCGGTTGGATATGGCCACCACTCCCTGGTTGAATTCGACCCGGCGGTTGTATTGCGGGATTCCCGAGGTGAGAACTTCGGGAATATTAGTTGTTGGAATAACTTCGACAATGTGCTTGCCAATCGCCTCGCTGGCCGGCACGCCGACCATCCGCTCTGCGGCCGGATTAAAGTGGGTAACAATTCCCTGCCGGTCAACCCCGATTATTCCGTTATGACAAGAGTCCAGTACGTATTTCAACTGGTTTAGAGTTGTCTCGTAAGATTCTAGCAAAGCCATACCGATTTGGGTTTTGGAGAGAAGACCGAGATAAGCTCCTTCACTGTTTTCCACTACTAACCAGTTAGTCGGAAATTGAAATGCCACCTCAACCACAGTACATTCCTCGATCACCGACCACTCTTTATTCAGAATCCAGGTGATCGGCATTTCGTAATCAAGGCCGAGAAACTGAAGCAAGTCATTCTTTACCGCGATCCCCAAAACCCGTCCATCATCGTCGAGCACCGCGCCACCTTCCATGTCTTCGGCAAGCAGTGTTTCCAGAACACTAACGACAGTGTCTCGCTTGGAGAAAGCAGTTTGCTTGCGGGGCAAGAGGTCCTTCACCTTTGCCTTCATATCCTGATCTCTCCTTTTTCAGTAGATAAAAAACTATTCGCGCATGGAAAAGACAATTCCTTCTTGGGTTATATAATCTGTTGTAATAAGGTAAAAAAGCAAGGGAAAAAATGTCAATATTTACCTGAAGGAAAAATTCCTGGGAATGTCGAATTATTGTAGCAACCAATGGATGAATTAGTAGAATTAATCCGTGGTGAAAAAATTTAGCGAAGTTGTACGAAAGGAGGGAACAAATGAAATTCAATCGTCTTTTATCAATGGTTACCATGATCGGGTTCCTGGTCTCTTCAGCGTTGGTGTTGACGCCAGCTCAAGCGTCAGCAGCAACGACGACTGGTTCCTATTACATAACCTACACCAACTATAAAGTGGTTGCGGGTGATACTCTGTGGCTGATCGCTAAAAAATTTAGCACTACGGTTGACACTCTTGTCAAGATCAACAACTTAACATCAACTGATCTTCAGGTTGGCCAGGTCTTGAAAGTTCCCCAATCAACTCCAACTACCCATTACTATGTTCAACCTAATGACACCTTGTACCTGATTGGACAGCGTTTTGGGATTTCAGTGGACAAACTAATGGAATTAAACAGCCTTAAAGACAATAGCACAATTTATCCGGGACAGAGTCTCGTGATCCCCGGCAGTTACCTCAAGTATACGGTGAATTCAGGTGACACCCTCTTCTTGATCGCCCAGAAATTTGGGACAACCATAGAGCGGATTATGGGATTAAACTGGCTTAAGTCCAGTATCCTTAGTGTTGGCCAAATTTTACTGCTTCCCTGCGCCCCACCCGGGATCGACCCTATTAACTCGCCCCCAGCCATACCAGAAGCACCAAAACCAACACCTCCGCCAACGGTGACATGGGGAAATTTACCACCGGGTGTGGTGCTTTACCACGTCGTTGCGGGGGACAATCTGTGGACAATTGCTAATAAATATGGGACAACTGAGGAGACCATTATCAAGACCAACAACCTGCATGCCCAACTTATTGGGCCGGGACAACCCCTTTTTATTCCGGTAAATTCAACCCAACCAATCACGATCATCCCGCCCTCGGTTCCCCGTAAGCCGGGTTATGGCGAACTGCTTGACTGGGAATTTGCCAACTGGATTTTTAACACGGGCAGTACAGCCGTGCTCCAGGATTTAGAAACAGGCAAGCAGTTTAAGATTTATCGAATTGGCGGCTCTAACCACGCGGATTGTGAGCCGTTAACCGCTGAGGATACTGCCGTGATGAAAAGTGTATTTGGTGGCACCTGGACCTGGAACACACGAGCAGTCTTGCTCCTGATCGGCGACCGGGTGATCGCGGCCTCGATGGCTGGGATGCCGCACAGCTTTGACACAATCAGCGGCAACAATTTTGTGGGCATGTTTGATCTGCACTTTTTAAATAGTCGAACTCACAACACCAACGAGGTCAGCGCCGCTCACCAGGCGATGGTCCAGAAAGCGGCTGGGAATTAACTATAATCAAATTTTAGCACAAATTAACCCGCCTGTGAATGATAGGCGGGTTAATTTGCGTTTCGATAAATCATAATCTTATCTTCATCTAATAATATGGACTCAATTATATAAGCAATTAATATTATCCCAGGGATATTGACAATAAACCTTGTCAGCATAAACTTCCATCCCATTGCGGAAGCCTCGAATAATAACATTGGAATCTTTGTCGTCGACCATGCTCCAATAAATATCAAGATATTTGATAATTTACATCCCTTCTTCAGAAGTACACCAGCCAGGGGAAAGGCTGCGTATAGCGGACCAGCGGCAGCTGAACCCAAAAGAAAAGCAAGAGCCATGCCTAGCAGTCCTGATTTTTCACCCATTAATTTAATCACGGTTTCCCTTTCTACCCAGACATCAAGTAGGCCTAACAGAACAAAGATTGGCGGCAATACTGACAACATTTCAAGCATATTGTTTCCCGATATTTGTAACGACTTGATACCAATAGTGGGATGCAGAACGAGGAGCGCAAGGTTAAAAAACAATATTATAATCACAAACTTATAACGACTAATAACCGCACTCATTTTAATACCACCCCAATTATCATGGCCACTGCAAATGAAAATACAAATGCTAGCCCGTTTCTTAAAGCTGTAACCTTTTTCCCAAAATACTTAACTTCTACGGGTACTGTGACAATACCCACCATCATTAGTGTTGAGATAAAAACTGCAATTTGCATAAAGCCAGCACCACTTTTTAGAAGTGCTGCGGCCAGGGGAAACGCCACAAACCCGGGTATTAATGTAATAGACCCTATTATCGATGCGATAATCATTCCCATCCAACCGGATTTTTGGCCAATCAGTTTTGAAATAGTCTCTGGGCTGAGTACTGCAAGCGTGATCCCAATTATAAGTAAAATGGCAAGAAACTGCGGCAATATGTTTTCAAATGATTTCCAAGCCTTTTTTAAAGCCATATTTGTTTTCTTTTTATCCCTGTAAAACGAATATAATAATAAAACTATGGTTAAAACATAAAGTGTATTGGTAAACATAGGACACCTTCTTTCTCTCATCAATTTTAACATCTAAAGACAAGCCGGCAAACTTGTCGTATGTGCCGGCTTTAACCAGACAGTTGTTATTGTTTGTCCTTTCCATCGGACGGAAAAGCCTTTTCAAAAGCGGCTAAAAAACCTTCAAGAGAAGTCTTCCTCTTTCTAATAGCAGATTCCCAAACTTTTAGAAAACCTTCTCCTTCCGGCGTCAAGGAGTAAACCTTGCGAGCTGGTCCTCCGCTCCCTGGTTCAAGACGTGACTCCACCATCCCCTCTTCCTCTAAACGACGAAGGTGACGGTAAACAACCCCGGGATCAGGTACTACATCGAGGAAAGGTAGGGTTTCCAACTTTTCGATAAGTTCATAACCATGTATCGACTGTTCTTTTAATATCAGCAAGAGACAAGGAACGATGAAACCTTCGATTCTTGGACTTAGGTCATGGCATCCGCATTTGTTTTGGAAACCGTGAAAAAATCTAGGCGGTCCGCACATGATTTGTCTACCTCCTGTAACAAAGCATATATATAAACCAAGTTACTATTGACATTATAACAGTATTGACATAAAACGTCAATAATTAGCTCTCAATGACCGTATTTCCTGAACCACTCTATCGGCAAAAAATTTCTACCGCTGGTAGGAAGATAGTCAATCTCACCGCCGTTTTTAAAACCTATATCCCCCAGTCAGTACTTTTATAAAATGGTTTGCTATTGAACACGAATTGAAAGAAGTTACACTGGAAAAACGTTATGAAATCCGCTTGGCGCGCAGCCGTCCCGTGCTGGATGCCTTTTTGGCGTTGCTTAATAAACAAAGTTCGCAAGTGTTTCCCAAAAGTGCTTTTGGCCAGGCGATTCATTATTGCTTGGGTCAGTGGGATAAACTCGAAGCTTTTCTGCGAGACGGACGCCTGGAAATAGATAATAACCGCAGTGAACGCTCCATTAAGCCCTTTGTGATTGGCTGTAAGAATTGGCTGTTTGCCAACACCCCACGCGGTGCCCAGGCCAGTGCCATTATTTACAGTTTGTTTGCCGAGTAAATAAATAAGCTTACTTAAGTCCTCACCTTATTGGCAGGGTGGGGATTATTTAACGCTTACAAAATCTAGATACTGCTCTGGAGCTTCCCCCTTACTCTCAAGACCAGTTTGTCATTTCGCCTTTGTTTTCTTCTGGTTTAGATCCTTGATATCAACAATTCTCCACCCTGAGTTAAACTTGGATAGATAGAAAACACTGGTCCCGCTATCAAGCAATTTCCCTTTTGGTCCGTCACTTGCCTCAAGAGCAACTACTACTTTAGCGGTATTATCAGTGGTTTCCTCAGAGACTACTCGGACAACTTTGATGTACAAATCTTGTACGGATGGATCTTTAGATTTAGCGAAATCGAAAAGCATAGGGAAGAGATCAGCCACGTCCTTTATACTTACCCCGATAAAGGTCCCCAAGATATTGCTGGTAGCAGTATAAGCTTTTTCATATTTGGGGTCAAAGCAGGAAACCGCAGTGTTTATATCTTTCTCATTAATGGCCTTAATGAATTTTTCTACTACGTCTATCGGTTTGACTACAAAAAACATATTGTACAGAATAATCCCGGCGATAACAATTGCCACGACGATGGAGGTAGTTAGGATCTTTGTTTTGGCCACAGTACCCGCCACTTGAGCTGCACCGACCCCAGTTGCTCTGGCGACTTCATTAACCCCCATCATTACTGATGAGGATGGGCTTACACTTGCAGCAACTTGACTCGCGGTATTAAGTATTTGCTTGGCTGCTTGGTTTGCCACACTGGGTGCTCCGCAATTGACACAGAAGTTTGCCCCGTCAGGCAATTGATGGCCGCATTTTACACAAAACAAGCGCTATCCCCCCTGAACTTTAAGCCTCCTCAATCTTATGTCCGCACTTGGCACAAAACTTTGCTCCCTGTGTAACACCATTACCACACTGGGGACAAAATCCTGAAGTTATCGGCTTACCTAGGGTTTGTTGTGTCTTGACGTGGATTTCCTCAAGTTCGTCTTCTTTATTTTTGATTTCCTGATCTATCTGGGCTATCCTGGCGTATTTGAGGTTAACTTTTTCCAAGTCAAATTTGTCGTTCTTCAACATGGCGTAAACTATATGACCAAGTTCTTCGATAGCATCTTTCTTTTGCTGTTTAAGTTGGTCAATTTCTGTCTTGACCTTCGTTGCCTCGACCCATTCTTTTGATTTGGCGCTAACGGTGGTTACCCCTTTGCCGAGCCCCTGCTTTAGTTTGTCAAAAAAGTCTGCCACAACTTGGAACCCCCTTTAAGTCAACTTTGAGCCGCACTCAACGCAAAAGTCGTTACTGGCTGAGTTCCTGCTTCCGCACTGGGAGCAGAATTTGGAATCTTCTACCCCCCCTTCCACCGATATTTGAGGGTATCAGTGGAATTGGCTTTCCTTGATTCATCATCTGGTAGAGGTTAAAGCCAGCGGCAGCGATAAACAAGATTAAACTTAAATAGAACCCGGCCCCATAATCGGCTTCAAGCATTTTTTTGCCTTGTTTCGCGATTTCATCGTCGATTACGAATTTAAGCACCAGGGTAGTAAGAACCCCTATCGCCCCCGCCGCAGCGGATAGAATTAAACCCAGCCTGTTCTTCATGAAACCAACGCCAATACCACCAAGAACAACCAACAGAGTAATAACTGTAATTATGTTTCTTTGAATTCTAACAAGATACGAGGGTGTCGTTCTGGTCAACTTGTTGTTTCCTGGCATAGGCTTCAAAACCCATGAAAAATCGGGAACTGACGATGATTAACACAGCCAGAAACAGACCAAAACCACCAAGTACCCCGAAAAATAAAGGACTGGTTTTTTGGAAACGATCTTCGATGCTGATTCTTTGACCCGCAGGAGCAGTAACAGTTCTTTTCCCTTTTTCTTCAAGCCCTACAGAGCTTGTATTGGTTTTAAGGCTTGTAGTCACTTCTTCTTTGGTTTTTATAGTGGACGCATTGGTTTTAGTATTTGTCACTTGCGCCAGTTGATTTCCCGGATACAGAACGACGTATTCCACAGGCTCCAATATTTCTACTCTACTCCCAAAGAAATTGGCCGGTATGAAGTTGTCATAAAACCGGTAGACAGGGAACAACTTCGATGAGTTTGGAACAAGCTCGTAGTTTACTTTTTCATCCGTGAAAATTTTTGCTGAGGCTTTCTGGAATGCATCGAAGTCTTTACTCGTATAAGCAATCACATAAGTAACCAGACCATAACCGTCGTTTCGGGTTATTTGATAGCCATCTCCCAGCTGCTTGTTAAAATAGTCAAGAACCTTGTCTGTGCCGCCCTCATTGAGTACCTTGGCCGTGCTTTCGTCCAGGGTAATTTCAATTTTTCTGGATGGATTTTTTATGTCTTTGAGGTTTGTGTTAATAGATAAATGTTTAATCGGCTGACTGTACCTATCTTGAAGATCAACGTTTCCGTACCAACTCGCTCTACTACCACTGGGTAGGATAAATGTCCCATTTGTGGTGTCTACCAGTTCGCTTCTTGAGGTTAAGCCAGCTTTTTTAACAGCATTAATTGCCCAGGCAAAATAATCGTCCGGCTTGTTGGGTTCACGATAAGTAAAAGTCTGGTTAAATGGGGAACCGCTAACGTTACAGATGATACCACTACTCTTACCCAGGATTTCATCACTTTTGCCAATCAATTCCTGGATAGACGAAAATTGCATGTTCATCACATAAGTAACACCATTACTATCCGATTGGATTTGCAGATCTAAAGGCCTAGGCAGATTAGCTCTGATAGTTTCATCAAGGGCAGGCTGGCCACCTTTTATTTCGTTGAAATCGCTTTTCGGGACAAAGATTTGCAATTTACGGTATCCAGAACCATCTTTGTTAATTTTGGTTTCAATGTTAAGTTTCGCGCAACCCGATAAGACTAGAGTAAGGACAAAAATGATAGTTAGTGATAGAACCAGTCTTAGTTTCCTAGACACCCAACCCGCCCCCTTGCTGTTTATTAAATGGAAGTCCAACCTGCGGGAACACTTTAGTTGATCTCACATGTTCAACCAACAAGCGGAGCAATGCCCCGACCGTGCAACAAATGGTTGAAAACAGGAAAACCATCAAAACCCCTTGCCAGAATAAGTTGTTGATGGCCAAACTAAATGAGATACTGCCTTCGCCAGGGATTGAAGCAGAAAAATTGCATTTAAATCCAAACCATAAAGCCAACCCGTTAGTCAGCAAGGTGTAGCAACCGGCGGTAGCAACACTTTTAATCAGCAGTATCTTGTTACGCAAGACGAAATCGCCTTGATTGATTCGATACGCATAATAGCCACTGAGTAATAGGGCAATAACAGGTATAAGCACCAATAAGTAGCAGATATTGCTAAGTAACAAAAAAGTACCATCCGAAACATCCACGCCATTAAAAAGGTCTGCCGAGCCATTAACAATCTCAGGTTTGTGGTTATCTTCCATAGAATTAAGCACCCAAGTTATCTTTCCGCCGAACAAAAACGGTAGGCTTTGTAAGGCAAGATAAGGCAACAAACCGAGCCAGTAGCCCATTCTTAGTTCTTTAGGAAATGCAGAGTAAATATCGTCCTCGTTTACTATCGGCTTGAGATCATATGTCAAAGAAAAGACTGATAACGCAATAACAATTAAAAAGAGAGCGAAGACATATGCGTAGATCCCACACATTATCCCTGTGCCGGCAAACGAAAAACGTTTTTGCAGATCAAGGCCGATCGCGTAGATGAAAGATTTACCGTGCTTATTGAGGTAATGCATGACGGTAGCAGTAAAGAGGGAAAGGATAAAACTTTTGAGCAAAATGCTGAAAATACCCAAGCCGGTACTGATTTTATATTCTACTGGAACAGAAAGACCATTTTCAAAAGGAACGCTTAAACGTCCACTGTCAGGGATATTGAAAAGAAGAGCTAATATAGTCATTAGAAGGGTGTAACCAAGGGCATAAAAAACAGTCCTATGTAACGGAGAATCGACCTTAAAAAACTTTTGAGCCACTATCCAGCCAACTGCAATTGCTAATATCGGAATAATCGGTCCAAGCACTAACGGAAAACTAAAATTACCTGAAGTCATCCCACTTAAACCAACAGGACCAAAAAGTTTACCTGAAAAATCACCTTTAAAACTTAGACTGGCAGTATGAAGTAACCCATACAATTCAAAAGGGCTTGGTGAAATATCTTTAATAAGGTTGGTAAGCATCATACCAAATTGTCTAAAATCGTTTTCTTTTTGCAGTTCTTTTACAACAACACTAATTACCCATGTCCGGGTAAGAAAAGAGATAATGATACCGATTAAGACGCTAATGACCGAGCCAGTTAAAACGTTTAAGATAGTTTTTTTGTCTATATTCTTAAAAGCTTGAGTATAATTGACTGTCACGACCTGTTGATGTGTTAACAAACGCGTACCACAATTAGTACAGAAGTTATCACTGATTGAATTTTTGGTCCCGCATTCGTGACAATAAATAAATTGCTCACTCAAAACTACCCTCTCCCCTTGTTTATAACACTATAGTTGACAATGTTTTTATACTTTGGTTAGAAAACAACAATTTTTATCTTTTAAGCAATACTTACATTTTTATCCACCCCTCTTTTAGTCTTAGTTATTATAAGATTATATTATAAGATTATTCTATGAAGCAAGATCAATGTATGATTCGTCCGTGTCAAGATTCAGTAGGTATCTCCACAAAAAATTTTCCCGTTATAAGACCTCACCGCTCAAAACATTAGCTTCAAGGCAGCGGCCTTGACAGCCACCCCACAGGTGGTCAAATATATGCACCGACAGGGCGGCTCCAGGGAACAGGTAACATAATACACCAACTCTGTCGCAAAACCATTATACCACCTGCGGGGACCCTGGCTGTCAAGGCTTCCCTAACGGCGCTGCTTTTTGGGCCCTCTAAGGCTCACCAAGGAACAGGTCGTTTGTTCCCAGTTCTTGTTCATACCTGACACAATTACGTCCAGCACTTTTTGCTTCATACAGCAAGCTGTCAGTACGTGTTATAACAGTATCAACTGTATCCGCAGGAATGTAACCAGCTACACCGAAGCTCGCCGTCACCCGTCCTATATCCGGTAAAGCCAGGTTGCTCAAGTTTATTCGAAGCTCTTCCGCCAAACAAGCGGCCTTTTCCACAGGTGTTTCGGGTAAAAGGATAATAAATTCCTCCCCGCCCCATCGAGCCAGAATGTCTGTTTTACGGAGCCTGCTTTTTATCATCTCTGTCACTTTCTTAAGAACCATATCACCAGCAGCGTGTCCGAAATTATCGTTTATGGTCTTGAAATGATCCAGATCCAGCATTATAATCGAAAAACGTCTCCCGCTCCGCCGCGCACGTTTCATCTCCTGTTCTATCATTCCCATGAAAAAACGGCGATTGTATGCATTTGTAAGAGGGTCGGTGATGGACAACCTGTAAAACAGTTCTTCTGTTTTTTTGCGTTCGCTGATGTCGCGCACAATTCCCACCGCGTGCCAGACACCTTTTATTTTTAAGGCAGATAGTGATAGTTCCACATCAATCTCTTGCCCATTTTTAAGCTTTGCTTTCAGCTCAAGTGTTTTTCCAACAGAATTTCCTTTTCCCGTTAGCTGGAAATTCTTGAATCCCTTCAAATATAGCTTATAAATTACCTCATTGGGCACCAGCAGCTTGTGCAGGTCTTTGCCCAGGACTTCTTCTCGGCAGTACCCAAAAAGTTTTTCCGCTGCCGGGTTCCAAAAAGTTATGTTCCCCTGACCGTCAATCATGATGATGGCATCCCTTGCCGAGTCTACAATGGCACTTAAAATGGCCTGCCTGGCCCGCAGTTCTTCTTCCAGTGTCCTGCGTTCCGTCAGATCGATAACCAGGGCCACATACACTTTTTCTTCCCAGTGTTCTACAAGTTGCAGATGGATCTCTGCAGGGTAAAGAGAACCATCCTTCCGGCGGTGTACCGTGTTGAACACAATCTTCTTCTGCTCACCGCTGACCAGAGGGGCAAGAAGTTCCCTGAAGCTCTGGAGGTTCAGTTCAGGCTTAAGGTCGAGAGGGGTCATCCGGCTCAGTTCTTCCATGGTGTATCCCAGGTTCTCCCTGGCCCCACGATTAACGGCAATGAACTTAAATGTTTCGGGATGAAATATATAGCCCTCGTTCAGTGAATTTTCAATTATGTGCTGATAAAGTTGTAATTCTTTCTCTGCCTGACAGCGTTCGGTGATGTCAAAAATGATATAATACAGCAGCATGCTTTCCTGATATTGGATAGGGCAGGAATAGACTTCAACGACCCGGTTTTCTCCGCCAGCCAGGCGGTGAGTAAAAACAAAACGGCCATGATTTTTCTCAAAAACCTCTACTTGCTCTTGGGCAGGTTCTGAGCAGGAATCAACATTAAGTTCTTTTATGTTCATTTTAAGTAAGGTTTCTCTGGGATATCCATAAAAGCGGCAGGCAGCTTTATTGGCGTCAACAATACGTCCCGATTCGGGTTCAATTAGCAGCATTACCGCTTGATGCATTTCAAACATGTTGTGGAACAGCCTTTCACTCTGCTTCAACCGGGTATTTGCTTCATGAAGCTTAAGCGCCATTTCCACTGCCGACAAAAGCACATATTCACTGGTATTTTTTATAACATATCCGTATCCTGTAACTGAACGTATTTTTTCGACAATTTCTCTGCTGGCATTGGCGGTTAGAAATACAATCGGTATATCTCTGAACTGCTGGATTAACTTTGCTGTTTGTATGCCATCCATTCCTTCCTCAAGTTCTATGTCCATCAGAATAAGGTCAGGGCAATGGCTGCTCCAGGCTTTTTCCACAGCTTCTTTTCCCGTACAAGTTATTTCTACCGCGTATCCGTATTTTCTTAAGATATCAGCTGTTATTTGTGCATTAAGGCGGCTGTCTTCAACGATAAGGATTTTTGTGCTATTGAATGCAAGCATTACCTTCTCCTCCAGGTGTCCCTGTATTCCAACGAAATCGGCCATTGATGCTTGGCAAATGTCAGTTTTCGATTTCACCTGTGCCGGTAATATCTCTGATCAGCCGCTGGATCTGCCACTGGGTATATCCAATCGTTTTAAGATTAGTGCATAAAACCTGCACGGTCCGCAGTTCCTCACTGTCCTGTCTTGGCGTACTCATTAATGATCACCCCTCTACCGCATTTGGTGGTAATAAAAAGTTCTTCATAGCATACTGCTATGTGCGAGATCTCGGTGGGTCAGACAAAAGTAAAGTCTCCGGGGTAAAAACAAAGCACAACCCATTGGCCCCTTAGTTTTTCCAGTGAAATTTCTGTTATTTTGCCTTGATGAAATGCCTTGGCAGTAAATTCAGGAGCTTTTTCCCTACAAGCATGCTTAAATTCCTCCTAATCACCAGACAGCCTTTCCTGTCCAGCTCTCTGAATACTCCAGCCAGCCTTTTCTGTTCTTCTTCGCCAAAATTTTCGGCTGTGTAGCTGGTGAAGTTGGCTGTTGCTGAAACCGGGTGGTACGGCAGGTCCAGGTACACAAACGTGCCGGGCTCCGCATGTTCCAGTGCCAGGTTGAAGTCGCCGCAGATTATCTCTGCTCGTTTCAGGACTTCGCTCACCAGCCGTAGGTTTGTCTCGTCAGCAATCCTGGGGTTACTGTACCGCCCGAAAGGGACGTTGTGCTTCCCCTGCCGGTTGACCCTCCACAGGCCGTTGTAGCCGGTCTTGTTCAGGTAAAGAAACCGGGGACGCACGTTCCACTGAATCGAGCTTCGCCGGGTTAAGCGCTCTTATGTGATAATAGTAATCGGCTTTGTTTTCGTGCTTTCTTAAATCGGCCAGGAGTTCTTCCAGATGGTCGCGCACCGTCAGGTAGAAGTTTATCAGCTCTTCGTTGCTGTCGATCAATACCGCCTCGCGCCGGCTTTAGTTGGCACAATTAAAAAGCAATTCCTTTCGATTGTAGGAATATTCAGTACTATGTGGTGATAACTGTTTATTTTTACCAGCACTTTTGTTCCGTAATTGGTATCTTTTCCGTAAGACGCTTTTGTTAATCGATTAGTACGCAGCCGACGAGTATGAGGGTGCCAGAGACGAATGTGTAGTCCAGTCCCGCCCTTTTGCACAGCTCCCCCACGTCGATGCCGAAAGCGGACAAAGAGCCTTTACGTTCTTCGGGCTTGCGGCAGGACGCGTCCGGATATGTACAGCATTCACATAACCCACAGCCTCCGGTTGAAAGAAGCAGCACATCCGAATGCTCACTGCGGATGAAGGCGCAGAACTCCTCTAGCCTTTGATTGTGCCGCTCAACAAGTTGCACCATAAGCTCATGGTCGCTGCTGTCCTCCAGAATGCTCTTGCTTTGCAGGAGTATGCCTCTTTTGAATCTGGATATTTGCTCGGCACACATTTCAAGATCGCCGCAGCCGGGCGGACATACCCAACTTTTGCCATAGTTTTGGCATTTTTGCGGTGTGCAAAGTGCACGGATCTCCGGCTTGCACTCCATGATGCTGCAATTGAAGGGTACAGCCGCGGTAAAGCCGAGCGCTAGCGCCGTGGCCGTGTATTTAGTCAGTTCGTCCATGTTCATTCCTCGCTCAATTCTGCAAGTGACGAGCCGGTCAGCCGCTGCAGACTGCTCGTACCGTATGTCCTGTGGGCAGGCTTGTTTGGTTTCATTAAGTATGAACGTGAACGGATACCTTTTCAATACCACTTGCATCCAGTGCACTGGTTTCAACCCCGTATGCCTGTTCAATAACTGGACGACAGAGCCTGGTGCTGGCCTCGCACCCCCGGGTGTTGTGACCGGGATAACGTAGCCCGATGGAGTTAGTCACTCCCTGACTGAGGCTGGTCAACTCCGAGGCCTGCATGTCTCCGACTTCAGTCGGGGGTAGTTGACACGGTATTAACTCTTACAACCTGACAGTATCTCCCCTTGAAGGGTAGAGTACTTTAAGACTCCCTTCAAATCGCTTGAAGAAGCTTCTGTTCTCGCTGTGGATCGGAATTAGAATCTCCGGCTTGATCATCTGCACCAACTCTTCCAGACCGGGGCCGTGAATGTGGCCGCTGGCGTGGAAACCGGACTTCTCCCGGTCACGTCCCAGCGTGCCGTATAATCTAAAACCGCAGAAGTCTATCCAATTCTTGACACGCTGGTGGTCGATCAGCATTTCTTCGTCAAAAGCTTCACTGGAAGAATAGATGTATGAACCGCCGCTGGGGGCAATATCCAAAAACGCGTGGAAGTCGTAGTAAGAGAAGCACAGGATATATGCGCTTGGGTCAGTTTGGACCCTGGCCGCATCCACCAGTCGGTCCGGAGCACTGGTGTTAAACCTGCTCAGAAGAGCGTCCTCCCATTTCTGACGCACCGCCTTGGGACGCACGTACAGGGCTATTCTTTCGTCCGTAAAGGGGTCGGGGATACCTGTTTCTCCGCCGGCCTTGATCGCGTCCAGAAGGTACACATCTTTTGGAGTAAGCACCAGCTGGCGGCCGGCTGCGCCCGCTATTTTCCAGAAAGAAAGCAGCCGCTCTACGTTGCGGGGACCGAAGTCAGCCACCACCAGACCGTCCGTTTTCCGGACCGCATCAAAGCAGTTTGAGGCCACCGTATCCTCGGTAACCGGTGATTCCGTCGCCGGGTGGGTGCCCTCACAGATCAGCACAGCTGGTTTCAGCTCGGCGGCCTCTTTAATAAACTGCCTGGATAAAGCAGAATTTTTCCCGTGCAGGCGAAGGTCGCCAGTGTACACTATCCAGCTGGCAGACGTCTTTATCCCAAACGCACCTGCACCCGGCACAGAGTGATCCACCGGCCAGAAGCAGATCTGCAAACCGGCCACCTCTGTTTTGTCCACACAAGCCTCAAGTGGTGTGCAGCACAGGCCGCGGGTGGCGTCGCACTGTTCCCAGAAAGACACTACCGCTTGACTTTCCGCGGTTTGCCCGAAAACCCGGTAAGGACGCTGTTGGGCCGGGGCTGGATTTGTTTTGGTAGATCTGACAGTTTGTATGAGGCCGTCTTTGAACTCCCGCGGCGTGGTGTAGCATATGTCCTGCAGCCTGTTTCCGCCGCTGGTGTCCTGCAAAGCCTTGCAGATAAGAGCCGTTGTTAAGCTGGAATAAACCGGTATGTCGTCTCGCAGGTAGGAAATGTATCCACAGTGGTCGTAGTGGGCGTGGGAAAGCAGGACGCCCTGTATCTCTACTTCACGAAACAATGGGTGGTTTAAATATTTTTGCCAGACACCCGGGTACTCCAGGTCGAGTCGGTAGAGATTTTTCAGCGGCGGCAGTATTTTCAGGGCTAAAAGATCGGAAAATCCGAAGGTGTTCCGGGAGTTAAGGAACTCGTCGAAGTACATTCCTTCCGCCTTGAAGTTAGTGCCGAAGTCCAGCATTAAAGCTGCTCCATTGTCCTCCAGGAGTATCTTGTTGCCGCCAATGCAGTCAGTGCCATCGTAAAAGGTTATTGAGACAGACATCTATTGAAAGCCACCTTGCATTTGATTCTCCGTTTTCCAAAAACATTCTTCAAAGATTTGCCATTTCCTTCTATTAAAGCTCACAAATATAAAACAATGGTTTAATTTTCGACATCCGGCAGGAATTTCCTCTCATGCTATAGAAAAAGGCGCTCCTGCGCCTTTTCAAGAAAAAAGAGGTGGCAACCCAAAAGTCAGTGACCACCTCTTTAGCCCTTGTATACCACCCCATCTATGTGATTGAGCACTTCTTCCGGTGAAAATAAGTTAACCTATGGTCTGACCTTCATGGCTCGCACGAGGGCGACCGCGGCTTCGGCTCGGGTGACGGCCTGGTCTGGTCTAAAGTACGAACCGTCTCCCTTCAGGATGTCCAGGCCCCAAGCCAGGGCCACATAGCCAAAGGAATCTTTAGCAATGGCGTTGGTATCGGCATAGGGAACCTGGTAAATTCCTTGTACCCGGGCCGCACGCTCCAGGTTCAGCAGGCGGATCACCATTTTCGCCAGCATTTCCCGGCTGATGGTGGCGTTTGGCAGCAGGTCTTCCTTCAACCACCCGCGTTCCCTGGCCTGTTTCAAGACGTCTTCGTCCGATAGGTCGATGATTCCCCAGGGGCCGTTATTGGCCATCAGCATTGCCCGCAGGAGAGATGCCGCGGTGATATTTTCCGCCGGGCGGAAGGTGTCACCGTACTCGCCGAAGATGCCGGCCTGGCCCAGGAGGGTGATTTCCTGCTCCCCAAAGCTTCCCTGGATGTCCGTAAAACGGTGTGCTCTTGGCTGTTGGGCGAGGGGTTTCCCCTGCCAGTCGAGCGGCTCCCCGGTTTTCGCATCGATCAGATTGGTGACCTCTTTGCCGGGAGCAGCCAGCGGCTGGTAGACCAGCTGGACTTTTTCCGGGCCGGCGGGTCCGTAAACCTGGTTATAGCTCAGGGTGAGGGGGCGGTTTTTCAGAAACGCCTCCGTGGCCTCGTTGGCGTTTAAAAGCTTTTCCGGGGCCGGAAAATCCAGATCAAACCAGTTCAGGTTGTAACTGATGATCCGCCCGGCGACCGTGTCCACTGTCACACTGATGGTATTGCCCGGGAAGACGATGCCGTTCACTACCCGCTGATAGATGAAGTACTGGACAGGCGGGTTCTGGCTTTCCTTCAGAGGACGGGGTCCCCCGCCCGGGTTATTTTCCTCCAGCTTGACCTCCTGGAAACGCTGGGGCTGAACCTGCCGCAGGAAGTTTTCCACCATTTTCTGCGCTGCTTCGCGGCTCAGCTTACCCGCTTTTTCTGGCCCGGGGTACGGCGAAGACAGATCAAACCCCAGTAATTCTCCCGTGAGGGCATTGACCCGGGCGCTGATATAGTCCGGCTTTCCAGGGCCGGGGTTTTTGGCATTCCAGTACAGGTGCCAGATGCGGGTTTCCGGTGACTGCCAGGCAGTCATCAGGTTGGCGTTACGCAGAACGAGGTCAGCCGGGATGTCCACCCACTTTTTCACGGCGGCCACCGCCTCATCCTGGCTGATCAATTTGGCTGTTTTTTCGATTTCCTGCAGTTCTTCCGGGCTCAGGGGACTCAGGGGAGCCTGGGAAGCGAGCGCTTTTCTGGCCATTTCCTGGGCCCCGCCATCGCCGCCGCCACCGTTCAGCAACCAGCTACCGCTGTCCAATATTACCGGCTCGCCGGTCAGGGCGTCGATGACCCCGTTAGATGGATGATGCAACTGGTAGACCAGCTGCACGCGCGGTTTTTCCCCCGCGGCCAGCGGTTTGTAGGGCGGAGACATAAAATACTGCAGTTCCAGCATGCCCGCTTTTTCGAAGGCTTCGCGGGCTTTTTCCGGCGAGATGGCTCCTGCCGTGGCCGGCAAGGCGGATTTTGTCCAGTTCAGGTTGTAGTTGATTACCCGCCCATCATCACCACGAACGCCGATGTAGACCCCGTTTCCCGGAAAGACAGCGCCGTTGACCACCCGCTGCCAGATAAAATTGTAGGTCACCGGCCCGTAGTTGTTGAGCGGCATGACTTGATCATCATCAGTGACCAGTTGCAGTTCCGCTACCCGATTGGGCGCCAGCCGGGCTAATAGTTTCGCGGCTATTTCCTGGGCTTCAGCTTTGGAGATGGTTGGCAGGCGTAAACCCGGCTCAGGCTGATATTTGGCGTCCCAGTAGTTCACATTGGTGATTTCTCCCGTAATCGCGTCCACCTGGGCGTGAAAACTCCCCCCCGGTTCGCCCGGCTTGTTCCAGTCAAGCGACCACACCTGCCGGTTGTCGTAATTGTTGTAACCGGAAGTAAACCTGGTGTATTCTTTAGGAATTTCAAAGTTGTCCTTCACGGTGCGGATGGCCTGTTCCAGGGAGACGGCCGGTTTGTCATCGGCTAGTGCCCCGGCAGGAATCAGGGTCAGCAGCAGCAGGGTTGTCAGCCACCAGGTCAGAAAGCGTTGGCGGTATCGTTTCAAGCTTATACATCCTCCTTTGATAGTCCCACATGTAACCAGAGGGTCTAGGGGGACATGAAAAATTGTGTTAATCTTTTAAAAATAAAATGTTATAAAATAAAAAGCAGGTTAATAAATCATAAGAGACGAATGTACGTAAATGCAATGGAAGTGTAGTGGAAAATATCACCATTAATTCGATGGGGGATTACGATGGATATTGACAAGACAAGAATAAAGGGGACGATCTTAGAAGTATTGAATATCGAGTATCAAGAAGTAACACCCGAACGGGTGGTGCTGACAATGCCGGTCGGGCCAGCCACGCGGCAACCATATGGCCTACTGCACGGTGGCGCGTCGGTCGTCCTGGCAGAAACAGCCGCCTCTATCGGCACCTATCGGAACATTGATCCGACTACCCAGGCGGCGGTGGGCTTAGAAATCAACGCTAACCATCTCCGCAAGAAATCTGACGGGATTGTTACGGCTATCGCTGTTCCCTTGCACAAGACCCGGTCAACCATGGTCTGGGATATTAAAATCGTGGATGAAAATGAGCAATTGATCTGTGTTTCCCGCTGCACAATGGCCATTATAACCAGGAAACATCCGTGACCTTTAGCTTCGCTTCAAGGTCGAAATCGGTACGATATTGGTGATCTTGAAGACCAGGCAGTTCTTGAGGGGAAAGTCTTTATACCGGGTGGCGGCTAACCGGGCTTTGATCCGGTCGTAGTAGGGGCCTTCGCTTAAGTCGTCCACCAACTCTACGTACACCCGGATACCATCCTTGGTCTTTTCGTTGTCAGTCACCAGCACCATGAAAGCCCCTTTGCCTGTTTCTTTCAGGTTGGCATAGGTCTGAGCCGCACCAAAACGGGCGCAGAGAATGGTCTCGTCGTCAATCATTTCTAAGATCGAGATTACAGCCACATTGACATTGTAGTTGCGGTCGACGGTGCTCAGAGTGGTGGTGATCAGGTTCCGATTGAGCAGGTCTCTCGCTTTCTCGATTAAAATACGATCCATGAGTAACTCCTCTTTCTGGCTGAATTTGCCTTTCTTATGTTATTATACCCTATTGCGATCTTTCAATAAACCCTTTTTAGTTAATAAACTCTTAGTTTACATAAACCGTGAGGGATACATAGTTGAAAACCGTTTTTTAAACTATTTGAAAGTTATTTATCACTTTCCTTTGGTTTTATTCTCGTTTTTTCTGCCAGGTCCAGGCTGCCATCTTTGACTATCTCCATACCGGCTTCTAATCCTGCGGTTATTTCAATGTGTTCACGGTCGCTGATTCCGGTTTGCACGGGCCGGTGTTGGACCCGCTTATTAACCACCACCATTACTTCTTTCTGGCCGCTTTTGGTGGTGCGCACGGCCTCCCGGGGTACCACCAGCACATTTTGCCAGTTGAGGACTTCGATGGCTACTCTCACTTCGTAACCAGGTTTCAGCTGGTTGCTCTCGCTCAAGGAGATAATCACCGGTACCCGCCGCTGAACTACACCCAGGGCGGATTGCTTTTCTTCTGCCCGGGGATAGATCTTCTTTACTTCCCCGACCAGGACTTTTTGGCCCAGGACCGGGGCTGTGACATTGACTTTTTGCCCTTCTTTAACTTCTGCCAGGTCGTCGCTTAAGATGTCGGCCTTGACTTCCAGTTGGCCCGGCACAGCGACGCTGGCCAGCAAGGCCCCCGGCTGCAAAACTTGTTCTGGTTTAACCGGCAAGCTCAGCACGATCCCGTCAACCGGGCTCTTTAGCACCAGTTGCTGTTCTTTGGTAGCCAACTGCTGGAGCGTCTGGTTGTAACCAGTGATTTGGGATCGGGCACTGCTCAGGCGGGCTTGTTGTTCACTCAGACTTCGTTGATAGGTTTCCACGAGCAACCGTGCCTTGTCAAATTCTGCCTGGGTGACGGCGCCAGCCTGAAATAGTTCCTCAATCCGGGCAAGATTTTCCTGGGCGTCTTTAAGCTCTAATTCAGTTCGTTCCAGAGCGGCCTTTGTCCCACTGACCGTCGCTTCTGCTTGCAACAACTGGGAGCGGATGTCGGCCAGTTGTACGGCCAGGTCCAGATTTTCTAGTACTACCAGGGTTTGTCCCTGTTTTACGAATTGGCCGGTTTCGACCGGCACCCGGATAACCCGGGCGCTCTGGGTAGCCTGGAAATTATAGTCTGTTGCTGGTTGGACGTAGCCGACATCTTCTACCGTGCGCGAAATGTTTCCCGGTTGGACTTTGACTGTGTCAACTACCGGTCCTCCCCTGGTGAGCAATATTGCCGCTAAAAGTAGGATGGCTACAATCCCGATTAATAGATAGGTTTTTTTGTTCAGTTTTTTCATTACTGCCTCCTCGCTAATCGTTGTTTTTTAAGACGGCTACCAGGTCGAGTTGCTTGACCCCTTTAACCGCAAACAGATGGGCCACCACAATAAAGCCAATCCCAAGCAAGGCGGATAAAACGTAGGTCAGTGGGTAAACCACCGCGGGCATAGTGAACAGCTCAGTACTCGCGGCTTGGACATAAGCTCGCGCCATTAAATTGCCGAAAGGTAAGCCCAAAGTCACTCCCAACAATGATTGCAGGAAGGTTTCTTTCATCAGGAGCTCGGAAACTTCCTGGGAGGAAAATCCGATGACCCGCAACGAGGCAAGTTCTCTTTTTCGCTCGGCGAAATTGATCACAGAGGCATTGTAGACAATGGCAAATCCCAGGATTGCCGCGAACGTGATCATAATGGATATGGCGTAGACCAGACTATCCAGGTTTTGGTTAAAGTTGTCCAGTTCTTTCTCCCGGCTCAGAATGGAAGAAACCCCGGTCAACTCATTCAGTTTTTCTTCTACCAGGCTGGTTTTACCGGGATCGACCTTTAACATGGCCCCGGAGATCAGTTGTTTTTCCTGGAGTACCCGGTTGGCCTGATCCAGGGAGATGTATGAACTGCCACCGACCAGTTGCCGGTTGATACCAACTATTTTGGCTGTCGCGGAGTGAGCTGGTCCCAGACCAAGGAGGGTTTCAATTACTATTTCGTCACCAACCTTGACCCCTAATTTACGGGCTGTCCTTTCGTTAATCAGAAGGCCTTCTGCTGGTAACCGCAAGGGTTGGCCGGACTCACTGACTAATTCCTTGAGTTTTACTTCAAGGGGTAAACCGAGCAGAACATCTTCTGCAGAACGGCCAGCAAAATGCATTTTGACTGGCAACTCAAAAATTGGTTCTGTTATTATTACTCCGTCAATGCGGGAAATATTTAATAATTCATACTCTTTAACCGGCGCGGTAAAGCGAAGAAAGTAATCATAATGCTGTTCTTGCTCGAAGTGTGTTTTCAGCAGGTAATCAATTGAGTCTCGGGTAAACAGGGCGACGACCAGCATACCCACGGCAAAGATTATCCCAAGCACAGTTATGCTGAAACGCAGCCGGTTGCGGCCAATGCTGCGTAAACCCATCTTCCAGGATGCCTCCAGGTTCCGCCACAGCCAGGTCCAACGTTCCAGCAGCATTTTGCGCGGGCTTCTAGGGGGTTCAGGACGCATGGATTCAGCCGGATTAATAGTGACCACCTGGCGGGTGGCGGTCAGACCAGCCAGGACACCAACGCTCAAGCTGAGGCCGAAAGCGGATAAGATAGACTTAATATTCAGCGCACCAATCGCCTGAGGTAAATTGAAATACTGGGCATAGGTAGCGGAAAAGATGGCGGCCAACCAAACGCCCAGCAAGGTACCGAGAACTGCTGCTAAAACAGCCACGCTTAAGGCGTAACCGGTGTAGTGCAACATGATCTGCCAGTTGCTGTACCCCAGGGCCTTCATGACGCCGATTGGCAAACGCTGGGTTTTGACCAGCCGGCTCAGCATGACAAATTGGATAGCGGCGGCGATGACTAAAAAGATTATGGGCAGAAAATAGGATTGGGTCTTTAGACCATCGAGCTCCCCCTGTAAAACAGCGTGGCTCAGCTGCTGCTTACGCGGGTAGCTGGCCAAGTTACCGTAGGGTTCCAGGATAAGCTTAATCTGCTCGGCTACTTTTTCCTCATCAACTCCGGGAGCAAGTTGGACCACGACCTGATTTATCTGCCCGGTCAGATTCAAGATTTGTTGGGCCTGGTGGTGAGGGAGCATGATAATGCCAAATGTCTTGGGCTCCGGCATCAGGCTGGCCGCATCCTTCATCGGGTAAATAAACTCAGGACTGGTTGCCGTACCCACCACCGTCAGTGGCACCCGTTTACCTTCGGCTACGATGGTTACCTGATCGTTGATAGCCAGACTGTTGGCCGCAGCATACTGGGGATCTAGCAGAATCTCAATTCCCCCGCCGGCCGGGTATTTTTCAAATAGCCGGCCAGTCAACAGATGCAGACGATTGACTGCGGTATCCAGTGGGAGGGGATAGCTGGTTAAACGGGCTGTTGCCCTTTGCTTGTTCTCCTTAAGGATCGGCACGTCTTTTTGGATTCGGCCTGTGGCCCTGATCACACCTGGGACAGACTCGATTTGTTTAATTACTTCCTGAGGGGCTTTGACGACGTGAAAGTAGTAATCAGCAAAATTGTTTTCCTGGTAAAACAAATCCTGGGAAAGTTTTAAATTGTTATAACTTGTACTCATGGAAATATTAACAATGACTCCCACCATTACTACGGTGACCAGTGCCAGAAATTGGCCCTTGGTGCGTTGAATGGTGCGCCACAGTTTTTTGGTCAGGACGTTCATTACCACTCAATCCTTTCGGGTGAAACCGGGGATTGGTTTTCGGAGATCTCTACGATTTGGCCACTGCGCATCCGGACAACCCGGTGGGCCATGGCCCCGATGGCGGTATTGTGGGTGACGATTACTACCGTGCTGCCGCGTTCCTGATTGATCCTGGTCAGCAAGCCCAGAATTAGTTTACCGGTCTGATAGTCCAGAGCGCCGGTGGGTTCATCGCAGAGCAGCAGGCGAGGATTCTTGACCATTGCCCGCGCAATAGATACCCGTTGTTGTTCGCCGCCGCTTAACTGGGAGGGGAAGTGGTCCATTCTGGTTTCCAGCCCCACTTCTTTTAACATATCTGCCGTGGGCAACGGATGCGGCACGAGATTGGCGGCTAATTCTATGTTTTCCCTGGCGGTTAAGTCTGGGATGAGGTTATTAAATTGAAAAACAAAACCAACGTCATGACGTCGATAGCGAGTTAAGCGAGCATCACCGGCCTGACTCAAGTCTTCCTGATCAAAATAGACTTCACCGGTGGTGGGTAAATCGATTCCACCAATAATGTTTAATAGCGTGCTTTTACCGGAACCACTGGGACCCAGGATCACCAATAATTCCCCGACATAGATTTTCAGGTTTGTTTCCTTGAGGGCTTCAACGGTTACCTCACCCATTACATACGTTTTGGTGACTTGCTTAAGTTGTAAAAGGATGTTTCTGTTCATGGTGTGCATCCTTATAGTTATTTTTTATATCGAAGTAACTGAACTTACCTTTGAACCCATTATAAGATTTAGCTTGTTCAAAAACAATCGTAAAGATGTGATCAGGGGTATTGATAAAAGAAAGGGTTCGCTGAATCCAATATTGACCTGACGACAATTCTTGTACTACCAGACAAATTGCCGGATTCTGGTAACCGGCCTGGTGGTTTTGACCTATTGACGGTTGGCGGGGAAACACCGATAATTAACTAAAACAGCACATCGGCGTACCTGATCAAGAGCAGTTATTTAACCTACCCTTTAGGCCTTGTCCAGTTGGGGCTTTTCTTTTTCAGTTACCGCGAGGAGGGATATGGGTGACGAAGAAACCAGATCTGAAAACTTACGTACAGGACCATCTCCTGGTGGGTGATGGGGCGATGGCTACCTGGCTGTATCAGCAAGGGATTCCCATTGGGGTATGCTACGAAGAACTTTGTTTATCCAAGCCGGAACTGATTCGCGGTGTGCACCGGGAGTACTATGCGGCGGGGGCCAGGCTGATCGAGACCAATACCTTTGGCGCGAAGCGGGAAGCCCTGGCCAGGTACGGACTGGAACACCTCGTCTCCAGAATCAACTGGAAGGCGGCGGTAATTGCCCGAGAAGCGGTAGGTGAGGATGCTTATATAGTGGGAAGCATCAGCTCTGTTTCCGCTGGGCGGGTTAGAGATGTACAGATGCGTGGTTACCGGGAACAGTTTGAGGAACAGGCGAGTGCCTTGCTCACCGGTGGGGTGGATGGATTAATCCTGGAGACATTCTTAGACCTGGAAGAATTGCTCCTGGCCCTGGACGTGATCCGCCCTCTGACGACCCTGCCTATTTTGGCTCAATTGGCCTGTCTGGAGGTTGGCCGCACTCGCGATGGATATACCTTGACTGATGCCTTCAGTCAACTGCAACGCGCTGGGACTGATGTGGTGGGTTTGAATTGCCGTTTGGGACCAGCTGAAATGGTGCGCTCTTTGGAGCAGACAGTGGTGCCAGTGGAATTACCACTTTCTGTCTTCCCCAATGCTGGCCGGTTAGGATTATCTGAAGGTGAGTATGCTTATAAATCGTCGCCTGAGTATTTTGCTGACAGTGCTCGCCGATTCCGTGACCAGGGGGTAAGTATTATCGGTGGGTGCTGTGGGACAACGCCTGCCCATATTCGGGCAATTGCGGAAAGGCTGCGAGGTCTTCAGCCTGTTCCCCGGAAAAATCCACCGGCTGAAAAAGTAGAGCCAGTTGAACGACAAACACGACTGGAAATTTCGGGAATTAAAGCAACTCCCAGTATTGTTGAGAAGGTAAGGGAACAATATACTGTAATCGTTGAATTTGATCCACCTAAAGACCTGGAAATAGATGAATATTTGCAGGGAGTGGCGAATTTACAGGATGCTGGCGCCGATGCCATTACCATGGCAGATAACTCATTGGCGACCACCCGGATGAGCAACATGGCCCTGGGGGCGATCATCAAAAACAAGTTTGGTATTGACCCTTTGGTGCACATCGCCTGTCGGGACCGTAATCTGATCGGGCAACAATCTCATCTCATGGGACTGCATGCTTTAGGTATTCACCAGGTACTGGTGATTACCGGGGATCCAGCCCGTTTTGGAGATTTGCCTGGGGCTAGTTCAGTATTTGATGTTTCTTCTTTTGACCTGATCCGTATGGTGAAGCAGTTGAATGCCGGCTATTCTTTTTCCGGCAAGCCACTTAAACAGAAGGCCCAGTTTGTGGTAGGGGCAGCGTTCAATCCACACGTGCAAAACTTTACTTCGGCTATTAGCCGCTTGGAGCGTAAAATTGAGGCTGGTGCTGATTTTATTATGACTCAGCCGGTGTACGATGCGGAAACCATTGAACTGATTTATGAACGGACTAAACATCTCCCGGTGCCAATTTTTATTGGGATTATGCCCCTGACCAGTTCCCGTAATGCGGAATTTCTGCACAATGAGGTGCCAGGGATTAAACTAACTGAGGAAGCTTTACAAAGAATGAGAAAGTACACCGGGGCGGAAGCTAGAAGTGAAGGAGTAAAAATGGCTAGGGAACTGCTTGATTTAGCCATGCGGTATTTTCGAGGGATTTATTTAATCACCCCGTTTTCCTATCACGACATGACTGCAGAACTAACGCGGTACGTTAGAGAAAAGCAGAAGCAGGGGACATTAAACTCTTAAAAAGTTTATTCAACTTGACGAAAAAAGTAGAAGAGCTATGATTAAGGATAAGAAAATTATTGTTCTGAGAGAACGGGACAGTATTCCAGGTTCCGCGATTGAGGAACATTAGAAGTCAGGGGGATTTCAGTTATTGAAGTGAAAGGATATCTGTAAGATTATTCAAGCATGAGAGGGGGATTCTCAATGGGAAAAAGAATTCTTATTGTGGGCGGCGTAGCCGGCGGGGCAAGCGCAGCAGCCCGGCTGAGGCGGTTAGATGAACAAGCTGAGATTATCATGTTTGAGCGAGGAGAACACATCTCTTATGCCAACTGCGGTTTGCCTTATTTTGTTGGCGGGGTGATTACCAAGCGAAATAATTTATTTGTGCAGACGCCGGCTTCGATGCGCAAGCGGTTTAACATCGATGTTCGTGTCCAGAATGAGGTAATCCGTATATATCCGAAAGAAAAGGAGGTCGAGGTCAAGGACTTGGTCACCGGGGAAGTCTACCGGGAGGCGTACGATTACCTGATTCTGTCCCCGGGAGCAAGTCCGTTTGTCCCCGATATCGCGGGGATCAAGCTGCCTAATGTCTTTACTTTCCGAAAGTTTACCGACAGCGACCTGGTGAAGCGGCAGATTGAACTCGCCAAACCCCAATCGGCGGTGGTGATTGGCGGCGGTTTTATCGGCCTGGAAATGGCCGAAAACCTGAGAAAGTTCGGGGCAGCGGTTACGCTGGTGGAAATGGCCAATCAGGTGATGCCGCCGCTGGATTATGAAATGGCGGTTTTCATCCACCAGGAATTGAAAAGAAATGGGGTCAATCTTTGCCTGAAGGAAAAAGTGGTAGCGATCGAAGGCACTAATCGAGCGGAAGCAGTGGTGCTGGCTAGCGGTAGTCGGATACCTGCGGAGATGGTCATTGTAGCTATTGGGGTCAGACCAGAGGTACACCTGGCGAAAGAAGCCGGTTTGGCGATTGGGTCAACCGGTGGCATTCTGGTTGACGAATACCTGCGCACTTCTGATCCATTTATTTATGCGATTGGGGACGCGATTCAAGTTAAGGATTTTGTTAATGGGCACGATACACACATTCCGCTGGCTGGCCCGGCCAACAAACAGGGCCGCCTGGTGGCGGACACGATTGCGGGCATCCCCAGTAAGTACAAAGGGACGCAAGGGACAGCCATCGTCCAGGTTTTCGACCTGGTAGCAGCCAGCACAGGCAACAACGAGAAGACCCTGCGGAAACTGGGGAGCGAGTACCTGGCTTCCTATACTCACCCGGCGTCACATGCCACTTATTATCCCGGGGCGGTACCGATGTCGATTAAGCTATTATTTACTCCGCGTGATGGCAAGATTCTCGGGGCGCAAATTGTGGGGAGTAAAGGGGTGGATAAACGCATTGACGTGCTGGCGACGGCGATCCGGGCTGGCTTGACGGTGTTTGACTTAACGGAACTGGAACTGGCGTACGCGCCACCGTTTTCCTCGGCCAAAGACCCGGTGAACATGGCGGGCTACGTGGCGTCGAATATTGTGAAGGGGGACATGGAGATTATTCACTGGCACGAGATAGCTGGTCTCAATCCAGAAGAATCTGTTCTGGTTGACGTTAGAACACCAAGAGAAGTGGAGGCGGGTACCATACCGGGTGCCATCAATATTCCGGTTGATGAACTGCGGGAGCGGCTGGGTGAACTGCCGCGGGACAAAGAGATTATCGTGTTCTGCCAGGTTGGGCTTCGGGCCTATATCGCCACACGGATCCTGCGTCAGCATGGCTTCAAGCGGGTTAAAAATCTCAGCGGTGGTTGGATGACCTATCGATCAGCAGTTCTGCAATAAGCTGGTTAATGAGTAAGAACGAATATTTAGGCATTTTCGCTTATTAATCAGCTGACTAGCCGAAACTTCAGAAATAAGGAATTAAAAGGCATAGGGAGCGTGTCGGTTAAGGCTGTCTTCCTATGCCTTAGTCTTAATTCTTGACATACTAGTTTGAGAGAATTATAATACAGACAATTAGATTATCATCTAAATATTTGTAAGAGGGTGTGTGCATTGCCAGTTAACGCGGTATTTAATGCTCTGGCTGATCCGACCAGGCGAAAGATTTTGCAATTACTTAGAAAACGAGACATGAGCGCTGGTGAGATTGCGGACAATTTTAAGATGGCCAAGGCTTCAGTCAGTCACCATCTCAGTATTCTTAAGAACGCTGGCCTGGTTTCAGCTGAAAAACAGGGGCAATTTGTGATCTACTGTTTGAATATGTCAGTGCTTGAGGAAACCCTGGAGGCTTTTTTTAACTTTTTTAAGGGAGAGTGTGTTGATGAAGATAACCCTGAAGAGTGAGCTCATACCATTCTTAATCATTGTGGCTTCGGTGCTGGTATCAATATTGAGCTATCCTTATCTCCCCGCTCAGGTACCCACTCACTGGGGAATAGCTGGGACACCAGATGCCTATGGTAGTAAACTGACCCATTCAATTTTTATTCCCGCCTTAATAATAGGGATCTATTTGTTGTTTTTGGCTTTACCCTATATTGATCCTAAGCGGGCCAACTACGAGGACTTTGCCGGAGTTTACACAATTCTGAAGATCATGATTCTTGGTTTTATGCTGGGAGTGCAAATGCTGACAATTGAAGCGGTTTTTGCACCGGAGCAGCGCTTGGCGGTTAATTATTTATTGGCGATGTTGGGTGTCATGTTCATCGTGATTGGCAATTATATGGCTAAAATCCGTCCATCGTGGTTTGTCGGAATAAAAACGCCATGGACCTTGTCCAATAACGAAGTATGGCGGCGAACGCACCGGGTCGGCGGATGGGGGTTCGTGTTGTTCGGTTTAGCCACTTTAGCACTGGCTCCATTCAATCAACCGAAATTGCAGTTTCTTGTTTTCATTGGTGGAGCACTGGTGGCGAGCCTTGGTCCCATTATTTATTCGTACTTGCTGTATCGGCGGCTGGAGCAGGAAAAGACAAGGAAATAGATGTTAATCGAGGATGTTTAATCGAGCGGAAGTGGAGAGAAAAAAAGAAGAGAGTCCTCTTTCTTTTCCAGGCTCTCTTTTTTTCTTTTTTGGAAAGAAGAATTATTGAGGATTTTAAGAGTTTTCCAGAGAGTTGATCGAGATTCCCCGGGTGTGACGGGTATGAGCCCAATCTTTTTCGTGGTGCTTTAATAGGCCAACAATAGTTACAGGAAACCACGTTAAGCCATACAATGGATACGTTATGTAATAGAAGTAGGCCTTCTTTGGCGCATTCTCCAGGTATAACCCTGCCATTGGGTAGAGATAACCCAGGATGCCGAGGATCGTCCACAACCACCCGGGCAATAGATGCGAAAAGATGGTGGTATAAATGGGCTGTGGGAAAAACGCGGCGATGAAACTAATTAAAAAAGTGAACAAAACGGTCATAATCCACATCGGCTGGAACAGATAAATTGCCCCATCAATACAGTACCACTTTCGTTCGGCAAACCCTTTTTTAAGCAGTGGAATCATGTACCGCAAGGCCACATCCCAGTGTCCTTGCAGCCAGCGTGTACGTTGTTTCCAGGTCTGAGAGAAATAAACCGGCTTTTCGTCGTACACTTTAGCTTCGTGACACCAGGAGGTCTTAATGTCATTGAGCAATAGCTTCATCGTAAACTCAAGGTCTTCCGTCAGACAGTGGGCACCCCAGCCATACTGTTTTAAAACTTCAATGTCTATACACAACCCGGTACCTCCCAGAGCGTTTGAAAGGCCCAGGTTGTAACGGGCGAGCTGCCACATCCGGTTCATTGACCAGTAGGCGGTGGCGTAACAGGCGGTTACCCAGGAATCGTTCGGGTTCTTGGTATCTAAATAGCCCTGAATTGACTTGTACCCCTGCAGTAAACGAGCGTTCATTTCTGTCAGGAAGTTGGAGGAGACCACGTTATCCGCGTCAAACACGCAAACAGCATCATAGTGTTTATCTTCCATTTTAAAGAGCTCATTGAACATCCACTCGAGAGCGAAACCTTTGCCGCGCTGGGGAGAAAACCGTTCCATGACGGTTACCCCTTCCGCCCGGGCAACTTCAGCGGTATTATCGGTGCAGTTATCAGCGATAATATAGATGTCATATAACTCAGATGGATAATTGAGTTTTTTCAGGCTTTCGATGTGGTACTTGATTACCAACTCTTCGTTGTGCGCCGGAGTGATCAGAGCAAAACGTTTGGTCGGTGGGAAGTTATGGGTTTCTTCATTCTTTTTCCAGCCGAAAACCGACACCGCGTAGTAATATATGGTAACAAAAGTAATGATCAGTTGAGCTAGTGAGACAATGATACTCAGTAACACAAAAGAAACTTCTTCCAACCGACTTACCCCTTTCTTGTGGTACGCAGAATTAATAATTAGTCTACCCGCTTAAACATAAGAAAATTATAAATCATCTTCTTGGTTATTGCTAGCTACCTTGGAAATGCTAACCTCTTAAATGTTATCAAATTTAAGAAGGAATTTCAATTATCTTTGTCAGATGGACAACTTGCTCTACCAGTAAAATATTTATGGTAATTGTAAATTTTTATGTCCAAAGTTTGTGAAGGGAAGGAATATATTGACATTATGTAGAAATATTAGTTGACCTGACCTAAACAGCTGTATTAACCGGGATAAATTTTTTTGAGGATGGTGATCAGAAGTGCCAGATGAAGAAATCCAACTGGTTGTTTTTGCTTTGAAGTCGGGCAATAGTACCTGTGAGTACGGGGTACCGATTACCCAGGTTCAGGAGATTAACCGTTTAACTAATCCCACGAAGCTGCCTAAAGTACCCAGCTTTGTGGAAGGGGTGATCAATTTACGGGGGAAAGTGATTCCGGTCATTGATTTAAAGAAGCGGTTTGATCTAGAGATAGGGGAATATACCGACGATACCCGGATCATTGTCGTTGAGATTGACGGGCATACTGTTGGAATAATCGTCGATGAAGTAACTGAGGTCTTGCGGCTCGCGACCAGCCAAATTGAACCCCCACCTTCCATCATTGGTGGGATCGCGGCGGACTATCTAAAAGGGGTTGGCAAAATAGGGGAGCGCCTGTTAGTCTTGCTCGATCTGCACAAAATCTTGACTGAATCGGAGAAAAAAGACCTAGCCAATGTCGAGGTTACCTAACCGATAATTGGTGGAGACTCTGCCTTAAAATTTGGCAGGGTTTTTCTTTTCCTGCCAGAAGGTTATAATAGGGTTGAGTTCATCCGAAGGGGAGACGATCCGTGACAAGGGCCGTTGGTATTGATCTGGTGGAAATTGCGCGGTTTGCCCGGGTAAGACAGCGACGACCACGGGTCATTGAGCGGGTTTTTACGCCGGCGGAAATCGAGTATTGCCTTGCCCGTCAAAACCAAAATGCGTCGTTCGCTGTGCGATTCGCGGCTAAGGAGGCAGTAATTAAACTGCTGGGGTCTACCGAAGGTATTGCCTGGTCGGATATTGAAATCCTGATGAATGCAACTGGCCAGCCAGAGGTAAGATTACGCCGGGAAGCCGAACGCAGGGCAGAAGATTTAAAAATTCGTTCGATTGTCCTGAGTTTATCACACAGCCGGTATTACGCCGTGGCTGTGGCCGTAGCTGATTGAAGGAGGCGGGAACAATGAAGGTTGCCAATAGCGCCGAGATGCGGCAGCTTGATCAACTGGCCTCTTCTCAATACCGCATACCCAGTCTAGTCTTAATGGAGAATGCCGGTTTGCGGGTGGTGGAGGTAGTCAATCAGTTGTTAGGTTTCGTGGCTGGCAAAAAGGTAGTTGTGCTGGCTGGGAAAGGTAATAATGGCGGGGACGGGTTTGTGGTGGCCCGACACCTGATCAATCACGGTGCTGACATCAAAGTGTTCCTTCTCGCCCAGCCAGAGGAGATCAGTGGGGATGCCAGGATAAATCTGGATATCCTCGGGCAAATGGGGGCAAGATTGTACCCGGTTCTGAGCGATAAGGACCTGAATGTTGTGAAAATTGCCTTGGTCTATGCGGATCTGGTTGTTGATGCGATGTACGGGACCGGGTTTAAAGGGGCGGTTACTGCTCAACAGGCTAAGCTGATTCGCTTAGTTAATCAGTCAGGTAAACCGATTGTGGCGGTTGATATTCCATCGGGGATAGAGGCAGATACTGGGAAAGTCCATGGGGAGTGTATCCGGGCGACGCGCACCGTGACGTTTTGTTTGCCCAAGATCGGATTATTAATCGAACCTGGGGCAAGCTATGTTGGCGAATTGACGGTGGCTGATATTTCGATCCCGCAACAACTGGTGAATGCTCAGAAGATCCACCGTTATCTGATCACCCGGGACTGGTGTGCATCCCAACTTCCCCGGCGGTCGGTTGAAGGGCATAAGGGCAGCTATGGGCACGTATTAATTATTGGGGGAGCAGAAGGAATGACTGGCGCGATTACCCTGGCCAGCGAGGCAGCACTCCGTGCCGGGGCCGGACTGGTTACGGCAGCGATTCCCGCTTCGCTTAATCCAATTTTAGAGGTAAAATTAACAGAAGTGATGACCAAACCACTCCCCGAGACGCCACTAAAAACAATCAGCCTGGAGGCTTTGCCGGTGATCGAGGAATTTTTACCCCGCGCTTCGGTGGTGGCCATCGGACCAGGGATGTCCAGACATCCGGATCTCTTTCCATTAATCCGCACCCTGTTACCCAAGCTGCAGGTGCCGCTGATCATTGATGCCGACGGTTTGAATGCTCTGGCTGATGATCCGACCGTTCTGAAGGACAGCCCGGTACCGATTGTCCTAACGCCCCACCCGGGTGAAATGGCCCGTTTGCTCAAGACCACCGTTGATAAAGTTCAGGATAACCGTTTGGCAGTGGTGGAGCAGGCAGCGCAGGATTGGCAGGCGACTGTGGTGCTGAAGGGGGCCAAGACCCTGGTAGCGTCACCAAGGGGGGAATGCTTTATTAACCTGACGGGAAATCCGGGGATGGCCACGGGGGGGACCGGTGATGTTTTAACCGGCATTATCGCCGGACTGATCGCGCAAGGAATCAACCCAACTTCAGCGGCGGCGCTGGGAGTTTATCTCCACGGAGCAGCCGGGGACCTGGCCGCGCAGACTCGTGGGCAAAGAGGGCTGGTTGCGGGCGACCTGATTACTGAACTCCCAGCTGTGCTGAAACAGTTTGAGGCATAGCCAGAAGTGTTCCAGTATACCCAGTACCGGCAGGTATAGAAACATGAGATATTAGAATCAACGAGGTGACATCAATTGTCCAGACCGGTGTGGGCGGAGATCAGCCGCTCGGCAATCGCTCACAATGTACGGGAGTTAAAAAGGAAAACCCAAATGGGGGCCCGCTTAATGGCCGTCGTTAAGGCTGATGGTTACGGGCACGGGGCCCTGGAAGTGAGTCGAGTTGCCCTAGAGGCCGGGGCGGAATACCTGGGGGTAGCGACTTTAGATGAGGCTGTTGCCCTCAGAGACGCCGGGATCAATGCCCCGATTCTCATCCTGGGCCATACCCCGGATGACGACTTGGCCAAGGTAATCGCGCATGACATTACCCAGACTGTTTACTCACTCACCGGAGCGCAGGCGGTGGCAGCGGCTGCCCGGAAGGTTGGGCGGACAGCGAGAATTCACCTTAAGGTGGATAGCGGGATGAGCCGGCTGGGTTTTTTCCCCACCGAGGACTCGATCGCTTTGGTCAAGCAGATTGTCTCCCTGTCGGGATTGCAGGTCGAAGGGATTTTTACTCACTTTGCCACGGCCGATGAAGTGGATAAGTCCTATGCCTGGGAACAATTTGCGCGATTTAAGTGGTTTATTAAGCGTTTGGAAGATGAAGGTCTAATGATTCCCCTCAAACACGCGGCTAACAGTGCTGCTATTATCGATCTACCGGAAACTCACCTGGATATGGTACGGGCGGGGATCGCCCTGTATGGTTTGTACCCTTCGGCGAACCAACGTTCGAAGATTGATCTTCAGCCGGCAATGAGTTTGAAAACGCGCGTCGTCTTTTTGAAGGAGGTTCCAGCGGGTACAGCTATAAGCTACGGGCGGACCTACATCACCCCTGTGCCGACGCGGGTGGCCACATTGCCGATTGGCTACGCGGATGGCTACTCTCGGCGGCTTTCTAACCGGGCCGCGGTCCTAATCCATGGCCGGCGTGCACCAGTAATTGGTCGGGTCTGTATGGATCAGTGTTTGATCGACGTGGGCCAGATTCCCAGGGTAGCTGTAGGGGATGAAGTTGTTCTCTTTGGCGAACAGAAGGGGGCCAAGTTGCCGGTTGATGAACTGGCGGAGATCTTGGAAACAATTAACTACGAGGTGGTTTGTCTGATTACAGCCAGGGTCCGGCGTGAATATCTTTAAAATTTGACGCATTACCGAGATATTTTGGTATTTTGGCGAAATATTTGTTTGTGGTTGCATAGTGTCCGTTAGAACTATATAATTTAAATATAGCAGTATATAGCAGCTGTTATATACCATTTAATCTGGGAGGTGCCCTTCTTGCCGGCAACGAAGCGGATCATGATCAGCTTACCGGAGAGCTTATTAGAGGAAGTGGATGGGATCGTTTCTTTGGAAAAACGTAACCGGAGTGAATTTATTCGAGAAGCGATGAAAATGTATCTGGCTGAACGCAAACGACGGGCATTAAGAGAACAGATGAAGAGGGGTTACCTGGAAATGGCCCAAATTAACCTTGGGTTAGCGGCGGAAAACTTTAACCTGGAGAATGAGGTTGACTTGTGCTTAGTAAAAAAGCTGGCGGAGTGAAGGTTTGATGACGGTCAAACGCGGAGAGATCTACTATGCTGAGCTCAGCCCAGTGGTCGGTTCAGAACAAGGAGGAACAAGGCCGGTCCTGGTGGTGCAAAACGATATCGGAAATCAATACAGTCCGACGACGATCGTCGTGGCAATTACTTCCCAGATTAATAAAGCCAAGCTGCCCACCCACGTTGAGATTAAGGCGGACAAGAGCGGACTCGACCGCGATTCAGTTATCCTGGGTGAGCAGATTCGAACGATTGATAAGACCCGCCTGCAACAAAAGGTGGCTTTTCTGGACGAAGAAACGATGGCCAAGGTTGGCCAGGCCCTGGAGATCAGCCTGGGACTGGTGAGTGTCTAACTGTTAAGTTGAGTGCAAGTAACTTTAGACAGGCAGAAGCGGCCTGTTTTTTGTTGTACTTGGCTAGGGGGTGGGGAAGTGCGGCCGGTGATTGGGATTACTTGTGCACAAAACGCAAACGAAGATTGGTTCTACCTCCGTAATACATACGTTAAAGCGATTGTCGAGGCTGGAGGGCAGCCGATCTTACTGCCCGCAGTGAGGAACCTGGAGTTGGTTCCCCAGTATAATCAATTAATTCACGGTTTACTATTATCAGGTGGTGGAGATATTGACCCAGCTTTTTTTGGGGAACTGCCCCATTCAGGTCTGGGCGAAATCTGCCCGGAACGTGATGCATTCGAGATCACCCTGACTCGGCTTGCCTTAGAAGGGGATCAACCGATTCTGGGGATCTGCCGGGGGATCCAGGTGATCGTCATTGCGGACGGCGGGACGGTCTACCAGGACCTGACCAGTGAACGGCCCGGTTCAATCCTGCACCAACAAAAAGCCCCTCGCTACCATCCAATTCATCAGGTTAAACTGGTTGAAGGGACGCAACTGTGGCGGATCTTTGGGCAGGTTATGTTAACTGTGAACAGTTTTCACCATCAGGCGGTGAAAGAGATTCCCGGTGAGTTTATCATTTCAGCCACAGCCCCTGATGGCGTGATTGAAGGGGTGGAGTCTACCCGGCACCGGTTTGTGCTTGGGGTGCAGTGGCATCCCGAAGCAATGTGGGAGCAATATCCTCTGTTTCTCCGTCTCTTTATCGCTTTGGTCGAGGCGGCTAGACAGGGTAGGAAAGTAAGACAAAATTCATAATTTTAGAGGATAAATGTTGAGAGGAGGGATAAGGGGTGCTGGCAATCACTAATGGAAAGATCATCACCATGGCCGGCCGGAATTTTGCGTGTGGGACGGTCCTGATCGAGGCCGGCAAGATCATCGCAATTGGTGAAAATATTGACATACCAGTTGGCGCGGAGGTTATTGACGTTCAGGGCAAGTTGGTTATGCCAGGTTTGATTGATGCCCATTGTCATCTGGGGATTCTGGAAGAAATCTACCGGATAGAGGGGGATGACTTAAATGAGATAACCGACCCGGTGACACCGCACCTGCGGGCGATCGACGCTGTCAATCCTGAAGATGAAGGGTTCCGGGATGCCCTCCGCGGGGGGGTCACGACTGTCTGTACTGGACCAGGGAGCGCCAATGTTTTGGGTGGAGAAAACGTGGTCATCAAAACTTATGGTCGAGTCATTGACCGGATGGTGGTGCGTCAGCCGGCTGGCCTTAAGGTGGCCCTGGGTGAGAACCCCAAGCGGATCTATGGTGGCAATAAAAAAGCACCGCTGACCCGGATGGCTACGGCAGCCCTTTTGCGAGAAACGCTGACCAAAGCGCAGAACTACCTGCGGAAACTCAAGGTTGAGCGATCGGCAGATATGCCCGAACGAGACCTCCGTCTGGAAGCAGTAATCAAAGTGCTCGAGCATCAGATGCCTTTGCGCGTTCATGCTCACCGGGCAGATGACATTATAACCGCAGTGCGGATCGCGGAGGAGTTTGACGTAGAAATTTGTATTGAACACTGTACGGAGGGACATAAGATTGTCGAAGAACTGGCTAAACGGCAAATCCCAGCCCTGGTAGGCCCACTGATGAGTAATCGGGCCAAGGTCGAGTTAAAGGACCGAACTCCGGCGACACCGGGTATTTTGGCCAGAGCGGGCGTCCCGGTGGCCATCATTACGGATCACCCCGTGGTGCCAATTGAATTTCTGTCCCTGTGTGCCGGCCTGGCGGTGAAGGCGGGTATGTCAGAAGAAGATGCGCTCAAGGCTATCACCATAAATCCTGCCCGTATCCTGGGAGTTGATGATCGGGTAGGCAGCCTGGAGGTGGGTAAAGACGCCGACCTGATTGTGGCTGATGGACCTATACTCGAACTGAAAACACGAATTGAGTTGGTCCTGGTGGAAGGACAAATAATTGATCTTAATTGAGCTTTGATATTGGTAAAAAGCTCTAAAATAATTGTTTTATGTCTATATATTGTGTATGAGCGTTAATTATTGTCTATCAGTCGTATTAGGTTAGCTAAAAAAATAGGTTTTTACACTAATTTTTATATTAGAGGCGCCAGATATGAAACACTATGCGGCATTTTTTTGCCTGGCGGGGCTGCTGCTGGCGGCTGGGATTGGCTGCGGCAGTCAGCATATACCAAACAGCAGCGCAGGGTCAAATCGAAGTGTAGTCAATCAGTTGGCTGCTCCTAATGAGACCCGGAATAAATCTACTCCCAATGAGGCCATCAATAAATTTGAGGATAAACAAATAAATAAAACCCCAAAGGAATGGGCCGAGAAAGTGTCCGGCGTCAAGACCCGGCTGGCTACCAATGACAAAGTAATTGCTCTGACCTTTGATGCCTGCGGCGGTGCTGCCGGTAGCCAGTACGACCAAAAGCTGATCGAGTACCTGACGGCAGAGAAAATCCCGGCCACTTTGTTCATCAACAGCCGATGGATTGACGCCAATCCGGATATTTTTCTCCAGTTGTCCCGGAACAACCTGTTTGAGATTGCTAACCACGGGACCCAGCATAAGCCTTTATCTGTTAATGGGAAAACGGCCTACGGCATCAAGGGGACCGGAAGTATTGAAGAGGTTAAAGAGGAAGTGTTAGTAAATGAGCAGAAGATTCTAAAGTTGACCGGCCGGAAACCAAAATTCTTCAGACCTGGGACTGCTTTTGCTGATGAAATTGCGGTGTCTGTGGTCGAGGATTTAGGGGAAGAGGTGGTCGGGTTTAATATCCTCGGGGATGCTGGGGCTACTTTTTCTCGGACTCAGATCCGTCAGTCCTGTTTACGGGCCAGCCCCGGTTCCATTATCATTTTTCACATGAATCACCCCGAGTCCGAGACTTTGGCGGGTATAAAGGAAGTGATTCCGGAACTGCGGAAAAAAGGTTTTCGCTTTGTCAAACTCGGGGACTACCCCCTAGAATGTGGAGACCACGGAAAATGAAGCGGAAAAAATACCGGTCAGCGACTTTTCCTCCACCGCTGCCTTGACTTTTTCGTAATCATGTGTTTCATATCTAATATTAATATTAATTGCATAGGTTACCGGGTTTTTGTCTGGCAGTCGGGACACCAGCCGAAAAAGTCCAGACGGTGACGAACAATGCGCAAATTGCGTTCTTGGAGCAATGTGTTCTTCAGCTCTTTCAATGGGTAGATCTCCAGGTCCTCGATTTTACCGCAGCCCTGGCAGAAGAAGTGCGAGTGTTCGGAAACATTACCATCGAAACGGCGGCGTTCTGCCAGTGCTCCCACATCGATGGCCAGATCCAGCTCGAGCAGCATTTCCAGCGTGTTATAAATAGTGGCCAGACTGATGGTAGGGAACTTTTCTCTTAAGTCGGCGTAAATTTTTTCTGCACTGGGATGCTCTTTGCTGTTCAGCAGGTAATCAAGGATGACCAGTCTTTGGTGAGTGACTTTATAACCAGATTTTTTGAAGCGAGTGATATGGTCGGCCAGATGCTTCATACAAGCTCATTCCCTTATTTAAAATATACCCAAAATTAGAATTTATACTAAATTCAATTGTAAATTCCTATATTCTCCAGATCAAGCCCCGCTTTTGTGACTTGGCCGAAAAATTTATTGCTTAATCCGGAAAATTTATTGCTTAATTATGAAACTATTAGGGATAGGATCATTCGTCAAACAAGAATGATTCTATCCCTAATAAGTTTAATTGGCGATGATTTTCCGGTGCTCAGTTTTAGACTATTCATTTCATTATAAAAAATTATAAATTTAATTGGCGAAGAATTGCCCGCAGTGTTTCAGCCGATTGGCGAAAGGCCGAGATTTCTGATTCACTCAAGGGCAGGGCGATAATCCTTTCCCGTCCCCGTTCATTGACCAGGCAGGGGAGGCTGAGGCAGATATCGCTAACACCGTAGATATTGTCGATTAAACTGGAGATGGTCAAGATCGAGTACTCGTCCCGCAGAATAGCTTCACAGATCCGGCGGATGGCCAGACCGATGGCGTAGTAGGTTGCTCCCTTGCGTTCAATGATTTGATAAGCGGCTGTTCTCACTTGTTCGAATAACGCTTGTTTATCCTCGACCACACATCTTTGCCCCCAGATTGAGTAGTATTCATCCAGCGGAATCCCGGCGATGTTAGCTAGACTCCACACCGGGACTTCGGTATCGCCGTGTTCGCCAATAACATAGGCGTGAATATTGCGGGCATCCACCCGACAATGCCGACTGATGACGTGTCGAAACCGGGAACTATCTAGCACTGTACCCGAACCCATGACTCGGGCCGAGGGTAGACCGGACACCTTGAGTGCCGCATAGGTAAGGATATCAACTGGGTTTGCGACCACTATGACAATCGCCTGAGGACAATGGCGAATTATTTTCGGCAATTCCTCCTGAATTATCTGAACATTTTGTACGGCCAGGTGAAGTCGTGTTTCCCCTGGCTTTTGATTTGCCCCGGCGGTAAAGATGACGATCTGGGCATCTCGACAATCCGGATAATCACCGGCGTAGATCAGAATTGGTTTCACGAAGGAAGCGGCGTGGTTGAGATCCATCGCTTCCCCTTCAGCCTTTTGCCGATTAACATCAAGTAACACCAGTTCAGAAACGAGGCCGCTGATCATTAAGGCATATGCCGTTGTTGCCCCCACAAAGCCTGTCCCCACGATGACCACTTTTGCGGCAGTGGTTTGGACCAAAATCAGTCCCTCCAAAATAAATTAGTTTAATCCAGACCAATACCAGTGATTTTAAAGTTTAGTGTTCCCGCCTGATCCCGGGATATACAAATTTCCGCGGTTAAACATTTTCTGTCTGGGAGTGAAAACAGGATTTTCTTGAGCAGACGTAGAATTTCCAAGAGGTAAGACCGGGAGAAAGGAGCAAGAAGATGAAGACAAAATTAATCGGTGCCCTTGTCGTTGTGTTTATGTTTATTATGTTTGGATTGTCACCTGTTTCCGCGTCTTCACCATTGAGGATTTTTGTTAATGGTCAGGAGGCGGTTATCCCTACCGCTCCAATCATTGTTGATGACCGGACCTTAGTGCCAGCCAGTCTCTTTGCAGTCCCTGTTTTTGGCGTAGAGGTCAATTGGGACCGAACCGCTAAACAAGTTCGGATCACCAATCAGGCGATGCAACTGATACTGAAGATAGATTCAACTAATGTATTGGTCAACGGACAGGAGAACTCAATGGAGGTTGCTCCGCGTTTAGTAAAAGGGATACCCATGGTCCCGCTTCGTTTCCTTTGTGACACTCTGGGCGTGCAGATCAAGTTGGCCGAGGATGGAAAGCGAATTGAACTGATCAAGGCGGCGCAGTCTGTCACGCTGCAGATTGACCAAACAATAGCCAACGTAAATCAGCGTGAGGTAAAGCTCGACGTTTCACCCCAACTGGTGGAAGGACGAACCCTGGTGCCCCTCCGGTTCGTGGCGGAGGCCTTTGGGGCTGAGGTCTTTTGGAACGGTCAAACCCAGGGAATTACCGTCCAGCGCGGACAGCAAATGGTTACCCTGCAGATTGGTAACCTTCAGGCCAGAGTAAATGGGCGTGAGGTTTGCCTGGATGTCCCCCCGCAACTAGTCAAGGACAGAACGTTAATTCCAGTGCGCTTTGTGGCCGAGGCACTTGGGGCGGAGGTTGACTGGGAAGCTACTAGCCGCCGGGTGGTAATTACCCAGCCCGGAAATTTAAAGCACGTCCTGGCTTATTACTACGGCGGGTCTTATCAGGAGTTCCTCGCGAATGCAGACAAGCTCAACCAGGTGGCTTTCCGCTGGTTTGAAACCAATGGTCAAGGTGAGATTTTAACTAAGTATCCCGATAGCTATGAAAGCGTCTTGAAATTTGTTCAGGACAAAAAAATTGCCGCTGCGGCGAGTATTTTTCTTTCGGATCCGGAGCAACTCCATATTTTATTGAACAGCCCAGAAAATCGGCGACGACTCATCGATAATGCTTTAAAACTTGTGGACAAAGATGGATACCAGGGGATCAATCTTGACCTGGAGATGGTGAAAGCAGAAGACCGCGATGGATTAAACCTGTTAGTGAAGGAGTTCCGCGATCAACTTAAGCCGCGTAATCTAGAGCTATCGCTCGCTCTCCCGCCGAAAAACGCAGACACGAAATGGTTCGCGGCTTATGATTACACAATTTTAGGCGGTTTGGCCGACCGGGTGGTAATTATGGCCCATGACTTACACTGGAAAGGGGGGCCTGCGGGGCCGATTGCTCCCCTGGCTTGGGTAGAAAGCGTGCTTCAGTTCGCTAAGACCCAGATCCCGTCTGACAAAATCCTACTTGCCCTGGGGGTATACGGATACGATTGGCCGGAGAGGGGGACGGCCAGGTCCTACACGCCAGCCCAACTGGCGGAGTTAATGTGCATATATAATGTTTCTCCTGAATGGGATAGTGCTGCTCAGTCTCCCTATTTCACTTACCGTGACAGCCAGGAGGTCAATCATACGGTTTGGTTTGAGGATGACCGCAGTCTCCGTCAAAAGATGAACTTGCCAGAACAGTATGGCATTGCGGGGATTTCGCTCTGGAAACTGGGAAATGGTTTCCCAGAGATGTGGCAGGCGATTGAGCGGCGAATCAAATAAATCTAAAAAAGGTGAGCCAGATGGAACCAAAGCAATTGCGCCTGTTTGTTGAGGAAGAGTCAACCGATACTGAGGCCGGTAGTTCAACCGTGAACGAACTAAAACCGGCCAGCGATTCCTTTCGATTAAGCCTGGAGTTCAAACCTACCGAGACTTTTAGCGCCGGCCGCTATGCCACGCTGGAAGAACTGGCGGCTTTCTGTCAGCATTGTCAGCGGTGCCGGCTGAGGAGCGGCTGCCGCGGCGTGGTGTTTGGGGAGGGCAACCCGTCCGCCCGCATTATGTTTGTGGGCGAAGGGCCTGGACAGACGGAGGACGAGCTCGGGCGTCCCTTTGTGGGACTGGCTGGTCAGCTGCTAGACCGGATCCTCCAGGCGGCCGGATTTGTCCGGGAGGAAGTGTATATCGCAAATGTTGTTAAATGTCGTCCGCCAGGCAACCGGCTCCCTCAACCGGATGAAGTGGCGGCCTGTCGTCCATACCTTGAGGAGCAAATTCGGTTGATCAAGCCGGCGGCAATCGTCTGTCTCGGCGCGTTGGCTACCCAGACTTTGCTTGATCCCCAGGCCCGGATCACTAAAGTCCGCGGCCAGTGGTTCGAAAAGGGCGGGATCTGGTTCCTGCCGACTTTTCACCCAGCGGCACTTCTCCGGGACGAAAGCAAGAAACGTCCGGTCTGGGAAGACTTCAAACGCCTACGCGACTGGTACCGGAGTAATTTTTCGTGACAGGGGAGCGAGGGGGTAGCTGAAACCCCCTCGAACAAGAAAATTGATAACCTTATATAGTTGTCGAAAGTTGATTTTCTTGAACGCAGTAGGTTGCGCGGTACTGGCAAATGGATATACTAGACATGAATGGATCTAGACAAATTGGAGTGATCTACAGGATGTGGCAACGCCGGATATGCCATGCTGAAGAAATGCGCCGCCTCGGCGAGTACCTGGGTCAAATTTTGTGGCCGGGTGCTGTTATTTGTCTTTCAGGAGAATTGGGCGCTGGTAAAACCGTGTTGGCTCAGGGAGTGGCCAAAGGAGCAGGGGTGGGGGGCTATGTAACCAGCCCGACCTTTACCCTGGTTCATGAATATCAGGGAGAACACCCAGTTTATCATCTTGATGTTTACCGTTTAGATGACCCAGCCGAGTTTGCCGAGCTTGGTTTTCGTGAATACCTGGGTGGTGATGGAATCGCGATAGTTGAGTGGCCAGAACGGATTTTAGAGTATTTACCCCAACAGTACCTGCTGGTTGAGATTAAGAGGGATGAGCACCAGGCAGATTGTCGCCTTGTTACCATTAAGCCAGTAGGCGACGACTATCATGTGGTGTTAGAGGAGTTGGAGCAGCGTGCGGATTTTGGGTATTGACAGTTCGACAACAGTGGCTGGCGTGGCGGTGGTCGAAGATGACCGGCTGGTGGTAGAAACCTTTCTGAATACGCGCAAAAACCATTCGCAGCGGCTAATGCCGATGCTGGACGCCATGCTGCGGGAAGCTGACTTAACGCTGGCAGACATAGACGCCCTCGCCGTTTCCATCGGTCCCGGTTCCTTTACTGGCTTGCGCATAGGGTTGGCCACAGTTAAAGGGTTAGCGCAGGCCACGGGGAAACCGTTAATTGGGGTACCGACTCTGGATGCTTTGGCGTTGAATGTGGCTGGTCTAACCGGTTTAATCTGCCCTGTTTTAGACGCGCGGAAAAATGAAGTTTATATGGCCGTATATCAATCTGCCTCATCCCTTCAGGTCAACAGAATAAGTGATTATTTAGCCATCAGCCCGACAGAGTTGATTGGCCTTTTCCAGGGTTCGCGCTTTTTTGGTGATGGTGCAAGCGATTGGCGGCACTGTCCGGTAACTTTTCTGGGTGATGCAACACCAGTATATCGGGACCTGTTAACAGAGGGGCTGGGTAACCGTGCCCGGTGGGTATTACCTACCCATAACTTAATTCGCGCGGCCCAAATCGCTTATTTGGGTGGTCAGCGGTTGGCGGCTGGACAGAAGGATGATTATTTAACCATCAAGCCGCTCTATATTCGCCAGTCTGAGGCCGAAGTCAGGTGGCAGAGCCGGGAAAAGGAGAATGCCTGCTATAGAAGGTGACGAAGTGAACTTTAAGATTAGAAAAATGATGGCTGAAGACCTGGACGACATTTTAAGAATCGAACAGGTATCTTTTCCTACACCCTGGTCAAGACAGGCCTATCTGTCCGAACTGCAAAACGACTTTGCCTACTATGTAGTGGCAGTCGTGGATGAGCAGGTAGTGGGTTATGCCGGGATGTGGTTGCTTGTTGATGAGGCACATGTGACCAACGTCGCCGTTGCTCCCGACTACCGCGGACGGCAACTCGGTGAATATCTGCTTAAATGGTTGATGGAAATCGCAGTTTTGCGCGGCGCCCGGGCGATCACCCTGGAGGTGCGACCATCAAACCGGCCAGCCCAGCGTCTTTATACCCGCTTAGGTTTTGTAGCGGCCGGCCTCCGTCGGGGCTACTATACCGATACAGGTGAAGACGCGATTATCATGTGGAAGTATTTACCAACGCATGCGTCTGAAGAAATAACGAACGAGTCAGGCGAGTAACCTAAATTTACCGAGAATAAAAAACATGGTTAGATTGGCGAAGATCGCCTGCCAAAAAGCGAAAGCTAAACCTCTTTTTTTTCTTTAAATTTTTCTTCGCTGGATTCTGTCGAAACTGGCTCGAGTTTAGGGATTTGCCGAATGGCTTCTTGAAACTTCACTTGTTTCTCGATATCGGCCTGGTCCTTACGAACCTCATACATTAACTCGGCGAATTGCCGCTCCAGTTCTTCTTCGGTCATCAACTGCTCCCCACACTGACTGCAGACAGTTGCCTTTTCGTCCTTTTCCTGGTGCCCACAGAAGATGCACTCCAAAGTTTGTCACCTCCCTCTGTCTGTGTATATTATATTCGATTATATCTTAATTGAACAGAGTTTCTCAGGCTCGATAACGTTCCCGATTTTTGGGCATAATACCACCAAAAAACAAGGCGGTGAAAAGAGAATGAAGCTCGATCAAGTGATGCAATTAAACGGAGATGAGTGGGAAATCACTGAGCCAGAGTTAACGGAGTGGATTGAACTGTGTGGACTAAATCCTGACGATCTGGATAAATAATTTTGGATAATAAATTTAAGGAAGTGATAAGTGTGTTGGAAACGGAATATTTGGCAGATACGCCTTTGCGAAGAGCAACCTGTGTTTCCTGCAGACGGCCATTTACTTTACCGGACGTTAGCCTAAGCAATAGTGTCCACACGGTTGATTACTTGTGTAAAGACTGTCGGGAGGCAGCCATGTAAACTGGCTAAAAAGTCAAGCCTCCGGAAGATTCCAGAGGCTTGGGGGGAAAGGAATGAAGAGAAAAGCACACACTAGTATTTTTGCCCGGCGACTATTAATCTATACAAACTAGACAAACAAACTAAAACCCCCCAGATAACTTCTGGAGGGTTTAGGTTTATTCTGGCTGTGCTGCACCGACCGGACAGATGTCGGCACATGAACCACAATCGGTGCATTTCTCAGGGTCGATGACGTATTTATCAGAGCCCTCGCTGATCGCTTCGGCTTTGCACTCATCGACACAGGCTCCACAACTGAGACAGTCGTCTGTAATCTTGTAGCTCACTTAAAATTCCTCCCCCAACAAAGAAATAAAATCTTAGATAATATTATAGCACCAACTTGCTCCTTGACAAGGAAAAATAAACATTTTGCGAAATAAATGGAGAAACCCCCAGGGGAGCCATTCCTGAGGGTTCTCAAAAAGAGAGTTATTGGGGGAGGGTAAATCCCCATTGTATATTATGTCCAACTAAAAAAGGCATAATTCACAATAAAAATATATTTTTCCAGATTATTCTTATAAGCGCAGATTTTGTCACTGTCAGCAAAAATTTCAAGTCATAGTGTTCCCACAATCACGGTCAAAATAATAAAGGAGACGAAAAAATATTTTATGAGGAGGTCTTTAAAAGTGACAGTTGGCCAAAAAATGCATACCACTCTGAGCAATCTGGAATCCGCCTGCGCTAGTCTAAAATCGTTTGCCCTGGAAACGCAGGATCAGTCGGCCAAGCAAATGTTTAACGATTATGCTGCCCAATTAGACAACATGATCCAAAGTTTTAAAGGTCGGGTTGACTATATTGAGCAGCAGGAACCTCAATATAAGGTTAGACAACAAGCCGGCCAACAGCAGCAAATGAAAAAATAACAAGAACAAGCAGAGCACCTTTCAGCGGAGAGGTGCTCTTGTTGTGCCAATTAAATTTTATTGAACAAGACTAGTAGAGCAGCCAGGATAACTAGAATGGTGATGAAGATGTAAAGACTTTTCATTCCTTTAATCATGATACTTTTGAAAGCCTGATTAAACTGATGTTCACAATAAATGCAATGCGCGCCGCTCAAGCCTTCAACCATGTGCGATTGACAGAATTTCCGCCCACACTGGCAGGTGCCGATGGCTGGCCGCTCGCAGGTATAACAGCGAGCTGAAGTCATATACGGGACCTCCTTTTTTTAGTACCCCGTCAACTGATCATCCTAGTCTAATTATACTTGGAAAATATACGGCGGAAAACAGGAGAAAAAAGGACAGTATTTGTAGAAAACGACAAGAACAAGTATAATTAGGGGTAAAAGGCCAAATCGAGGTGCTTTCAATGTATTCAGCGCATCTAAATATCTTGGGCTTGGAAACATCGTGCGATGATACTTCCGCGGCGATTGTGGCTAACGGTCGGGAAATCAGAGCCAATATAATTTCTTCACAAATTCAGGTCCACCAAAAATTTGGTGGCGTTGTACCGGAAATTGCTTCGCGTAAACATCTGGAAAATATTTCCGTTGTAATTGACGAAGCACTCAGGGTCTCTGGTCTGGACTGGCCTGATATTGGGGGAATTGCTGTTACCTATGGCCCAGGCCTGGTTGGAGCTTTACTGGTAGGTGTCTCAACAGGGAAAGCCCTAGCGTATGCACGAAATATCCCGCTGATTGGGGTTAATCACCTGGAAGCACATATCTACGCCAATTTTCTCGAACACCCGGAGTTGTGTTTACCGGTGGTTTGTTTGGTTGTCTCCGGTGGCCATACCAACCTGATCTATCTCCAAGAACATGGGCGATACGAGTTACTGGGACGAACACGGGACGATGCGGCCGGGGAAGCTTTCGATAAAATTGCCCGGACAATGGGGTTAGGCTATCCTGGCGGGCCGCAGATTGACCGTCTGGCGCAAACTGGCGATCCCACAGCAATCCCTTTGCCTCGGGCCTGGCTTGAGGAGGGGAGTTTAGATTTTAGCTTTAGTGGTCTCAAGTCCGCAGTCTTAAATTATCTAAACCGAGCCAATCAACTTGGCTCAAGAGTCAATTACTCAGACCTGGCTGCCAGTTTTCAACAGGCGGTGATCGACGTGCTCGTGTACAAAACGATTCACGCCAGCAAGCAAAAAGAGGTGAAAACCATTCTCTTGGCTGGTGGAGTAGCGGCCAACTCCTGGTTACGCCGTCAGCTGGCGGAGGCGGCCGCTGAAGCCGGGATGAATCTAGTCTACCCATCGTCATTGCTCTGCACGGACAATGCAGCTATGGTGGCCTGTGCCGGGTATTATAAATTCTGCCGGGGTGACCTGGCCCCTTTGGACCTAAATGCTGTCCCAAATCTGTCGTTAATCTAGGGTAATCCTGGCTAGGACATTGGTCTTAAAACAGGTGTTTTGTGGATAAAATCATCCTGTGGATAATGTGGATAATTCTGTTGATAACCTAAAAAATGCGTATTTTTTCATTTTTAATCATGGGCAGGCCAAAAAACCACATTGATTGTGGAGAATGTGGATAACTAGGAGAGAGCCCAGTAGTTTTAAACTTCTGCTTGTGGATAGGGCTGGGGATATTAACTCTGTCCGATAATATCCTGATATTAAATGTTTATGCGCAAACAGATGACTGATAGAACCAGTTCTGGAAAAAACATAAAAATTCATTCGGTTTAAAGCGAGCAGTATTTAACCATTTTTTAACCTGCCTTGACAGTCTCAGTGGACATCCTGTATATTCACAGTGAGGCAGATACCCCAAGGGGAGGGACGAAAATGCATCCAATCCTTTATTCTTTTGGCCCGATCAACATTTATGCCTGGGGATTCATGCTTAGTTTGGCTGTGATCGTCAGCGCATTAGGTGCCAGGCGCATGGCGGCTAAGGCGGGTATTGACCCGGACCACATTATCAACCTGGCAATTCTTCTGGTTCTCAGCGGACTCTTAGGTGCGCGTATTTTTTACGCTATTTTTTACGAACCAGGCTACTTTATGGCTCATCCCCTGGATATCTTCAAGTTCTGGGAACCAGGTCTGGTTTGGTACGGTGGACTGATTGGTGGGATAATTGCCGGCGGGTTGTATGTCCACTTTTATCATTTACCTTTCTGGGGCTTGGCTGATGTCCTGGCCCCATGGCTAGCTTTGGGCTACAGCATAGTCCGGATTGGCTGTTTCCTGAATGGTTGTTGTTACGGTAAAGTCACCACTGTCCCCTGGGGTGTGGTCTTCCCCCAGCTGGATAACCTGACCCGCCATCCAACCCAGCTCTATTCCGCAGCGGTTGGCTTTGTCCTGGCTAGCATCTTGTTTTGGCTTTACCCGCGCCGAAAATTTGCTGGTCAGGTATTTCTGACCTATCTAATGGCTTACGGGGTTTTGCGCTCGGTGGTTGAATACTTTCGCGATAACTTGACCATATTAGGACCGATTACTGTTTCCCAGGCCATCAGTCTAGTGGTGATTAGCTTGGCCGGGGTTATTTACTACGTATTGGCGCGGCAAGCGAAAGACCTGGGTTAAAGGAGATAGGCAGTTTGGCGCAGAATCTAAATGGTGAACTTGAACGGGTAATTCTTCGCTCAGCTCAAGAGTACAACATTCTTCCCCTAACCTCAGGGTGTAATCTAAGGTGTGTTTTCTGCAGCCACCCGCAGAATCCACCCGGTATTCAGGTTTACACTATTCCGCCGCGTTCCTTGGAAGAGATTGAGCGGACCCTGGAATTTATTGATGGGTCAAGGAAGATTGTCATCGGTGAGTCGGCGACCAGAATCATTGAAGGAGAGCCCTTTACCCACCCCCAGATTCTGACCGCCCTTCAGCTGTTACGGCGGCGGTTTCCGCAAACGCTGCTGTCGATCACGACAAACGGAACCCGGTTAACTGAAGAACTGATTACTGCCCTGGTTGAACTGTCTCCGCTTGAGCTGAATGTTTCCTTGAACAGCGCGACTACCCATGGCCGCAAGCGGTTGATGCGGGACCACCAGGCCGAACGGGCGATCGCGGGCATAAAAACTTTGGCCAAAGCCGGCTTGCCGTGGCACGGTAGTATGCTGGCCCTGCCCCACATCGTGGGCTGGGATGATTTGACTGAAACAATTAACTTTATGAGCGAACACAGGGCGCGGACAATCCGGGTTTTTCTCCCAGGTTATACCCGGTGGACGCCAGAGATCTGGCATATCCATAATTTTGCTGATTTGCTCGGGGATATTGTAGCTTGGGCGGAAGAGATCCGCCGTCAGGTCCCCGTTCCGCTGCTGCTGGAGCCAGTTCCACCGGCCGACCTTGTGCCGGTGGTGGCGGGCGTCATTCCTGGCAGCATCGCTGAACAGGCTGGTCTATCAGCTGGCGATGTGATTGAAAAGGTAAACGGGGTGAAGTGTTTTTCGCGGGTTGATGCCTGGCAGAAAATCTACCGGGCGGCCAGCAGCTGCCTTGAGGTTCGCACTGGCAGCCAGCGCCGGACCTTTATCCTGAAAAAACCGGCGCATACGTCACCCGGCCTGGTGATGGTCTTTGACCTGGATCCGGCGGACTGGCAGGCGGCTTTACGAGAAATCGACCGAAACCGAGCCAGACGGGTGTTGCTTATGACCTCCCGGCTGGCCAGAACTGTTCTGCAAACGGCGGTAGAAACATACTCCCCGGTTGATTGTCAGATCGAGCTGCTCATGGTCGAAAACCGGTTTTTCGGCGGCACGATTGCCTGTGCCGGTTTACTGGTGGTGGAGGATTTTTTGTCCGCCTGGCAGGAGTGGTCATCGGGCCGGCTTATACAGCGGCCAGATTTAATTCTTTTGCCAGGGCGGGCTTTTGATCACCGGGGCTGCGACTTAGTTGGCCGGGGTTATTGGGAAATTGAAGAGAAAACGGGGATAACTACCCGGGTAATCTAGATGGGAGGACCAGGATGGGAAAGATCCTTACTGCCCGAAACATGAACAAGTGCATTGGTTGCTACTCCTGTATGCTGGCCTGTGCCCGGCTGGTGCACCGGAGCTTTTCTCTTCAGAAAAGCTGTATTCAGATCCGGACCCGGGGTGGGCTGCAGAGCAAACTGGTGGCGGATATTTGCCGCGGCTGTTCCCAGCCAGCCTGTGCTGAAGCCTGCCGGATTCGGGCCCTGGTGCCCCGTGAGGGTGGCGGGGTGAAACTGAATGCCCGAAAGTGCATCGGGTGCGGCGATTGCGTGGAGGCCTGCCCGGTCAAAACCATCCGTCTGGATGAAGAAACCCGGTTGCCGCTGATCTGCAAACACTGCGGGATCTGCGCCAAATTTTGCCCGCACGGTATCCTTTCGCTGGAGGTGAGCCCGCATGCTTAATCAAAAGTACATTCGGGTCCTGACTATTGATTTGACTAGCCAAACCTTTGACATCGAGGAGCGGGCCGATCTGTACGAGTACCTGGGAGGAAGCGGAGTGGCGGTCCAGCTCTTTTCGGAAACGGTCAACCCTAACCTGGACGCTTATGCGCCAGCCCAGCCGATCGTGTTCGCAATTGGCCCGCTGTCAACGATCTACCCGGCCGTGACCAAGACAGTGGCCATGTTTCGTTCGCCATTGACCGGCGAACTGGGTGAGAGCCACGCTGGTCTGCGTTCAGCATTGGCTATGCGCTTTGCCGGCTACGATGCGATCGTGATCCGGGGACGGGCAGCACGAGCGACCTATCTGTCAATCGGCAGTCGCTCTGTTGATTTTAAGAACGCGGAGCCCTTGTGGGGGCTGTCCACGGAAGAGGCGGGGCGGCTGCTCCGTGAGCTCGAACCTGGCATGGGGCAGCGGAGCTGCCTGCGAATCGGACCAGCGGGGGAGAAACTGGTCGCTTTCGCCGGCGTCAACGTGGATACTTTCCGTCATTTCGGCCGGTTGGGCCTCGGCGCGGTATTCGGCAGTAAAAACCTCAAGGCCATTGTGATCTACGGGAAGAACAGTTACCCGATTTCGAAATTTAAAGAGTATGCCCAGGTCTACCAGGAAATATATACCCAGATGATTGATACCGAATTAATGGAGAAGTATCATGATTTGGGGACTTCGGTGAATGTGGCGCCGCTCAGCGCCATGCATGCCTTGCCAACGCGAAACCTCCAGCAGAGCAGTTTTGAACAGGCTGAGCAGATCAGTGGCGAGTCCTTTGCGGCTGAGGCCTTGATCCGAAAAATGGCCTGCCCCGGCTGCCCGGTAGGATGTATTCATATCGGAATCTGCCGTCGGCAGTTTGCGGGTGATGGTTTTGAATGGGAATCGGCCACCGTTTCATACGACCATGAACTAATCTACGCTTTAGGCTCGATGCTGGGCGTTGGTGATAAAAACGACTTATTGGCGTTGATCGAGAAGGTTGAACTACACGGTCTGGACGCGATTTCCACCGGCGTACTCCTGGCCTGGGTGACAGAGGCTTACACGAGAGGACTGATTACGGAGCAGGAAGTGGGGGGGCCGGTGGCCTTTGGTGAGACCGCGCATTACCTGGAGGTGATCGACCGGCTGGTGACCCAGCCCAACGAATTTTACCAGGTCCTGGCTAGAGGGACAGCGGCGGCGGCCGAGCGGTACGGTGGTCAGGAATTTGCCCTCACCCTGGGGAAAAACGAGGTGGCTGGTTATCACACTGGTTACGCCAATATCCTGGGGCAACTGGTGGGGGCGCGGCATTCGCACCTCGACAACGCCGGCTATTCCCTGGACCAAACTCTGACGGAGTATAACCCGGAGAAAATTGTCTCGGCGCTGATCGAGGAAGAACAGATCCGGTGTGCCCTCACCAGTCTGTGCATCTGTCTGTTTGCCCGCAAGGTCTATGACCCGCCCACGGTGATCAAAGCCCTGGGAGCAATCGGGATTGACCTGACGGAAGAGCAGTTTATCAAACTGGGGAAAAAGATCTGGCGGCTCAAGCTGGCGGTTAAGCGGCGTTTGGGCTATGACGAGACGCAACTGAACATACCCAAACGATTTTTCGAAACCCCGGGCCTTAAAGGGCAGCTTAATGAACAAACCATGGAGGAGCTCAGGCGCCTCTATCGGGAAAAAATCAGGATGGTCTTATGACGGTGGATTTAAAAATCAAACTGCGGCAGGAATTGCTCCAGCGACGGCTGGGGCTGACGCCGCAGACGGTGGAAGAAAAAAGCGAGGTGATTATTCACCGCCTGATTGATCTGCCGGAGTTTCAGTCGGCGCAGGCGGTAATGACTTATGTCAGCTTTCGCCACGAGGTCAGCACGGAACTATTGATTAAACAGGCCCTGGCCAGGGGGAAAAAGGTTTTTGTCCCGGTGACTGACTGGGAGCAGAAACGGTTGGTCCCTTCCCGGTTATTAAATTATCCAGACGACCTGACTGAGGCCCGCTATGGCTTGCGGGAACCGAAAAAGGACCGCCGGCGGCCGGGCGACCCTGATGAGATTGATCTGGTGGTGGTGCCGGCGGTAGCCTTTGATCGGCAAGGATACCGCTTGGGTTATGGGGCGGGTTTTTACGACCGGTTTTTGGCTAACCTTAAGGCCTCGACACTGGTGATCGGGTTAAGCTTTGCCCAACAGTTGGTAGCGACAGTTTGTCCGGAGGCGCATGATCGACCAGTAACCATGATTATTACTGAAGAAGGGATTCTAGATTTTCGCCCAAAAAAGCAGGATAATTTTAGTGGATGTCGAAAGAGTACAGTAAAATAATCATAATAACAACAATTGCATAGTACTCCGATTTAGTCCACCTAAGGTGTAACCGCACTATGGTGGCTAAACGTTGACCAGCCGAACCGGAGGTCTGAGGGTGTATCTCGTTTGGGCGACAACGTCTGAGCGACAAGGGGGAAACCGGTACGCCTCCCGTATTTGGAAAGGAGTAAGACCGTAGCCGACGTCAAGTGGGTTGAGGTTGGCTTTTAGGCACCTTTCTGCAAGGTGCCTTTTTAGTCATACTAGCGAGGTGAGCAAGGTGGAAATTAGACCGGAGATTATGGAAGCCCTGAAAAAGGCCGCCCCGGAAGGACGTTTGTCTTGTCCTGAAGCTAGAAGGCTGGCGGAACAGTTAAAAGTGCCTCCGATCGTGATCGGGCGGGCCTGTGATCAATTGAAGATTAAGATCAAAGCCTGTGAACTTGGTTGTTTCTAGGAGAAAGGCCATGTCAGAACTTTTTCAAGTAATTACCCTGGAACAGGCTTGCCAGTTAATGGCGCAACATCTACCCCAACCGCAATTAACAGTAGAACAGGTTCCTTTGACCGCGGCTCTTGGGCGCCGGCTGGCCAATGATGTTATAGCGGAAGACGATCTGCCAGGATTCAGCCGTTCGACGGTTGATGGATTTGCGGTTCGGGCCAGTGATACCTTTGGAGCCTCTGAGGGACTACCGGCCTACCTGGACTTAGCGGGCGAAGTGCTGATGGGTCAGGCCGCTGATCGGCCCGTCCAGCCCGGCCAGGCCATCAAAATCTCGACCGGGGGGATGCTGCCGCCGGGGGCAGACGCGGTGGTCATGGTGGAGTACACCGAGCCGCTGGACCACCGGACCATTGGGGTTACCCGGTCAGTCGCCCCCGGGGAAAACGTCATCCGCCGGGGGGAAGATGTTCAGGCGGGTGAATTGATTTTTACTCGGGGACATCGTCTGAAAGCTCAGGATCTAGGACTGCTGGCGGCACTTGGTCGATCGACGGTGGAGGTGTTAGCCCCGGTGCCAATCGGGATCATCTCGACGGGTGATGAGGTTGTTACCCCGGAGACCCAGCCCGGCCCGGGCCAGGTACGCGATATGAATTCTTATACCCTTTTTGGACTGGTGCAGATGGCCGGGGGCCGGCCGAAGTTATATGGCATCGTTCCCGATGATTTTACCCAACTCCAGGAGAAACTGGCTCAGGCCTTGGAAGAAAACCAGATCGTTTTGCTTTCTGGCGGTAGTTCCGTGGGGACGCGGGACGTGACTGTCCAGGTGATCAATGCCCTGGGCAGTCCCGGTGTTCTGTACCACGGTTTAGCCATTCGGCCTGGTAAACCGACCATCGGTGCGGTGCTTAATCAAAAACCCGTGTTTGGCCTGCCTGGTCACCCGGTTTCGGCCATGGTTGTGTTTGACCTTGTAGTCCGTCCGCTGATAGATGGCCGGATGATCAACCCGGCACTCCAGGAAGGAATACCGGTCCCAGCCAGAATAACCCGAAGCCTGGCCTCGGCAGCTGGCCGTGAAGATTTTATTCGGGTGCAGTTGCGCCGGGAGCAGAGGGAATACCTGGCGGAGCCGATTCTTGGGAAGTCAGGCTTGCTGACCACCATGGTGAGGGCGGATGGATTGGTAAAGATCCCGCTGGACAAACAGGGATTGGTAGCGGGCGAATTGGTTGAGGTGTGGCTATTTGAGTAGAAGGGGTGAACTTGATGCCTCGACAGGTTTATGTAGATAACGTTCCCCGTGAAGAGGCCCTCCAGCGTTACTTTAGCCGGCTGGAAGAACTGAGTGGCTTAAGGCCAGGGCAGCCCCAGATTGTGCCGGTGGTGGAAAGCTTGGGGCGGGTCACGGCCGGGCCGGTGTATGCCCGGCTTTCTTCACCGCATTATCACGCCTCAGCCATGGATGGGGTGGCGGTGCGCAGTGCAGACACCTTTGGGGCTGCGGAGACCACCCCGGTTCGGCTGCGGCTGGGTGAGCAGGGGGTGGTGGTGGATACGGGTGATCCACTGCCAAGTGGTTATGATGCAGTGATCATGATTGAGGAGATCAATTTTGTCGAGCCGGATCTGATCGAGATCATCCAGCCGGCGGTGCCGTGGCAGCACGTGCGGATGATCGGGGAAGACGTGGTGGCAACAGAAATGCTTTTACCCGCCAACCACTTGATCCGCCCGTATGACCTGGGGGCGCTGCTGGCGGGTGGGCTGACTGAAGTGGAGGTGTATCCTCAACCCCAGGTGGCTATCGTGCCAACCGGCACGGAAATTGTGGAACCTGACCGGGTTGTAAAACCGGGAGAAATCATTGAATTTAATTCCCGTGTCCTGGCCGGTCTGGTGACTGAGTGGGGCGGGCAGCCCTACCGGCACGAAATCCTGCGCGATGATTACGCGGAGATTAAGCAGACAATCAGTGAACTAGTCGAACGGTTCGACGTAGTGGTGGTTAATGCGGGTTCTTCGGCTGGTCGGGAGGACTTTACCGCTGAGGTGATCCGTGAACTGGGCGAAGTGGTGGTGCACGGCGTGGCCATTAAGCCAGGTAAACCGGTGATCCTGGGGATTGTGCGGAACAAGCCCGTGGTTGGTCTTCCCGGGTACCCGGTCTCGGCCGTCCTGACCGGCGAACTGTTCGTTCGACCAATTATTTATCGGCTGCGTGGACACCTTGCCCCCGAGCGGGAACGGGTGACGGCGATGGTGACGCGCAAGACGGTGTCACCGCTGGGTGTTGAAGAGTTTGTGCGGGTTAAACTGGGGCAGGTTGGGGAAAAAATAGTGGTCACCCCGCTACCTCGCGGTGCAGGCCTGATCACTTCATTGGTTAAGGCTGATGGGGTCTTACGCATTCCCCGCTTTTCTGAGGGTTTCGCTGCCGGGGAGCAAGTAGAGGTGGAACTGCTCAAGCCCCGCGCGGAGGTCCTCAACACCACAGTAATCATCGGCAGTCATGATCTGGTCCTGGATGTGCTGGCCAGCCAATTGCGGCAAACCCATCCAGAGTGGAGCCTGTCCTCCGCGCACGTGGGCAGCCTGAGCGGGCTGGCGGCTTTGCGCCGGGGGGAAGCGCACGCCGCCGGGATTCATCTGCTCGATGAAGCCACCGGCGAGTACAATGAAAGCTACGTTCGCCGTATGCTGCCCGGAGAGCCAGTGATCTTGCTGAATTTGACATATCGTCAGCAAGGGCTGCTGGTCGCCAAGGGTAACCCTAAAGGAATTACCGGCCTGGCTGATCTCAAGCGAGGCGATCTAACCTTCGTCAACCGCCAGCGTGGTGCCGGCACCAGGATCCTGCTGGATTATGAACTGCGGCGGCTGGGGATTGACGTAACGACGATTCGAGGCTACAACCGGGAAGAATTTACCCACATGGCAGTCGCGGCGGCTGTCGCGAGCGGTACGGCAGATGCAGGCCTGGGGATCCTGGCGGCGGCCCGGGCCCTTGACCTGGACTTTTTGCCCGTGGCGGTGGAGCGGTATGACCTGTGTATACCGAAACGGTTTTGGGACTCCCCTTATATCCAGCGTTTGTTGGACGTAATCAACCAGCCGGTGTTTCGGGAGCAGGTGGAGCGGCTGGGAGGTTATGACCTGCGCGATTGCGGCCGGGTGGTTTGGGAATCCTAACTTAGGCTAAGGGGGAATGGGGATGGGACTGGAAGACGGCTATTTCCGTACGGTTAACTACCTGAGGATCTCCATCACCGACAAGTGCAATCTCCGCTGTATCTATTGCATGCCGGCTGAGGGGATCAAACTCAAGGCCCACGAAGAGTTACTCCGGTTTGAAGAACTGACTGAACTGGTGAAAGTCGCGGCGGAGCTGGGGGTGACCAAGGTCCGGTTGACCGGGGGAGAACCGCTGGTCCGTAAAAACATGGTTTCTTTCGTCGAGGCCATCGCGCAGGTGCCGGGGATCGACGACATTGCGCTCACGACGAATGGGGTGCTGTTACCGAAACTGGGGCCAGCCTTAAAGCAGGCTGGGCTGAAGCGGGTAAACGTCAGCCTGGATAGCCTGCAGCCAGCGCGATTCCGGTGGATTACCCGGGTGGGTGAATGGATAGACACCTGGGCTGGGATTGAAACGGCCCTGGAACTGGGCTTCGACCCGGTTAAGATTAACATGGTGGTGATCCGGGGAGTCAATGACGACGAGATTCTTGATTTTGTTGATCTTACCTATCGCTATCCGCTGCATGTCCGTTTTATCGAGTTCATGCCGATTGGCACGAGTGATGGCTGGGCCCAAAAGCGGCTGGTTCCTTACGCGGAGATTAAAGAAATAATCGAAAAACGAGTCGAGCTCATCCCAGTCAAAAGCGTTAAAGGAAACGGGCCGGCCAAGTACTATCAGCTGCCGGGGACCAAGGGTACAGTTGGTTTTATCAGTCCAATCACCAACCACTTCTGTCAGCACTGCAACCGCCTGCGTTTAACAGCCGAAGGCAAGCTGCGTCCTTGTCTCCACAGCAGCTGGGAGATTGACTTGAAAGCTTCCTTGCGTGCCGGCGCCAGCCGGGAACAACTGGCGGAGCTATTTCGGGAAGCGATTCGGCGGAAACCGCAGCACCATACGATGAGCGATGACGGCTGGCAAGACCAGCCGCGGATGATGTACCAGATTGGAGGTTGAGGATGGCGGAGTTTACTCACTTCAACGAAGCGGGTCGGGCGCGGATGGTGGACGTGACCGGCAAAGCCGATACCCAGCGGGAGGCGGTGGCCCGCGGGCGAATCACTATGCAGCCGGCAACCCTAACCCGCATTTTGCAGGGCGAGATGACCAAAGGAGATGTCCTGGGGGTAGCCCAGGTGGCCGGTATCATGGGAGCCAAGCAGACCAGCCAGTTGATTCCGATGTGCCATCCCCTTTTTCTGACGGGCGTTGATCTGACTTTTTGGCCTGATCTCAGCAATAATTGTATTAATATTGAAGCAAAAGTCAGAACCACGGGAAAGACGGGGGTCGAAATGGAGGCTCTGACGGCGGTCGCAGTGGCGGCCTTAGCCATCTACGATATGTGCAAGGCTGTTGATAAGGGAATGACTATTGAAAATGTCCGTTTGGTGGAGAAAACCGGCGGTAAAAGTGGAACATTTAGACGTGAGGGGGAAGACGAATGGGCAAGATCGTAGCGGTATGCACCAGTACAGGCAAAGGAGAACGGAAGACCAATGTCGGGCAGGGACGTCTGATCGCCGATTTTGGTTTGGAAGGAGATGCCCACGGAGGAACGTGGCACCGGCAGGTTAGCTTGCTGGCCATGGAAAGTATTGAAAAAATGCGGCAGATGGGTCTGGATGTGGGGCCCGGCGACTTCGCAGAGAACCTGACGACCGAAGGGATTGAACTAACCTCATTACCTATCGGAACCAGGCTGCGCATTGGTGGCCAGGCCCTTGGCGAAGTTACTCAGATCGGCAAGGAGTGCCACACCCGCTGTGCTATTTATTATCAGGCGGGGGATTGTGTCATGCCTCGCGAAGGGATCTTCATCCGCATTCTGCGCGGTGGCGAAGTTAAAGTAGGCGACCCAATCGAGGTGGTTGACCGTGATTAGAGTTGGCGTTTTGATCATGAGTGATAAGGGCTCGCGCGGGGAACGGGTGGATGCCTGCGGGGATGTGATCCGGGAAATGGTTAAAGAGATCGATGGAGAGGTGGTGGCCTACGCCGTGCTCCCTGATGAGCAACCGGCCATCCAGGATCATCTGATCGATTTTGCCGATAACCAGCGGTTAGACCTGGTACTGACCTCGGGTGGGACCGGGTTCAGTCCTCGCGATGTAACCCCCGAAGCCACTCTGGCGGTAGTGCATAAACTGGTTCCTGGGATTGCTGAGGCTATGCGTTTGGAAAGTCTCAAGATCACTCCCAAAGCGATGCTGTCACGGGCCATTGCTGGCATCCGAGGAAGAACATTGATTATTAATCTGCCAGGCAGCCCTAAGGCGGTCCGCGAGTGCCTGGCGGTGGTGCTGCCAGCCCTGCCGCACGGGATTGAAATTCTGCGCGGTGAGGCTTTTGAGTGTGCCGAAGGTTAAAGTAATATTTTCAGGCTAGGTGTATAAAACGCTGGCAATTGGGAAATATCAATGAAGAAAGAGAAACAGGACAAACCACCGCAGTTCTGATCTAAAACCTCAAGCAAGCGACCAAGGCAGGAGAAGGGAGAATAAGAAACAGGCTAGAAGCGCCAGAAAATTGGTTAAGATTGATAATTATGGGATGCTAGTCCGTTTGCAAATACTTCTGGTCTTGCCTATTATTATAAATGAATATTAGCACTCAGTCATGCTGAGTGCTAACAATAAATATCCTAAAATAAAGGAGGTATAAAAATAGTATGAAGCTCAGTCCATTGGGTGACCGTGTCGTGATCAAAGTCCTCGAAATCGAAGAAAAAACCAAGAGTGGGATTGTACTGCCTGACACCGCGAAAGAAAAACCGCAAGAAGGCGAGATCAAGGCTGTTGGTACCGGGCGGGTGCTCGATAATGGACAACGGGTACCGCTGGAAGTCAAAGTTGGGGACCGCGTGATCTTTTCCAAGTATGCGGGCACAGAAGTTAAGGTTGATGGAGAAGAGTACCTCATCCTGTCAGAGAGGGATATCCTGGCAATTGTAGGTTAACCCTATTAACAAATACATATGAGGAGGGAACAGGTTAAATGGCAAAACAGATTATTTTCCGGGAAGAGGCTCGTCGGGCGTTAGAGAAAGGCGTCAACACCCTGGCGGACGCTGTCCGGATTACTTTGGGACCGAAAGGTCGTAATGTAGTTCTGGAAAAGAAATTTGGTTCCCCGACCATCACCAACGACGGGGTAACCATTGCCAGAGAAATTGAAGTGGAAGATCCATTCGAAAATATGGGTGCGCAACTGGTGAAGGAGGTTGCCACCAAGACCAACGATGTCGCCGGTGATGGGACCACGACCGCTACGGTTCTGGCCCAGGCCATTATTCGCGAAGGTTTGAAGAACGTGGCGGCTGGTGCCAACCCGATGATTATGAAAAAGGGTATCGAGAAGGCCGTTGAGAAGGCGGTCGAGGAAATCAAGAAGATCAGTAAACCGATTGAAAGCAAAGAAGCGATCGCTCAGGTTGCTTCCATTTCCGCAGCTGATCCCGAAATCGGTAAACTGATCGCCGAAGCAATGGAAAAAGTTGGTAACGACGGGGTCATCACGGTTGAAGAATCCCAGACCATGGGCACTACGCTGGAAGTCGTTGAAGGGATGAACTTTGACCGTGGTTATGTCTCGCCATACATGATTACTGATACTGATAAGATGGAAGCCGTTTTAAACGAGCCATACATCTTGATCACCGATAAGAAAATTTCGGCAGTCCAAGAACTCTTGCCAGTCTTGGAGAAAATCGTGCAAGCCGGCAAACAGCTCTTATTAATCGCTGAAGACGTGGAAGGCGAAGCCCTGGCGACACTGGTAGTCAACAAACTGCGCGGGACTTTCACCTGTGTGGCAGTTAAGGCACCAGCCTTTGGTGAACGCCGGAAGGCTATGCTGGAAGACATTGCCATTTTGACCGGCGGTCAAGTCATCAGCGAGGAACTTGGTCGTAAACTTGAAAACACGACCTTGAACATGCTTGGTCAGGCGCGGCAGGTACGCGTCAAGAAAGAAGAAACTATCATCGTGGATGGCCGCGGCTCCGAAAGCGACATCAAGGCCCGGATCGCCCAGATCAAGAAGCAGTACGAAGAGTCTACTTCTGAGTACGATAAGGAGAAACTGCAAGAGCGGCTGGCTAAACTGGCCGGCGGTGTAGCCGTGATCCAGGTCGGTGCGGCGACCGAAACCGAAATGAAGGAGAAAAAGCACCGCATTGAGGATGCCCTAGCAGCGACTCGAGCGGCGGTCGAAGAAGGCATTGTTGCGGGTGGCGGTACGGCGTTGATTGATATTCTCCCAGCGCTGGATGAACTGAAGGCCGAGGGTGATGAGCAGACGGGTATTAACATCGTGAAGAAGGCCCTCGAAGAGCCAGTGCGGCAGATCGCCAACAACGCTGGCGTGGAAGGTTCTGTTGTTGTGGAGAAAGTCAAAGCGGCGGGACTGGGTATTGGCTTTAACGCTCTAACTGAACAGTATGAAGACATGATCGCGGCTGGAATTGTTGACCCGGCGAAAGTAACCCGTTCCGCGCTGCAGAATGCGGCCAGTATTGCGGCAATGGTGCTAACTACTGAGTGCCTGGTTGCTGATAAGCCCGAGGAGAATAAGGGCAACATGCCTCCTGGAATGGGCGGCATGGGCGGCATGATGTAAGAAACACCCAAGGCCAATTAAATAACATTTGGTCAAAGAGCCCCGGTGAAGGATACCGGGGCTTTGCAGATCTTTTGATTAATTGTCCCTAAAGAGTGGTCTCTAATTTTGGCAGCCCCCCAGGAGAAGTTGAAGTCAGGCCAAGGTTGAAAGATAAGCGCGAGTTGGCTACACTGGGAGTGGGAATGATTCATGATATTATCTTTAGGCTCAACAATATATTTATAAGGATGGGATACGCATGCAGTTATTTATTTTTGCCTTGTTTACTCTGTTGATCGGTTTCGTCGGGGCTCTGCAGAATGTCTTTAATAATGCAATGAAAAGCTTTATCGGCCTATGGGAGACGACTTTTTTTGTTCACCTCTCCGGTGCGGTTGTCGCTCTAATTGCCATGCTTTTTTTTGGACAGGGGACGTTCTGGCAGTTGGAGAAAGCCCCATGGTTTGCCTGGCTGGGCGGGGTGTGTGGCGTGATCATTATCAGCGGCATCGTTCTGAGTATCCCTCGGCTGGGGGTTGTTGGAACGGTTGGATTGTTCGTATTTGGACAACTTCTGCTTTCGGTCCTGATCGACCAGTTTGGTTTATTCGGCGTCAGGCAGTTACCTCTCACCTTCATGAAAGCGAGTGGTCTGGTCTTAATGGGCCTGGGCCTATGGTTTTTCTTCCGCGGGTAAATCGCGGGTAAATAAGGAGATAAAACTGGCTGGAGAACTACCAAGTTTACATAACGCCAAAATGCTTTTCCTGAAACCGGCATAACCCACTTCAACCGCTAATAGAATATGGTGAGTGAAATTACGGGTGAGGGGGAACTGGGGATGTGGTTCAGGGTAACGAAGCGGAAGTTGGCTATTTTTTTTCTGGCCATTCTGATCATTTTCTTATGTACAGTCGTTTATCATTGGTGGTTCAATCACAGTGCGGTTGTACCCGAGGAACTCATTGGTGTGGCGATTGAAAACACGGCCCGGGCCCAGAGTTACCGTTATGAAATAGTGGCGCGTTCTCAGGTTGATGGTCAGTTCCGCACCTTGAGCGAAATCACGGGAGAAAAGGCTAAGAACGGCGATTTTCACATCAAGGGGGTCATGGTGAATTCGCCAGTTGATATTTACCAGATTGGTGACATCACTTACCATAAGGATTTATTCACCAACAAATGGATTGTGACTGAAGGCAGCAATCTGGCGAAAATGCAGGTGTTGATGACGGAAATCAATCCCCTGGCCCATTTCAACTTTCGACAGGTGGTTGGTGTCAAGTATCTTGGCCAGGAAAAGGTTCGCGATGAGCGGTGTTATGTGCTTGAATGCCAGCCACATCTGGAAAACCAGTACCTTGAACTCTTCTGGACTGAGTTTATTTATCAACTGTGGATTGACCGAAAAGACCAGCTGATCCGCAAAGCGTGCATCAAAGCCAGGCATAAGAGCAATGCTAACGCAGCTCTTTCCATCGATGTTCAGTTGTACGACTTTAACCAGAACCTCGAGATAAAACCTCCTAGATAAGCGGCCTAAACCAGCTCTTACCAGGACCCTAGTAGGGTTTGACATTCTGGAACCCTCCTGATATAATTTCCACATAAATTGTCAAAATTGGTGGAGGAGTACCGGGATGTTGACGATTGAACGCCGGATCTTAATAACAACCGAGCAGATTAAACAGCGCGTCAAGGAGATGGGAAAGGAAATCACCAGGGATTATGCGGACCGAGAGCTTTTGATCGTGGGGATCCTTAAAGGAGCTTTTGTGTTCATGGCTGACCTGGTTCGGGAAATTACCATACCTGTTGCCCTAGATTTTATGGATGTGTCCAGTTATGGATCGGCGACGGAATCATCGGGAGTGGTCCGGATCATGAAGGACCTGGACCAAAGCATCGAGGGTAAACACGTCCTGGTCGTTGAGGATATCATCGATACGGGATTGACCCTTCATTATATTCAAGAAAACTTGCGTTCACGCCGCGCAGCCAGCGTGAAGATCTGTGCTTTCCTTGATAAACCCAGCCGGCGTAAAGTAAATATTTACCCGGATTACTTGGGTTTTTCGATTCCTGATGCATTTGTCGTGGGTTATGGGCTGGATTACGCCGAGAAGTTCCGTCAATTACCTTATGTGGCTGTTTTAGGCCCCGAAGACTACCAGGCTTAGTACTGAATAGTGATAACTTGAAGCTACCTCACCGGTAGCTTGTTCTTGTTGTAAAAGGAGGGACAAGCATAATGACGGACAGGCCAGGGCAGGAACTGGTTTTAGTCCTGGATTTTGGCGGGCAGTACAACCAACTGATTGCCCGCCGCATCAGGGAACTCAATGTCTACAGTGAGATGCTGCCTTACAATACCCCGCTGGAGAAAGTCCTGGCGTTAAACCCGAAGGGGATCGTTTTTTCCGGCGGACCATCCAGTGTCTACGGCGATAAAGCCCCGGTTTGTGATCCGCGACTGTTCGAGAGCGGGATTCCAATTCTGGGAATTTGCTATGGCATGCAGTTGATGGCCCATCTCCTGGGTGGCCAGGTTAGGCGGGCGGAACACCGCGAGTACGGAAAAACCGAATTATGGATTGTCGATGAGAACGATTCATTGTTTGCCGGACTGGAGCGTAATCAGACCTGTTGGATGAGCCACGGTGATCTGGTTGAGGCTCCACCCTCTGGATTTAAAGTGACGGCCCGGACCCCGAAAGCTCCTGTGGCGGCGATTAGCGATCCCCAGCGCCGCTTGTACGGCGTTCAGTTCCACCCCGAGGTCAAGCACACGCCGCGCGGCCAGGACCTGCTCCGTCACTTCCTGTTTGACGTTTGTGGTTGCCGTGGCGACTGGACGATGGAATCATTTATTGATAAAACGGTCGATGAGGTGCGGCAGGAGGTCAGCGGTGGGCAGGTACTGTGCGCTTTAAGCGGTGGCGTAGACTCGTCGGTAGCGGCTGCTCTGGTGCACCGGGCGATTGGCGATCAGTTAACGTGTGTGTTCGTTGACCACGGCCTGCTCAGAAAAGGCGAGGGAGAGCAGGTCCGGCGAACGTTTGCCGAACAGTTCCAGATGAAGCTGGTTTATGTTGATGCTCAGGGGAGATTCCTGACGCGTTTGGCCGGGGTGACTGACCCTGAGCAAAAACGCAAGATCATCGGCAATGAATTCATCCGCGTGTTTGAAGAAGAAGCCCGAAAGCTGGGGGCGGTTGACTATCTGGTTCAGGGTACTTTATACCCTGACATCATTGAGAGCGGGACTGAGACCGCAGCCGTAATCAAAACCCACCACAACGTCGGTGGATTGCCTAAAGACATGCGGCTAAAGCTGATCGAACCACTGAAATGGTTGTTTAAAGACGAGGTAAGGCTGGTGGGACAGGAACTGGGCCTGCCGGAGGAGATCGTTTGGCGCCAGCCATTCCCCGGTCCTGGATTGGCTGTCCGGATTCTGGGCGAGGTGACCCAGGATAAACTGGAGATCCTGCGGGAAGCTGACGCGATTGTTTATGAAGAAATCAAACGGGCAGGCTTGTATCGGGAGATCTGGCAATCTTTTGCCGTGCTTCCCTCGATGCGGAGCGTTGGGGTAATGGGCGATGAGCGGACTTATGCCTATCCGATTATCTTGCGGGCGGTGACCAGTGAAGACGCGATGACAGCCGACTGGGCCAGGTTGCCCTATGACCTGCTAGAACGGATTTCGAACCGGATCGTCAACGAGGTGCGGGATGTGAACCGGGTGGTCTACGACATAACAAGTAAACCTCCAGGTACCATTGAGTGGGAATAGCGAAACAATAGCTCAAGGCGGCGGTGTAAATAAATGGTACAAGGCGAATAATAGTGTTAACAAAAAATTTAATGTTCGTTATTTTCCTTGACAATGGCTTCGCCGGTCTGTTAACATCTAAAATAAGAAAGCAAATTTACCAAGTCTGTGCAGAGTGAGGATATGGCTCGCTAGTCAAATCAGGTAACCATAAATTACCTGCGGCAGGCGAAAGTGTACCTAGGGTTCCACTTGCGGCAGTTTAAGCGGGGTTTGGTCCGAGTGGTACAGACGACCTCACATCCAGTCTGTTGGCTGATGGCGAGGTGGTTACACCGAAGGGATAAAAGCCCAGTCGGGTAGGTTTCCCTGTTCATCTGTGGAATCTACCGTCTGGGCTTTGCTATTCTTTAATCTAAATATTTTAGGCGGTTTTCGGTTACACTCGGGTTTAAAGAATATGAAAATGGAGGAGCGTATGTCAGAGAAAAGTAAAACCACGGCTAAACAAACCAAACCTAAACCAAAAGGGGCCAGACCAGTCGAGGTTGGGATCGTGATGGGCAGTGATTCCGATCTACCGGTGATGAAGGAGGCGGCCGAGATTTTAGAACGATTCGCCATTGGCTACGAAGTGGTGATCGCTTCTGCCCACCGAGCTCCCGCCAAGACGGCTCAGTATGCTGAACAGGCAGCTGAACGCGGCCTGGCTGTGATCATCGCTGGAGCCGGCGGGGCGGCTCATTTGCCCGGGGTGATTGCGGCGTTGACTCCTCTGCCTGTGATCGGAGTTCCGATTAAAACAGCGGCACTAGGGGGGGTGGATTCACTTTACTCAATTGTCCAGATGCCGAGTGGCATCCCGGTGGCTACCGTAGCGATTAATGGAGCCAGGAATGCGGGCATCCTGGCCGCTCAAATTCTGGCGGTGCGTGACGCGGACCTGCGCCAGCGAATCCAGCAGTTCAAGGCAGACCTGGCCAGCGAGGTTGAAGCCAAGGCTGCCCAACTGGCCGAGCTCGGGATCGAAGGTTACCTGAATCGATAGTTCTAGATGAATCAGAAAGTGAGGGATGCTCTTTGATTGAACGTTACACCCTCCCAGCCATGGGACGCATCTGGGAAGAAGAGAACAAACTGCAGAAGTGGTTGGAGATTGAAATACTGGCCTGCGAAGCATGGGCTAACCTGGGCAAAATTCCCTCAGCGGCGCTGGAAGAAATTAAGGCGAAAGCAAGATTTGACAAAAACCGGATCGCGGAGATTGAAAAGGTTACGCGCCATGATGTCCTGGCTTTTCTCACCAATGTGGCCGAGTACGTGGGGGACGCCTCCAAATACATTCATATGGGCATGACTTCTTCTGACATCCTGGACACGACTCTGGCGGTTCAGCTGCGGGAAGCGGCCGACATCATCCTGGCCAAACTGGAACGGCTTTTAGAGGTTCTGGCGGCACGCGCCCGGGAACACAAATACACCCTGATGGTTGGCCGCACCCACGGGATCCACGGTGAGCCCGTGACTTTTGGCTTGAAACTGGCCCTCTGGTATGATGAAACCCGGCGCAATATTGAACGGATGCGGCAGGCCCGGGAGGTAATCAGCTACGGTAAAATCTCCGGAGCGGTTGGCACCTTTGCCAACATCGACCCGGCCGTCGAAGAGTATGTTTGTGCGAAGCTGGGGTTAAAGCCGGCGCCGGTGTCGACACAGATTATCCAGCGCGACAGACACGCCCAGTATCTGACTACCCTGGCCGTTATTGCTGCTTCGCTGGAAAAGTTTGCGACGGAGATTCGCAACCTGCAGCGAACGGACATCCTCGAAGTTGAGGAGATGTTTGCTCGGGGGCAGAAGGGTTCCTCGGCCATGCCGCACAAGCGGAACCCCATTACCTCAGAGAGGGTGACAGGATTGGCCCGGGTGATTCGGGGTAACGCCCTGGCTGCCCTGGAAAACGTCGCCCTGTGGCATGAACGCGACCTGACCAATTCTTCCACGGAGCGGATCATCATCCCGGACAGTTGTATTCTGCTCGATTACATTCTGACCAAATTCATAGAGGTTATCGCTAACCTGCAGGTTTATCCCGAAAACATGCAGAAGAACCTTAATAAAACCCTGGGTATGGTCTTTTCGCAGCGAGTGCTGCTGGCTTTGGTGGACAAAGGGGTGCTGCGGGAGGACGCGTACGCCTGGGTGCAGCGCAACGCCATGGAGACGTGGCGAACCGGCCAGCCGTTCAAGGAGACGATCCTCAAGGATGCGGACATCATGGCATGGCTCTCACCAGCGGAAGTGGATGAACTGTTTGACTACGGGTATCACTTGAAGAATGTAGACTATATCTTTAAGCGGGCAGGATTAGAGTAAGAAGGAGGTTTTTTTGGTAATGGTGGAGAGACTGGAGCTACTGTACGAGGGGAAGGCCAAGAAGGTATATCGGACCAATGACCCTAACCTCTACTGGATCGAGTATAAGGATGACGCGACAGCTTTTAATGGCCTCAAAAAAGGGACGATCACCAACAAAGGGTTTTATAACAACCAGATTTCCGCTAAGCTGTTTCAACTGCTGGAAAACAAGGGGATTCCTACCCACTTTGTCGAACTGGTCAATGAGCGGGAAATGGTGGTCAAGGCCTTAAAGATCATCCCTGTCGAGGTGATCGCCCGGAATATCACGGCCGGCAGTCTGGCCAAACGGCTGGGGATGGAAGAAGGCATTGTGCTAAATAAACCGGTTCTGGAGTTCTACTACAAGAGTGATGAACTGGGCGACCCGATGATCAACGAGTACCACATTGACGCCATAAATTTGGCCACGCCGGAGCAGATGGCGGTGATTAAGGATCTGGCCTGGCAAATCAACGATATTCTAAAGGTCTACTTCGCGGAAAAAGGCATCTTGCTGGTTGATTTTAAGCTCGAGTTTGGTGTCTATCAGGGGCAGGTAATTTTAGGGGACGAGATTTCGCCGGATACGTGCCGGTTCTGGGACGCGGAAACTAAAGAAAAACTGGACAAAGACCGCTTCCGTCGCGACCTGGGCAATGTGGAGGGAGCATACGCGGAGGTCTGGCGGCGGCTGCAAAGTTAAGATTGGAGGTAAGCAATGTTTAAGGCTAACATTCACGTAACCCTGAAAAAGAGTATCCTCGACCCCCAGGGAACAGCTGTGCAAAAGGCCCTCCATTCGTTGAACTATGTTAACGTCACCGATGTCCGTTTGGGCAAATACTTTGAGGTGCAGTTGGACGCGCCAGACCGTGCGGCAGCCGAAGCGCAGGTTCGGGAGATGTGTGAACGGCTGCTGGCGAACCCAGTCATCGAAGACTTTACTTTTGAACTGGTGGAGGTATAGCTGAATGAAATTTGGGGTAGTGGTTTTTCCCGGCTCCAACTGTGATGCGGACTGTTACCACGTGGTGAAAGAGGTGCTGCAACAGCCGGTTGAGTACGTCTGGCACCAAAACAGTTCAGTAGCTGGCTTCGATTGTCTGATTCTGCCGGGGGGATTTTCCTATGGGGATTATCTCCGGGTTGGGGCGATCGCCCGGTTTTCGCCAGTCATGGGAGCCATTCAAGAATTTGTCGAGCGGGGTGGTCTGGTGATCGGGATTTGCAATGGATTTCAGATTCTCATGGAGGCGGGGTTATTGCCAGGTGCCATGCTGCGCAATGACAGCCTCCAGTTTCGCTGCCACCCAACCTACCTGCGGGTGGAGGACAACACGACCCCCTTCACCAATCAGTGCCAGCCGGGACAGGTGCTCCGAATTCCGATCGCGCACGGGGATGGGAATTTCTTTGCCGATGCCAAGACGCTGGCGGAGATCGAGGCCAACGGCCAGGTTGTTTTCCGCTACTGCACGCCAGTTGGGGAGATCATTCCTGAGGCCAACCCGAACGGTTCACTGAATAACATCGCGGGAATCTGCAATCGGGGGCGGAATGTCCTGGGGATGATGCCGCACCCGGAGCGCTGTGCGGAGGCGATTTTAGGCAGCGAGGATGGACGCCTCATTTTTGTTTCCCTGTTGAAATGGTGGGAAAGTGGTGGCTTCGATGGAAAGTAAGGTCTGGCGGGAAATGGGACTGACTGACTGGGAGTACGAGCGAATCAAAGAGCTTTTAGGCCGGGAACCGAACTACGTGGAAACCGGTATGTTTGCGGTCATGTGGTCTGAACACTGTGGCTACAAGAATTCCCGTCCCGTGTTGAAACTCTTTCCAACCAGCGGTCCCCAGGTCTTGCAGGGGCCGGGGGAAAACGCAGGTATCGTTGATATCGGTGACGGTCAGGCGGTGGTCTTCAAGATTGAGAGCCACAATCACCCTTCGGCAGTTGAACCCTTCCAGGGGGCAGCTACTGGGGTTGGCGGGATCGTGCGCGATATTTTCACCATGGGGGCGCGTCCGATCGCTTTGCTAGATTCTCTCCGGTTTGGTGAGCTGACAAAGCCCCGGGTCAAATATCTTTTTAGTGGAGTAGTCGGTGGAATCAGCTCGTACGGTAATTGTATCGGAATTCCCACCGTGGCGGGTGAGGTCTATTTTCACCCGAGTTATGAGGATAATCCGCTGGTCAATGCCATGTGTGTTGGGCTGATTGACCAGAAAAATATTGCTAAGGGTGTAGCCGCCGGGGTTGGCAACCCGGTGATGGTGGTGGGAGCGCGGACCGGCCGGGATGGTATCCACGGGGCCACTTTTGCCTCAGAAGAGCTAAATGAAGCTTCCGAAGAAAAGCGCCCGGCGGTTCAGGTAGGCGACCCCTTTATGGAGAAGTTGCTGCTCGAAGCTTGCCTGGAGCTGATTCAGGCCGGCCTGGTCGTGGGGATGCAGGACATGGGTGCGGCCGGGCTGACCAGTTCATCTTGTGAGATGGCGAGCCGCGGCAACAGCGGGATGGTGATCGATGTCTCATTGGTTCCCCGGCGGGAAGAAGGCATGACCCCGTACGAGGTTATGTTATCAGAATCGCAGGAACGGATGCTGGTCGTGCCGAAGAAGGGAAAAGAGGAAGAAGTCCAAAAGATTTTCGCCAAGTGGGGCTTGGAGGCGGTGGTTGTCGGCTGGGTAACTGATGACGGGATAATGCGGATCAAAGACGGCGATGAGATTGTGGCCGAGATTCCCGCGAAAGCCCTGACCGATGAATGTCCGGTGTATTACCGGGAGGAAAAGGAGCCGGCTTACTATCAGCGCTTAAAGGAATTTGATCTCAGTACCGTTCCTGAACCGGCAGACTACGTGGCGGTCTTACGCCAACTGCTGGCTTCGCCGAATATTGCCAGCAAAGAACTGGTTTACCAGCAGTACGACCACATGGTCGGGGTAAACACCGTTGTTGTCCCTGGTGCGGCAGATGCGGCTGTTTTACGGGTGAAAGGAACCCAAAAAGGATTAGCATTAAAGACTGACGGCAACAGCCGGTTCTGCTACCTGGATCCCTTCCGCGGCGGTGCGCTAGCGGTGGCGGAAGCAGCGCGCAACTTGGTTTGCACTGGAGCAAGACCACTGGCGATCACTGACTGCCTCAACTTTGGTAACCCGGAGAAACCTGAGATCTTCTGGCAGTTCCGTCAGGCTGTCTTGGGGATGAGCGAGGCCTGCCGGGCTCTAAATACGCCGGTCATCAGCGGTAATGTTAGCTTCTATAATGAAACTAAAGGAGAAGCGATTTACCCGACCCCAGTCGTGGGTATGGTTGGCCTGTTGACCAACATTAACCGGCGGTGTACGCAGGGCTTTAAGCAAGAAGGGGACGTGATCCTTCTATTGGGTAATAATAAAGGGGAAATTGGCGGGAGCGAGTACCTGGCCGTGGTGCATGGGCAGGAAGCAGGTCCAGTGCCTGAGCTTGACTTGGATCTGGAGCGCGCGGTCCAGACTTGTTGCCTCATGCTGATTGAAGAGGGTTGGGTTAAGTCGGCCCATGATTGTTCGGAAGGTGGATTAGCGGTGACGTTAGCGGAATCATGCATCAGCGGGCAAATTGGTGCCGAGATTGAATTCACCAGTGAACTACGCGCTGACCACTATTTGTTCGGCGAAACACCCTCGCAAATTGTGATTTCGGTTGCACCTGAACGGGTACCGCTGGTACTGGAGGCTGCCGAAGAATTTGTGGTTCCAGTGACTGTTCTGGGTCGGGTCGGTGGCCCTAACTTAAAGATAACGAAAAAAACCAAACAAGAAAACTTCATGGCGCAATCCTTAATTGATGTACCGGTCAAAGAAATCGAAGAAATTTGGCGGGGGGCAATTCCGTGTTTGATGAAAGGGAATTAATGGATAAGCCAAAAGAAGAGTGCGGTTTGTTTGGCATCTATGTACCGGTTAAGGAGGCCAAGGTCAGAGGCTTCCCAGTGAATGAGGATGTCGTGTCAGACGTGGCCAGACTGACCTATTACGGCCTCTACGCCCTTCAACATCGGGGCCAGGAAAGCGCCGGGATCGCCATCTCGAATGGGAAAGGGATCGAAGTCACTAAAGCCATGGGCCTGGTGGCTGAGGTTTTTGACGAACAGAAACTGAGCGCTTTGCGTGGGCACGTGGCTATCGGCCACGTGCGCTACTCGACGACGGGCTCGAGTCTACTTGTCAACGCGCAACCCCTGGTGTTTCGTTACCTCCAGGGGATGATGGCCCTCGCCCATAATGGCAATTTGACCAATGCCACTCAGCTTCGGCACCGGCTGGCAACTTTGGGTTCTGTTTTTCAATCAACAACTGATAGTGAAGTTATTGTCAACCTGATTGCCCGGTATTCCCAGGACAGTGTTGAGGATGCCCTGCTGAAATGCATGATCGACATCAAAGGGGCCTACTCGCTGGTATTGATGACGGAAAACAAGCTGTTAGGTGTCCGGGATCCCTTCGGGGTGCGGCCACTGTGCCTGGGCCGGCTGGGTGACGCCTATATCCTGGCCTCAGAATCCTGTGCCTTGGATACGGTTGGGGCAGAGTTTATCCGGGACCTCGACCCCGGGGAGATTGTGGTTATTGATGAACGGGGCTTGACCTCCCTGAAGATTTTACCGGCTACTCACCGAGCGACCTGTATCTTTGAATACATCTACTTTGCCCGGCCAGACAGCAACATCGACGGATACAACGTGAACCGGGCGCGGCGGGCGATGGGAAGACAACTGGCGCGTGAGAAAAAGATTGAGGCCGATATCGTAATCTCTGTTCCCGATTCCGGTACGGCGGCGGCGTTGGGTTATGCCGAAGAGGCAGGGATTCCTTATGAAGAGGGGTTGATGAAGAACCGCTACATCGGTCGCACGTTTATTCAGCCTGCCCAAAAGACCCGCGATCTCGGTGTTCGCCTGAAACTTAACCCGATTCAGGAAGCCTTGAAGGACAAACGAGTAATCATGGTGGATGATTCAATCGTGCGTGGGACGACTTCGAAAAAAATTGTCCGTATGCTGCGTGAGGCGGGGGCGGCTGAAGTGCATATGCTGGTGAGCTCACCCCCGATTCTGCACCCCTGTTTTTATGGGATTGACACCTCCGAACGGGAAGAACTGATTGCGGCCAAGATGAGCCTGGCCGAAATCGAGAAGTATATTGGGGCGGATAGCCTGACCTACCTCAGCCTGGAGGGACTGTTGGGTTGTTTCCCCGGGAATGAAGAAATGTTTTGTACGGCCTGCTTCAGCGGAAATTACCCGATTGAGATTCCGTCTCAGGTAGCGGCGGGCAAGTTTAGTCTTGAGGGTTAAGAGGAGATGAGAAGCAATGAGCGGCGCGAAGGAATTGACCTATCGAGACGCGGGTGTGGATATTACGGCCGGCAGCGAAACCGTAAACCTGATTAAAGAAAGCGTCCGACGGACGTGGCGGCCTGAAGTGCTTACCGAAATTGGCGGGTTTGGCGGTTTATTTGCCCTTAACGTGGTGAAGTACCGTGAACCAGTACTGGTGTCGGGAACGGATGGTGTGGGGACGAAACTGCGCGTGGCCATGATGGCCGACCGGCACGATACCATTGGGATTGATGCCGTAGCCATGTGCGTGAATGATATCCTGGTGCACGGGGCCGAACCCCTGTTTTTTCTAGATTATTTGGCGGTGGGAAAACTGGTGCCGGCTAAAGCGGCGACGATTGTCCAGGGGGTGGCCGAGGGCTGTCGGCAGGCGGGCTGTGCCCTGATCGGTGGAGAAACAGCCGAGATGCCCGGCTTTTACGGAGAAGACGAATACGACTTGGCCGGCTTCGCGGTAGGTGTGGTCGAAAAGTCAAGGTTGATTACCGGTGCCAGCATTGTAGCGGGCGACCAGATTCTAGCCCTGCCTTCGACTGGCCTCCACAGCAACGGATATTCCTTGGCCCGCAAGGTTTTGTTTGAGGTTGGGGGTTACCAGCTTAGTGACATGGTGCCGGAACTAGGAAAAACCGTCGAGGAGGAACTTCTGACTCCAACACGGATTTATGTCAAGTTGGTGTTAAAAATCCTGGAACAGTATCAGGTGAAAGGAATGGCCCACATTACCGGGGGCGGGCTGGTGGAAAACGTCCCCCGGATCCTGCCGGCCGGCACAAGTGCTTTGCTCTACCGCAATAGTTGGCCGGTCTTACCAATTTTTAAGCTGTTGCAAAAACTCGGCAATATCAGCGAGGCGGAAATGTTCCGCACCTTTAATATGGGGGTGGGCCTATGCCTGGTGGTATCGGCCGCTGACGTGGCTGGTATAACCAACCTCCTCCAGGCTAATAATGAACCTGTTTACCGGATTGGCGAAATTATCCCAGGCGATGGCCGAGTGGTCTGGACGGATGAACACGCGAAGGAGGCGGGAGAATGAGCAAGTTTCGACTGGCTGTCCTGGCTTCCGGGCGTGGTTCGAATCTTCAGGCGATCCTGGATGCGATCGAGGATGGGCGGCTGCAGGCCCAGGTAGCGGTTGTGATCAGTGACCGCGGGGAGGCGCCGGCTTTAGAGCGAGCCAGGGCCAAGCATATCCCCGCTGTCCATATCAATCCCAAGGACTTTTCAGACAAGGCCGCATATGAACAGGCGGTGGCAGACTGTTGCATCGAGTACCAAGTAGACCTCATTGTTCTGGCTGGATATATGCGCATTCTTGGGGCTGAATTCATTCGCCGCTTTCCAAACCGGATCGTAAATATCCACCCGGCCCTTTTACCGTCTTTCCCTGGGCTGCATGCCCAGCGGCAGGCCCTCGAGTACGGGGTGCGTTTCAGCGGGTGCACCGTGCATTTCGTTGACGAAGGGGTGGACAGTGGGCCCATCATCAGTCAGGCGGTAGTCCCGGTGCTTCCCGACGACACGGAGGAGACCCTGGCCGAACGGATCCTTGTGCAGGAGCACCGCATTTATCCAGCGGCGATTCAGCTGATTGTCGAAGGCCGGTTGGAAGTCAAGGGCCGGCGGGTGCTGATCCGAGATAAGCATGGACATTAGTTTACATAATGCAACAAACTCGATACTTTTTTAAAATGTAAATTGAACTTTGATGAAGAATTAAGCTTGATTTAGCTACCCTTATGTCAAAATAAAAATATAATAAGAGGTGACAACCGATGAAAAAAAGGCGAGCACTAATCAGTGTTTCCAACAAAACTGGGATCGTTGAACTGGCGAAGTCCCTGGTTGACCTGGAATTTGAGATCGTCTCCACGGGTGGGACGGCTCAATACTTACAAGCGGCTGGGGTGCCGGTAACACCGGTTTCCCAGGTAACGGGTTTTCCGGAAATCCTGGACGGGCGGGTGAAGACACTCCATCCCAAGATTCACGGTGGGATTCTGGCCCGACGGATTCCAGAGCACCTGAACCAATTAGATGAACATGCCATTACCCCAATCGATCTGGTAGCGGTTAACCTGTATCCTTTCCGGGAAACCATCAGTAAACCTGGTGTAACCCTAGAGGAAGCGATTGAAAACATTGACATCGGCGGACCATCCATGGTTCGTTCGGCCGCCAAGAACTACCAGGATGTCATTGTTCTTGTTAATCCCGAGCGGTATGAAGAGGTTTTAAAACAGCTGATGGAGACTGGCAACGTCAGCCCGGACCTGCGTCAGCAACTGGCAGCTGAGGCGTTCGCGCACACGGCCGAATATGACCGGTTGATCGCGGCCTTTCTACAAGGGCTAAATCAAGCGGACAAGCCAGCTGTCTTCCCGGAGCAGTTGGTGCTGGTGGGCGAAAAGATTCAAGACCTCCGCTATGGAGAGAATCCTCACCAGAGAGCGGCCTTTTACCGGCTGGCCGGTGTTCAGGGCGGCCTGGCGAACGCCAAACAGCTCAATGGGAAAGAGTTGTCGTACAACAATATTGTTGACCTGGAATCGGCTTGGGCGATCGTTAGTGAGTTTGACGAGCCCGCCGCGGTGATCATTAAACACACCAACCCCTGCGGTACGGCGATTGGTGCCGATCTGGCCGAGGCATACCGCAAGGCTTATGCGGCCGATCCTCTGTCAGCCTATGGGGGGATCGTGGCCCTCAATCGCCCGGTGGACCGGCTGACGGCGGAGGAAATGGCCAAGATCTTCTTAGAAGCGGTCATTGCCCCGGCTTATGATCATGAAGCCTTGGCAATCTTACAGAAAAAGCAAAACCTGCGCGTCCTGGCCGTTGAACCGATACGGACGAAGCAAGGAAGCTGCTGGCAGGTGAAGACTGTCCAGGGGGGCTTTGTTGTCCAGGATGTTGATGAGGGTAGCCTGGACGATGTTGAACTTAAGGTGGTTACTGACCGTCAGCCGACTGAACGGGAGTGGGAGGATCTCCGTTTTACTTGGCAAGTGGTCAAGCACGTCAAATCAAACGCCATCGTGGTTGGCACCGGGGGGCAAACCTTGGGTGTCGGTGCGGGTCAGATGAATCGGGTCGGTGCGGCCAAGATCGCTTTGGAGCAGGCCGGGGAGAAGGCCCGGGGCGCGGTGCTGGCTTCTGATGCCTTTTTTCCCTTCCGTGATACCGTAGATGAGGCGGCCAAGGCCGGCATCACGGCGATTATTCAACCCGGGGGCTCAATCCGTGATGCCGAGTGTATCCAGGCGGCCAATGAACACGGGATCGCCATGGTGTTTACCGGGATGCGCCACTTCAAACATTAATTGACATAATACAAAGGGGTGGTAGCGTGGAGGAGAAGCTAAACGTACTCGTGGTCGGCGGTGGTGGTCGTGAACACGCTCTGGTGTGGAAACTCAAGCAGAGCCCACGGGTCAAAAAAATTTACTGTGCCCCGGGAAACGCGGGTATTGCTCAATTAGCCGACTGTGTTACCATCGCTGCCGAAGACATTCAGGGTCTGTTGCATTTTGCCGAGCAGGCGAGTATTGACCTGACCGTGGTTGGTCCAGAGGCCCCACTGGTGGCGGGAATCGTTGATACGTTTGAGCAAGCCGGTCGGCGTATCTTTGGCCCTAGCCAAAAAGCAGCGCTTCTTGAGGGCAGCAAAGCCCTGGCCAAGGAGATCATGGTCAAGTACGGTATCCCAACGGCCAGGCACGCTACGTTTAGTACGGCTGAAGCAGCGTATGCCTATATTCAAGAACAAGGAGCTCCCTGTGTGGTCAAAGCCGATGGGCTGGCGGCGGGTAAAGGTGTCGTAGTGGCTATGGATGAAGAGACGGCGTTGGCGGCAGTTAAAGAAATCATGGAGAACCGGGCCTTCGGTGAGGCCGGGAATCAGGTCGTGATCGAAGAATACCTTGAGGGCGAAGAGGTTAGCATTCTGGCTTTCACGGATGGGCAGACGGTGGTCCCGATGGTTTCGGCGCAAGACCATAAACGGGTCTTTGATGGGGACCGGGGACCGAATACCGGGGGGATGGGGGCATATTCACCAGCTCCAGTCTATAACCCGGGTGTGGCCCAGCAGGTAGTGAAACAGATCCTGGAGCCGACTGTGGCGGCGATGCGCACCGAAAGGCGAGAATACCGTGGAGTTTTGTATGCGGGTTTAATGATTACGGCCAATGGCCCGAAGGTTTTAGAATTTAACGCCCGTTTTGGCGATCCCGAAACCCAGGTGGTGTTGCCGCGCTTGAAGACTGACCTGGTGGACATTATTGAGGCAATCCTGGATCAGCGGCTTGAACAGCTTAAGATCGAATGGTATCCGCAGACGGCTGTTTGTGTGGTCCTGGCGGCGGGGGGTTACCCGGGTAGTTACCAGAAAGGAATGGTCATTGAGGGGTTGGATCGGCTTACCCAAGAGGTGCTGGTTTTCCATGCTGGGACGACGAGGCGAGACGGGCGGATTGTTACCAACGGCGGCCGAGTCCTCGGGGTAACGGCTTTGGGGGACACCATTCAAACCGCAATTGATCGGGCCTACGCCGCGGTCGAGCAGATTAAGTTTGCAGATATGCATTACCGCCGAGACATCGGCTACCGGGCTTTACAACGGCGTTAGGATGCACGAGCGGATAACTAATCCAGTGAGAAGTAATGAGGTGAGACCTTGATTGCTTTAGAAGACCTGAAGAATAACCCCAAAATTATTACCTATCTGGATCATGTCAATGAGTATCTGGGTAAAATGGGGGCCATCGAACACAACCAGCGCCACGCCGACCTGGTGGCTGACCTCAGCCGGAAAATTCTACAGACGCTTGGCTATCCGACGCGAGAGGCTGAACTGGCGGCCATCGCTGGATTTTTACATGACCTGGGCAATATGGCCAACCGCTACGGTCACGGGCTGACTGGAGCGATTTTTGCTTACAACTTATTGCGGGAGATGGGGATGCCACCCGAGGAACTAGCGGTAGTGATGTCCGCGATCGGTAATCACGAAGAGAAAGCAGGGGGGCACCCAGTTACTCCGGTCGGAGCAGCGGTAATTCTGGCGGACAAATCTGATGTTCATCACACGCGTGTGCGCAAAACGGATTTGGCGCAGTTCACGCGACGTGACCGGGTGAATTACGCGGCTAGGCAATCCTTACTGGATGTCAATCCCGAGCAACGCGTAATCACCATGAAATTGATTATTGACCCGCAGATCTGTTCGGTCATGGAGTACTTTGAAATTTTTCTGGCGAAAATGATCATGTGCCGCCGGGCGGCGGCTGCTCTGCAGTGTCAGTTTGAATTGATCATCAACGACGCCAAGCTGTTATAATTTTATAGGATAAACCACGTTTATGACCGTTGTAATTTTAGGCAATACTGTTGGCAAAACAGCCATTGCGGGAGGTCAATATGGTGAAAGACCTATTTGACCGCCTGATTTCGGCCGGTGCTTGATACACCGGTCTTTTGTTTGGTAAGTTAATCTTGTATTGGGCTTGCATTACCAGAGCAAGCTTGCTATAGTTAGATTAGTTTCAAACGGTGATATACTAAAGTGGAGGGTATGGGCTATGGCTTTCGAGACGAAAATACGGCACCCTTTTGTGGATAAGCTTTTTGAGGCGATTCTGCTTTTGGAAAATGAAGAGGAGTGCTATAGATTTTTTGAGGACTTATGTACGGTGGGTGAAATTCAGGCCCTGGCTCAACGTTTAGAAGTCGCGAAAATGCTCTATGCCAACTGTACTTACACGGCGATTGCGGAAACGACCGGGGCCAGCACGGCGACTATCAGTCGGGTGAAGCGTTTTCTTAACTACGGGGCGGGCGGCTATCAACTAATCTTGCAGCGACTGTCTGAGCGAGGCTTACTAGAAAGGAAAGAGTGATTTCTGATGAATAAACTGATGTGGCCGATTCCTACCGGCCTTAAGGATCTACTACCTGAGGAAGCTAAACGGAAGCGAACTTTGGAGGCAAATCTGGCTGCTCTTTTTGAACGGTGGGGTTATGAGGAAGTGATTACTCCCACGTTTGAATATTATGAGACCCTGGCGATGGACCTGGGTAGTGAAGCGGAAGATGAGTTGTTCAAGTTTTTTGACCGTGAGGGCCGGCTGGTCGCCCTGCGTCCGGATATGACCACCCCCATCGCCAGACTGGTGGCCACCCGTCTCAGAAACAGTCCCATGCCCCTGCGCCTTTACTACTTGGCCAATGTCTTCCGTTACGAGGCCCCTCAAGCCGGCCGACAGCGGGAGTTTTATCAGGCCGGCGTGGAATTTATCGGTGAGCCGGATGCTAGGGCCGACGCTGAGGTGATTGCGCTGGCGGTTGAGGCCTTAGAGAGTAGTGGTTTACGGGACTTCCAAATCAGCCTGGGCCAGATCGAGGTCTTCAATGGGTTGATGGAAGAGACGGGGCTATCACCAGAACAGAAAAAAAAGGTCAAGGAAACCATCGCTCGCCGAAACCTGGTCGGGTTAGAGCAATTGTTGATTGAATACCGGGTCGCCACCCGACAGAGTGAATCTATTCTCCGCTTGCCTCACCTTCACGGTGGAACCGAAGTGTTTACCCAGGCCAGAAACCTCACCACCAATGTTAGAGCACAAGCGGCGTTGGATAACCTGGAGCGGGTGTTTGAACTGCTGGATGGCTATGGACAGACAAAACGGGTTTGTGTTGACCTGGGAGTGCTGCGCGGGTTTGATTATTACACGGGGGTAGTATTTGAAGGTTATACCGCTGATTTGGGCTTCCCGCTCTGCGGCGGCGGCCGGTATGACCGTTTATTAGGCAAGTTTGGTTTCGATTGCCCGGCCACCGGCTTTGCTTTAGGGTTGGAACGGCTGATCTTGTCGCTGATCAAGGGTTGACAGCTTCTCCCTTATCATGTTAGAATTGCACTATATTAATACTTTAATATGATAAAGCAGAAGGGAGAGAGCTATGGCCCGGACTGAATTAACCATCGCCTTACCGAAGGGAAAACTGTTCGAACCAACCGTTGAGCTTTTACGGCACGCCGGGCTGCCCTGGGAGGAGTTACAGGCGGAGTCCCGTCAACTGGTGTTTGACTACCCGGCTCAGGAGGTCAAGTACATTATTTGTCGACCGACCGATATTCCAACTTATGTTGAATACGGGGCGGCTGACCTGGGTGTGGTGGGGAAAGACACCATTGTTGAGCAAAACAAGGATGTTTACGAGCTGGTTGATTTAAAATTCGGCGCCTGCCGGTTTGTGGTGGCGGTACCGGCAGCGGTGGCGAAAGAAAAAGATTTAGCCAGGTTGAGTCACGCGCGGGTAGCCACCAAGTTTCCCCGGGTTGCCGCCAGCTTCTTTCGGGAAAAGGGAATCCAGGTTGAAGTCATTGAGTTGCATGGCAATATTGAACTGGCGCCGAGTGTTGGCTTGTCCGAGGCGATCGTTGATATTGTTTCCACCGGCCGCACGTTAAAAGAAAACAATTTGGTTCCTCTGGAAGATATCCTCCACGCGACGGCCCGACTGATCGCTAATCGGGTGAGTTACCGGTTGAAATATCAACGCCTCTATCCACTGGTGGAAAAGTTCAAGCAGATTATCGAAAATAAAGGGAGCGATTCGAATGCGTATCTTAAATAGTCAAGACCCGACTGTCAAAGGATTACTGAAAAAACAGGTGGCCAATATTGAGGAGATCGAGGCGCGTGTGCAGGAGATTCTTAAAGCGGTTCGTGACCAGGGGGATGAAGCGGTCTTTGCTTTTACCAGGCAGTTTGACCGGGCGCTGATTAATACCCAGAACTTTCGAGTAACAGAGGAAGAGATCAAAGAGGCCTCTACCCAGGTTGAGCCGGAAGTTTTGACGGCGATCCGGCAGGCAGCCGAGAATATCCGCCAATTTCACGAGAAACAGAAGGTGAATTCGTGGATGGAACCTGATGCCCAGGGGACAATTCTCGGGCAACTCTGTCGCCCGCTGGCTCGAGTGGGGATTTATGTGCCGGGAGGGACAGCTCCGCTGCCTTCCTCGGTTTTAATGAACGCTATTCCGGCTCAGGTGGCTGGGGTGAGGGAGATCGTGATGACGACTCCACCGCAGGCCGACGGACGGATCAATCCTTACATACTGGTGGCAGCGGCCGAAGCCGGGGTCACCGAGATTTACAAGGTCGGCGGAGCGCAGGCGGTGGCGGCGCTGGCTTACGGGACCGAATCAGTGCGCAAAGTGGACAAGATCGCGGGACCTGGGAACATCTATGTCACCATCGCGAAAAAGCTGGTTTACGGCGAAGTGGATATCGATATGCTGGCGGGGCCAAGCGAGGTGCTGGTGATCGCTGATGGAACGGCCAATCCCCGCTACGTGGCCGCAGATTTGCTGTCCCAGGCCGAGCACGATGTGCTGGCCTCGGCCATCCTGGTTACTCCTTCCACAGCCCTGGCTGAGGCAGTCCAGGTGGAGGTTGAGCGGCAACTGGCGGTCCTGAGTCGGCAAGATATCGCTTTAACGGCGATTAGAGACTACGGGGCGATTATTTTGACGACTGACCTGGCGGAGGCGGTGGAGATCGCCAACGAGTTTGCCCCGGAGCACCTGGAGCTTTTGGTGGAGCGCCCATTTGAACTCCTGGGGGGAATCAAAAACGCCGGGGCGATCTTCCTCGGGACGTATTCCCCAGAGCCAGTAGGTGACTACTGGGCCGGTCCCAACCATGTCTTACCGACCGGGGGAACGGCCAGATTCTATTCACCGTTAAGTGTCGATACCTTCATCAAGAAAAGCAGCATTATTGCCTATTCTGAAACCAGTTTCCGCCAGGGGGCGGCGGCGATTATTAAGCTGGCGATGATTGAGGGCCTGGACGCCCATGCCAACTCGGTCCGCGTCCGCCTTGATGGTTGAAAGGGGAGGAGACACGATGCTTCGTAGAGGGGAGATTGTCCGGAAAACCAGTGAGACTGACATCACCCTATCACTGAGCCTGGATGGACAGGGGGAGTGGCGTGGGAATACCAGCGTTCCCTTTCTTAATCATTTGTTGGCTGCCTTTACTCGTCACGGCCTGTTTAACCTGGAGGTGCAGGCAACCGGTGACCTGGAGGTGGATGACCACCATACGGTGGAAGATGTCGGGATCTGTTTGGGTAAAGCCCTCCGTGAGGCGCTGGGTGATAAGCGGGGAATTGTGCGGTTTGGGTCAGCCCTGGTCCCGATGGATGACGCTCTGGCTATGGTTGCCGTTGACCTCAGCGGTCGTGCTTATCTGAGCTATAATGTTAATTTACCGACGGCCATGGTGGGGACTTTCGCTACTGAACTGGTGGAAGAGTTCTGGCAAAAGTTTACCGAGCAAGCGGGGATCACGATGCACATCCGATTGCTCGAAGGTCGAAATACCCACCACATTATTGAGGCGATTTTTAAGGCGGCCGGACGGGCCTTGCGGGTGGCCTGTGAGTTTGACGCCCGGGTGCCGGGAGTCCCGTCCACCAAAGGTCAGCTCTAACTCGCTTCGACTGCGCATTTCCACCTCCATTTGAGATAGCGATTATTCTGCTTACATAGGAGGAGAACAATGATTGCGATTATTGACTATGGGATGGGCAACCTCCGTAGTGTTCATAAAGCCTTTGAAAAACTAGGGTTTCCCGCCAGAGTGACTAACGAGGCCGATGAGATTCGCTCGGCCCGTGGGGTGGTTCTCCCCGGGGTTGGGGCTTTCGGTGACGCGATGAAAAACCTGAAGCGCGAGGGTTTGCTCGAACCCATTCTGGAAGCAGTGACACAAGGCAAACCCTTTCTGGGGATCTGTCTGGGCATGCAGTTACTTTTTTCGGGGAGTGAAGAGAATGGGTGGCACGAGGGGCTGAACCTGTTGCCCGGTATTGTCCAGCGCTTACCGGCGGGATTGAAGGTACCGCACATGGGTTGGAACCAGCTCGACATCCAGCGGGATAACCCGATTGTCGCGGGGATTCCCCAGGCGTCAGCTTTTTATTTTGTCCATTCCTATTATGTTCCGGCTAAAGAACAAGATTTTATCGTGGCGATCACGGATTATGGCGTGCCTATCGCGGCGGTGGTTAGTCAAGGCAATGTGTTTGGGCTCCAGTTCCACCCGGAAAAAAGCAGCCGACTGGGACTATCGTTGTTAAAAAATTTTGGGGGGATGGTGCAAAGTGATCGTAATTCCAGCTATTGACCTGCGAGCGGGAAAATGCGTGCGATTGGTTCAGGGGAAGTTGAGTGAGGAGACAGTCTTCTCTGATCAGCCGGTAGAAATGGCGGTTACCTGGGAAGCCCTTGGGGCCCCCATGCTGCATTTGGTTGACCTGGATGGAGCCTTTGCGGGGGAACCTCGCAACCTGGAGGTGGTGCAGGAGATCGTGCGCTCAATCAACATCCCTGTTCAGCTGGGCGGCGGGATCCGGACCGTTAAAGCGGTCAGTAAGCTGCTGGAAATGGGGGTGAGCCGGGTTATTTTGGGGACTGCGGCAATCGTGAAACCCCGCCTGGTGGAGGAGGCAGTAAAAGAATTTGGCGAACAGATCGTGGTGGGGATAGATGCCAAGGATGGACTGGTCGCTATCGAGGGTTGGGAATCTACCGTAGAGAAAACCACGGTTGAACTGGCGCAGGAAATGGAGCTCCTTGGCGTTCAACGGGTGGTGTTTACTGACACCCGACGTGATGGACTGATGAAGGGACCCAACCTGGACAGCACGCGGGAACTGGCCCTGGCTGTCAAGATGAAAATCATCGCCTCGGGAGGAGTATCCTGTCTAGACGATATTCGAGCCTTGAAGCAGCTTGAGCCGCTTGGTGTCGAGGGGGTCGTCATGGGGAAAGCCCTGTATACCGGGGCGGTTCGACTGGAGGACGCCCTGGCCGTGGCTCGGGAATAGGAGGAACTGGTCACCATGTTAATGAAACGAGTTATACCCTGTCTCGATGTACACGGCGGCCGGGTGGTTAAGGGAACAAATTTTCTGAACCTGCGTGATGCGGGTAACCCGGTGGAACTGGCGGCTTACTACGACCGGGAGGGGGCGGATGAATTGGTGTTTCTGGATATCACCGCTTCGGCCGAGGGGCGAGAGACGATGATTGATGTCGTTCGCCGAACCGCTGAGGAAGTGAATATTCCCTTCACTGTCGGCGGTGGAATACGCACCCTGGAGGATATTCGTGCCCTCTTGAAGGCAGGAGCGGATAAGGTTTCGCTGAACACTTCGGCCGTTCAGCAGCCGGAACTGCTGCGCGAGGCTGCCAACAGGTATGGCAGCCAGTGCATCGTCCTGGCGGTGGATGCCCGCCGGCGGGGGCCGGACAGTTGGGAAGTGTTCATCCATGGTGGTCGGACCGCAACGGGGATTGATGTCCTCTCCTGGGTTAAGCAGGCTGAGGCCCTGGGGGTAGGGGAAATCCTGCTGACCAGCATGGACTGTGATGGAACGAAGAAGGGGTATGACCTGGAATTAACCCGGACGGTGGCGGAAGCAGTCAGTATACCGGTGATCGCTTCTGGCGGGGCCGGCGAGCTCGTCCACCTGCGGGATGTGCTTACCATCGGCAAAGCCGATGCGGCTTTAGCAGCGTCGATCTTCCACTACCAGCAGTGCACGATCCGGGAAACGAAAGAATATCTGGCCGCACAGGGGGTCTGCGTGAGAAGATGCAGTTGAAAGAAATACCAACCAGGTGGTTGAATGAACTGAAATACGATGAAAATGGGCTAATCCCGGCTATCATTCAGGACGTGCGGAATCGGGAGGTCTTGATGATGGCCTATATGGACCAGGAAGCGATCGCTAAAACTTTGACCACTGGCGAGACCTGGTTTTACAGTCGCAGTCGGAGGGAACTCTGGCACAAAGGGGGAACTTCCGGTCACCGCCAACTGGTCAAAGAGATCCGTTATGACTGTGATGCCGATACCCTGTTGATCCTGGTCGAGCAAAATGGCGGGGCCTGCCACGAGGGGTACCGGTCTTGTTTTTACCGTCAACTTACTCCCACCGGTCACCAGGAAGTTTGCCTGGAGCGAGTGTTTGACCCAGCTGAGGTCTACCGGGCGGGAGAGGCTGTAGCGCCAGAGCGGGGGATTGAGCCGGCTCTCCAGACGAATGGCAAAACAGAAACCGCGAGTGCCGAGACTATCATTGAAGAAGTCTACCAGGTGATCATGGACCGGAAACAAAACCGGCCAGAAGGCTCTTATACTGCTTATTTGTTTAACCAGGGGCAGGACAAGATCTGCAAAAAGGTCGGTGAGGAGGCCGCGGAGGTAATCATTGCCGCCAAAAACAAAAGCAAGGCCGAAATACTATACGAAATGGCCGATTTATGGTATCATACTCTTGTCTTGCTCGGTGAGCACGACATTCACCCGGCCGAAGTATTTGCCCAGCTTCGACAGCGGCGGTAGACTGTGAATTTTGGGGCTATTGTGTAGGCCGTTTGCTTAATTTTTTTGATAGCCGAATTAGATGTGGTTTTTTGGACCTGTAAGAGTGCTCCTAAAGTCTCAGGTCCTTTTACTTTATTAAAATTTAATAGTTTTTCTGGGAGTTTTGACAATACTTTGAATGTGGTTTAAATTTTCATTAGGTACAGACCTTACCTGAATCACAAAAGCACTTGAAGGAAAGGGAGTGAAAAACCTATTGCAAGTTTTTGATGGGTTTGAGAAATCAGGGTGTTTTGTGGATATACTTGCTCATTTAAATCCGGTACAGGTCGAGGCGGTTACGCACACCGAAGGGCCGCTGCTGATTCTGGCCGGCGCGGGGAGCGGCAAAACCAGGGTCCTGACCCACCGGGTGGCTTATCTGCTTCAGGTGAAGGGGGTCAACCCGGAGAATATCCTGGCGATCACTTTTACGAACAAAGCCGCAGATGAGATGAAGAATCGCCTGGGCCAATTACTGCCGGATACAGCTGGACTTTGGGTTTGCACCTTTCATGCGGCCTGCGTGCGGATTTTGCGCCAGGAAATTGAGGCTTTGGGTTGGGGAAGGAACTTTGTGATCTACGATGAAGTAGATCAGCAGAATTTGATTAAAGAGTGCCTGAAGACCTTGAATCTGGATGAAAAGCGGTTTGCGCCCCGGTCCATTGGCACGGTGATCAGCAAAGCCAAAAACCAACTTAAAAACCCAACCGTTCTAAGGCAGCACGCGGCTACTGTTTTTGAGCAAAAGGTAGCCCAAGTCTACGAAATGTATCAACGGCGGTTACGGGAGAATAATGCGCTGGACTTTGATGACCTGATCATGACCACGGTGGAACTGCTGCGCCAGCACCCGCACATCAGGGGCTACTACCAGACTAAATTCCGCTACATCATGGTGGACGAGTACCAGGATACCAACCACGCTCAGTATGTCTTGGTCAAGCTACTGGCTGAACACCATCAGAACATCTGCGTAGTTGGAGATCCCGATCAATCGATCTACGGGTGGCGAGGGGCCGACCTAACGAACATTTTGGAGTTTGAGCGAGACTACCCTGGCGCTAGATTAATTAAACTGGAGCAGAATTACCGGTCGACTCGGGTCATTCTGGAGGCGGCTAATCAAGTGGTACGCCACAACCGGGGGCGGAAGGAAAAGAGGTTGTGGACGATGAACGATCAGGGTCAGTTGCTGGTGAAGTACTGCGGAGAAGATGAACACGACGAAGCCCGGTTCGTCGCCGAGCGGATCTTGCTGACCCGGCAGAGAGAAAAAAGAAACTATCGTGATTTTGCTGTGTTTTACCGCACCCACGCCCAGTCGCGCGTGTTTGAAGAAGAACTATTGAAGTATCAGATCCCCTACAAGATGATCGGCGGAACCAAGTTTTATCAGCGAAAGGAAATCAAGGATGTGCTGGCCTATTTGCGGGTGGTGCTTAATCCTCAGGATGTTGTCAGCCTGCAGCGGGTAATTAATGTTCCGCGGCGCGGGATCGGTGATGCTTCCTGGAGCCGTTTAACCCAGTATGCGAGGGAAAATGGCCTCAGCCTCTACGCAGCGATGGCCGGGGTGGAGCAGATCCCTGAACTGGCTGTACGGGTCAAGAGCGCGTTCCGCGGCTTTTACCAACTAATCGAATACTTGCGGAAATTCAGTGAGGGGCACAGTGTCACGGCCCTGGTGGAAGAATTATTAGAGCGGAGCGAATACCGGCGCGAACTTGTGGAGGAAAGAACACCGGAGGCTGAAACGCGCCTGGAGAATCTGAACGAGTTTTTATCGGTGACTAAGGAATTTGACCGGCGTGAGCCCGGTGGCAGTTTGTCGGATTTTCTCACCGGAATTTCCCTGATCACCGATCTGGATGATTATGAGGAACAGGAAGATGCGGTGGTGCTGATGACTCTCCACGGCGCCAAGGGCTTGGAGTTTCCAGTGGTCTTTCTGACGGGTATGGAGGAGGGAATATTTCCGCATTCCCGTGCCCTGTTTGAGGCAGAAGAACTGGAAGAGGAACGTCGCCTGTGCTATGTTGGGATTACCCGGGCCCGGGAAAAGCTGTATCTGACGCATGCCTGGGTGAGGAACCTGTATGGCCGGCAGATGTCCAACCTGGTGTCCCGGTTCATTCAGGAAATCCCGCCACATTTAATTACCGAACAAGACCCGTTGACGACCCTGCAGGTGGTCGCTTCACCGGCGCCGGTCGAAAAAGAGGGGAGAGAGCCGAGTCGACAGCCAGTTCAGTCGGGACCGCGGCGAAACAGCTTCCCACTGCACCACGCGGTGACACAGGCACCAGCGAATAACCAGCCCGGTTCGGTATTCCCGGTATACCGGGTGGGCGACCGGGTGAACCACCGCAAATGGGGCCCCGGCGTTGTGGTTCAGGTTAAGGGAGAAGGTGAGGAATCCCAGGTGGCGGTAGCCTTCCCTGAACTGGGGATCAAGAATTTACTGCTAAAGTATGCCCCATTAGAAAAAATATAATGGGAGTGAGCTTATGGAAAGACCAATCTACGTAATTGGACACACCCACCCCGACACGGATGCGATTTGTTCTGCTCTGGCCTATGCTGACCTAAAAAAAACACTTGGGCTGCGCGAGGTGATCGCGTGCCGGGCAGGGAACATTAAGGCCGGCACCCGCTGGGTCCTGGAACAATTTGGCTGTAGCGAACCGCTGTTGCTGGAGGATGTACGCACTCGCGTTGCAGATATGGTTGATCCTCAGGTGGTCAGCGTTACGCCGGCGACTACCCTGCGCGAAATTGGTTATCTAATTAAACACCAGAAGGTTAAGACCATCCCCGTGGTGGACGACCAGAACCACCTGTTGGGATTGGTGACTGTCGGCGACATTGCACAAAAATACATGGATGAATTAGCGGATGAAGGTTCTCCAGATATCGAGGAACGGGTCAAACGCATCCGGAGAACAAAAGTCAATGAGATTATGCGCAAGGATGCCCTGATCTTTTTTGAAGGTAGTGAACTGGCTGATGATGCCCGTAAGGTAATGCTGGAAACCCGTTACCGCAATTACCCGGTGGTTGATGATCAGCACCACCTGCTGGGGGTTGTCTCCCGCTACCATTTGCTGGCTTTAAGTCGGAAGAAAGTGATTCTGGTTGATCATAACGAGCGGGGCCAGGCCGTTAATGGGATTGAAGAGGCCCAGATTTTGGAGATTATTGACCATCACCGTCTGGGGGACCTCCAGACGGGTGAACCGATCTACATCCGCAACGAACCGGTGGGGAGTACCAGTACCATTGTCGCCGGGATGTATTGGGAGAACGAACTGGAACCGACTCAGGCAGTAGCCGGCATCCTGTGTGCCGGTATCATCGCGGATACTCTGCTGTTCAAGTCGCCGACCTGTACTTTACGTGACCGACAAACCGCTTATCGGCTGGCTGCCCTGGCCGGGGTACAGGTGGAACAATTCGGACGGGAAATGTTTAAGGCCAGTTCATCCCTCATTGGGCTGACGCCCCAGGAAATCTTTTACCAGGATTTCAAGGAGTTCCGCATAGGCGATCAATTGGTGGGGATAAGTCAGATCGAAACAATTGATATGGAACGGGTCGAAAAGATCAAGCCTGATTTATTGGAAGTTATGGAAGAAGCCAGACGCAACAGAAATTATGACCTGGTGCTTTTAATGTTAACCGATGTTTTACAGGAGGGTTCGGAACTACTGGTTGTCGGGTCTAACCCCGCGCGCGTCGCCCAAGCCCTGGGAGGGACAATGTCCGATGAGCGGCTGTATTTACCCGGGGTAATTTCCCGTAAGAAGCAGATCGTACCACCACTGGTTAAATTCTTTACACGGTAAGCGGGAGGTGAAAAGCGTGTCCACGTCCTTGGATGGAGCTAGGAGGCGAGCAGAAGAATTACGTCGGCTCATCAGTGAACACGACTATTACTATTATGTGCTTGATCAACCCCGGATCTCCGACGCGGAGTACGATGCTCTGCTGCAGGAGTTAATCGAGCTTGAGCAGACTTATCCCGAACTCATTACTCCCTCTTCACCCACCCAGCGGGTGGGCGGTCGCCCAGCGGAAGGGTTTCGCCCGGTCCGGCACCGGCAACCCCTGCTCAGTCTGGCAAACGCTTTTGGGGCAGATGATTTAAAAGAGTTTGACCAGCGGGTTCGCCAGGTGGTTGGGCCCGTGGATTACGTGGTAGAGCCGAAAATTGATGGCTTGACCGTGGCTCTGGTCTACCAGGATGGACAGTTGTTGACGGGTGCGACACGGGGGGACGGCGAGGTGGGAGAGGACATTACAGCCAACCTGAAAACCGTACGGACGGTCCCGCTCACGTTGCGGCGCAATTTGCCCCGCCTGGAGGTGCGTGGTGAGGCTTACATGACCAAAGAGGCTTTTGTGCGGCTGAATGAAGAGCGGGAGGCCCAGGGAGAGCCGACTTTTGCCAATCCCCGGAATGCGGCAGCAGGTTCTTTGCGGCAGCTTGACCCCAGAGTAACCGCGGCGCGGGCCTTGAATGTCTTTGTTTACGCCTTAATGTACAGCGAGGGGCTTGAAGTGGCCACGCACGACGAGAGCTTAAATATTTTGGCTGAGCTAGGCTTTGTGGTTATTCCATACCGGCGGGTATGTACGACGATTGACGAGGTGATCGATCTGTGCCAGGAGTGGACAGACCGCCGGCACGAGTTGCCTTTTGAGATTGACGGCCTGGTGATTAAGGTTAATTCTTTCTCGCAGCAGAATGACCTGGGTGCCACCTCGAAGACCCCACGCTGGGCAATTGCCTACAAGTTTCCAGCCGAACAGGCGATCACGGTGATCGAAGACATCATTATTCGGGTCGGCCGGACGGGGGTCTTGACACCCACAGCTATTCTAAAGCCCGTACGGCTGGCGGGCTCCACGGTCAGTCGGGCGACCCTGCATAACGAAGATGTGATTCGGGAGAAAGACGTGCGGATTGGCGATACGGTGGTGGTGCAGAAGGCGGGTGACGTTATCCCAGAAGTAGTTGAGGTCTGCCGGGAACGGCGCCAGGGGCAGGAGCGGCCCTTTACCATGCCGGTCGTTTGTCCCGAGTGCCGGGCACCGGTCATCCGACTGCCAGGGGAGGCGGCTGCTCGCTGTACGGGGACAAACTGCCCGGCCCAATTGCGGGAGGGGATCATCCACTTTGTATCCCGGGACGCGATGAACATTGAAGGTTTGGGGCCAGCGGCTATCAGCCAGTTGATCGCGTCTGGCCTGATCAAGGACGCGGCCGACCTCTATTACCTTGATCGCGGTGAACTGTTGAAACTGGAGCGGATGGGCGAAAAATCAGCGGATAACCTACTCGCCGCGATCGAGCAGAGTAAGCACAACTCGCTGGCGCAACTGATTTTTGCTCTCGGCATCAGACACGTTGGGCAGCGGGCGGCCAGAATCCTCGCGCGGCAGTTTGGCTCGCTGGAGCGGCTCCAGGCGGCCACCTATGAAGAGTTGACTGGTATCCCGGAAATCGGGAGTAAAATCGCGGAGAGCGTGTGTAATTTCTTTGCCCAGGAGCAGAACCGGGTTGTGCTGGAAAAACTGAAACGGGCCGGCGTCGACCCACGAGAAAGACAAACGAAAGATTTGCCCCAGCTTCTGGCCGGAAAACAGTTTGTCCTCACTGGGGGTCTGGAGACGCTGACCCGGAAAGAAGCAGAGGCCTTGATCGAGCAACTCGGAGGAAAAGTATCTTCCAGTGTCAGCCGTAAGACCGACTACGTAGTGGTGGGCGCTGACCCCGGGGCAAAATACGATAAAGCGGTGGCCTTGGGAATTACTATTTTGCACGAAGATGAGTTTCTTGAGCTGGTTAAGTCTAGTAAAATAAGATAAAAATTTTTAAAGACCATTTTAATTTTATATTCTGAGGTAATCGCTAATGAGCAGTATTTATGTCTGGTTGCTGGGGACAACTGATCTGTTTGTTAAGTATGGTAGTGTTGGTCTGTTTCTGCTGGCCTTTGCCGAGTCATCCTTCTTTCCCATTCCACCAGATCTCGTTTTAATCCCGCTGGCGTTAATTTCACCCCGCCGGGCGCTCTGGTATGCCCTGGTCTGCACGACCGCTTCTGTTGTCGGGGGGGTTTTTGGCTATTTGATCGGACGGTACGCCGGCTACCCCCTGCTGCGCAAAGTGGCTTCACTCCAGCGCATCCAACAGATTGAAGACATATTTGCCCGCTACGGCGGTTGGGGGGTAGCGATCGCGGGTTTCACCCCGATCCCTTATAAGCTGTTTACCATTGCCGCCGGGGTGTTCCGCATGCGGCAGACGGAGTTTGTCCTGGCCTCTATTGTTGGCCGGGGCTTGCGGTTTTTTCTCGAAGGTTGGCTGCTCATGGTTTACGGGCAAGCGATCCTGGACTTTTTAGCGAAGTATTTTGAACTGCTGACGTTCGGTCTGACGATTCTCCTGGTGATGCTCTACCTTGGTTTGTCCCGGCTCAGGAAAGCAGTTGGCTTATCCCGTCGCGTCGACCAGCAAGTAGGCCAGCTCAAAGATTGGGTTAATGCCTGGTGGCTGAAATGCATTGTTCCGCTGGGTAAGCTGGGCACCTATGTACTGGTTGGTTTGAGTTTAGCGGGCTTTTTTCTCCTGTTACTGGCCAAGTTGATCGAAGACTTACTCGGGAATGAGTTGGGATATTTCGACCAGTTAATCACCGCCGGCATCACCAGTTTGCGGACTGAACCCTTGACTGAGTTGATGAAACTCTTGACTACATTGGGCTCACCTGGTTTGTTAGTGCCGGCGGCCTTGGTGCTGGGCCTGACTTTTATCTTCTGGTTCCGTCATGTCTGGGAAGCCGTAACCTTCTGGTTATGCCTGTTGGGAGCCTGGGGTTTAATCGAACTGCTCAAAGAATTATTTGCTCGTCCCCGTCCCGCGGGTGTGCCGCTGATTGAGGCTGCCGGCTACAGTTTTCCCAGTGGCCACTCGCTGCTGGCCATGGTGTTTTATGGTTTTTTAATTTATGTTTCGTGGTTAAAGGTTCAGAACCTCAATCTCCGGCTAATCTTAACCGTATTTTTGTCCCTGTTGATCCTGGGCGTAGGCGTCAGCCGAGTTTACCTGGGGGTGCATTATCCCAGTGATGTGTTGGGCGGATTTGCGGCCGGCGGATTCTGGTTGATCAGTTTTATCTTGGGTTCCCAGGGACTCCGTCACCGCCGAAGGCGTCCCTTCATCGTTAATTAAAGAGCAAATTCCTGGTTAGTTGCGAGCATTTACCCAATTTGTTATAATGGGAAAATAATGCAGAAAGCTGGTGAAAACGGTGCTGATTTCCAAACAAGAGGTCGAACATGTGGCTCTTTTGGCCCGTCTGGAACTGACCGAGGAAGAAAAAGAGCGTTACACTTCCCAACTCAACGTTATCCTTGAGCATGTCAGGAAACTCAACCGTCTGGATACCAGTCAGGTTGAACCGATGGCGCATGTTTTACCTTTACAGAATGTCTTCCGGGAGGACGTGATCCAGGAATCGATGGACCGTGACCTGGTTTTGCAAAATGCCCCCGCCCGTGAAGGTGGGACCTTTAAGGTGCCGCGCATCATCTAGGAAGGGGAGGTTCATAGGTTGGAATTATATGAAATGACAATTCATGAACTGCACGCGCTGCTTCGCTCACGCCAGGTGAGCGCGACCGAAATTGTTGAATCGGTCTATAACCGGATCAACCAAGTCGAGGGTGTGATTCAGTCTTACGTCACCTTAAATAAAAACAAGGCCCTGGAGATGGCCCGGCTTGTTGACACGAGTCTGTACAACGGTGATGACCTGCCGCCATTGGCGGGGATTCCGATGGGTTTGAAAGATAATATATGTACGAAGGGAATCCCGACCACCTGTTCTTCACGGATCCTGCAAAATTTTGTGCCGCCGTACGACGCTACGGTCACCGAAAAATTGGCCGCGGTGAATGCGGTCCTGGTAGGGAAGCTCAATATGGATGAGTTTGCCATGGGGTCTTCAACGGAAAACTCCGGTTTTTTCCCGACCCGCAATCCCTGGGACCCGCAAACGGTTCCCGGGGGTTCAAGCGGTGGGCCAGCCGCCGCTGTCGCGGCGGACGAACTGATCTATTCATTAGGGTCTGATACGGGTGGTTCGGTCCGGCAGCCGGCGGCCTTTTGCGGCGTGGTCGGACTAAAGCCGACCTATGGCCGGGTGTCCCGCTACGGGCTGGTGGCTTTTGCCTCGTCTTTGGACCAGATTGGACCGATTACCAAGGATGTCCAGGACTGTGCCCTGGTGATGAACGTGATCAGCGGACACGACCCTAAGGATTCTACTTCTGCACCGGTAGATGTGCCTGACTTTACGCGGTATCTGGTGAATGACATCAAGGGTTTACGGGTGGGGATCCCCTGCGAATACTTCGCGGAAGGGATTGATCCCGGGGTCAAGGAGACCGTTAAACAGGCCCTGCTGAAGCTTGAGGAGTTAGGGGCGATCTGTGAGGAGACATCATTGCCCCATACCGAGTACGCTTTATCCGCCTACTACATCATCGCGCCGGCAGAAGCCAGTTCCAACCTGGCGCGTTACGATGGCGTTCGTTATGGTTATCGTTCAGAGACGTCTCCCGATCTTGTGACGATGTTTCAGAAAACCCGGCAGGAGGGGTTTGGCCCGGAGGTCAAACGCCGGATCATGCTGGGGACATACGCGCTCAGTGCCGGCTATTACGACGCCTATTACGTCAAAGCCCTCAAGGTCAGGACCCTGATCAAGCAGGATTTTGACCGGGCGTTTGCCAGGTTCGATGTGCTCGTTTCACCGACGGGGCCGACTACAGCTTTCCGGTTTGGCGAGAAAGTGGAGAACCCGCTGGCCATGTACATGTCAGACATTTGTACCATCCCCGTTAACCTGGCGGGCATTCCCGCGATTTCGCTCCCCTGCGGCTTCCAGAACGGTCTGCCGGTCGGATTGCATATCATGGGCAAACCTTTTGACGAGGGGACGTTGCTGCGTGTGGCTTACACCTATGAGCAGAATACCGACTGGCACAAGCAGAAGCCAGTGCTCAAGGGGGTGAAATAATGGGCGTGATGGATTTTGAAGCGGTGATTGGGCTGGAGGTTCATGCCGAGTTAAAAACAAACTCCAAGATCTTTTGTTCCTGCACAACTGCCTTTGGCGGCGAACCGAACACTCATGTCTGCCCAGTTTGTCTGGGCCTTCCCGGGGTCTTACCGGTCTTGAATAAAAAGGTGGTTGAATTTGCTATCCGGGCAGGAATAGCGCTCAATTGTGAGATCGCCGAGTTCAGCAAGTTTGACCGTAAGAATTACTACTATCCCGACTTGCCGAAGAACTACCAAATTTCTCAGTACGACCTGCCCATTGCCAAAAATGGTTATCTGACCATTGAGGTTGGCGGTCAGGAAAAGCGGATCGGGATCACCCGCATCCACATGGAGGAGGACGCTGGTAAACTGGTTCACTCTGGGGCAACGATTGCCCAGTCCCCATACTCTTATGTGGACTATAACCGGACCGGAGTGCCCCTGATCGAAATTGTATCTGAACCGGATCTCCGCTCGGCGGAAGAGGCCCGGGTTTACATGGAGAAACTGAAGGCGATTCTCCAGTACATTGGTGTTTCCGACTGTAAGATGGAAGAGGGTTCCCTGCGGTGTGATGCCAATATCTCACTGCGGCCGGCCGGGAGCCAGGAGTTTGGTACCAAGACCGAAGTCAAGAATATGAACTCGTTCCGCGCCCTCCAGCGGGCGATCGAATACGAGATCGAACGTCAGGCGGATATTTTACGGGAAGGCGGTCGGATTATCCAGGAAACGCGGTCCTGGGACGAGGGCAAAGGGATTACAGTCTCGATGCGGAGTAAAGAAGAAGCCCACGATTATCGGTATTTCCCCGAACCTGACTTGGTGCCCTTGGTGATCAGCCGAGAATGGGTTGACGAAGTGGGGCGAGTGCTGCCGGAACTACCTGACGCCCGGCGGGCCCGGTTTATTGAACAGTACGGGCTGCCGGCTTACGACGCCGGCGTGTTAACCAGTTCCCGGCAGTTGGCTGATTTCTTTGATGAATGCTGCCGGATGTACCGGGAGCCGAAAACGGTCAGTAACTGGGTGATGGGCGAACTGCTGCGTTGTTTAAATGCTCAGGGGTTAGAAATCGAAGATTCGCTAATTCGGCCAGCCCACCTGGTGGAGTTGCTTAATCTGATCGACAAAGGCACGATCAGTGGCAAGATTGCCAAAACCGTCTTTGAAGAGATGTTTGCTACCGGCAAGCGGCCCGAGCAGATTGTGCAGGAAAAGGGCCTTGTGCAGATCACTGACGAGGGTGCCATCGCCGACATCGTGGATCGAGTCCTGGCGGCCAATCCCCAGGTGGTTGCCGATTATCGTCAGGGTAAGGAAAAGGCCCTAGGCTTCTTGGTAGGCCAGGTGATGAAGGAGACGAAGGGTAAAGCCAATCCAGCCCTGGTCAATCAATTGCTCAAGGAAAGGCTCTAGAAAAAACAAAATGTATAAATATGTCACTGTGACGAAAAAACATACAAGAGAACACCAGTATTAGCTGGTGTTCTCTTGTATGTATACATAATTCTTTTTAAAAATTTATGCATCTAGGCAGGAATTAATGAATACCCATAGAATTATATAGCTCTATTATTACCGGCAGAAGATTTCCTGAAGTTCCGCTGATTGACCAGAGGTCGGCGATAATGGTCGGCCGGCCGGGAAACTTGTTAAAGGGGGTGAGGGCACCAGAAAGGGTAAAAATTCAGAGAAAAAAAGAGCGGCATTATCTCAACTTCGGACGTAACAGGTCTGGCAAACCTGGTGCTGATTCCCAGGTGAGGGCATGCAAGTAAAGCTATACTGCTCCGCAAAACAGTGGTTTCCATGGAAGGATGGGTTTGGCTGAGGTCAACCTATTTCTCTATTTTAATGGGGTCCATTGTACAGTAGGCAAAATATCAAAAAGAAAGGAATGAGTGTTTATGACCAATGGAATTAAGATTGTCGATACGACCTTGCGCGATGGCGAGCAGACAGCCGGCGTAGTATTTGCCAATAAAGAAAAAATTCAAATTGCCAAGTTCCTCGATGAACTGGGGGTGCACCAAATTGAGGCCGGTATTGCCGTAATGGGCGGTGATGAGAAAGAAGCCCTTAAGGAGATTTGTAAGCTCGGCCTGAAAGCCAGTATTATGGGTTGGAACCGGGCGGTCATTTCGGATATTCAGGAATCCATCGACTGCGGGGTTGATGCGGTCGCCATTTCGATTTCGACTTCGGATATCCATATCAAGTATAAGCTGCAGACTACCCGGGAGGATGTCCTGGAGCGCATGGTGGAAGCGACCGAATATGCTAAGAAACAGGGCATGTATGTATCAGTCAACGCCGAGGATGCTTCGCGCAGTGACATGGAGTTTCTGGTGCGGTTCGCACAGGAGGCCAAGAAGGCCGGGGCCGATCGGCTTCGCTACTGTGACACTGTGGGGATTCTTGAGCCCTTTACCACTTATGAGCGGGTTAAGACCCTCATCGAGGCGACTGGACTGGATGTCGAAATGCACACCCACAATGATTTTGGGATGGCGACCGCGAATGCACTAGCGGGAGTACGCGCGGGGGCGAAGTACATTGGCGTCACGGTCGGCGGATTGGGTGAACGGGCTGGCAATGCTGCTTTAGAGGAAGTGGTGATGGCCTTGAAGCACATTGCTAACATTGATCTGAACTTTAAAACAGAAAAATTCAGAGAAATTGCTGAGTATGTGGCCCGGGCGTCAGGTCGGCAGCTCCATCCCGCTAAGCCGATCGTCGGTTCAAATATGTTTGCTCACGAGTCAGGCATTCACGGGGACGGGGTTCTCAAGAACCCGCATACTTATGAAGCCTTCCTGCCGGAAGAAGTTGGTCTGCAGCGTCAAATCGTGATTGGTAAGCACTCGGGTTCGGCGGCGTTGATCTCTAAGTTTAGAGAATACGGGATTGAACTCCTTCCCGAGGATGCGGAACAACTGCTGGTGAAGGTTCGGGCGGCGGCGGTTGACCTGAAACGGTCGCTATTTGACAAGGAACTGGTGTACCTGTACGAAGACTTTTTAAAAGAGAGAGGGAAATAACTTGGGAAAAACACTTGCGGAAAAGATCTTAAGCAACCATAGCGGTCAGGATGTTTACGCCAATGATATTGTGGTGGCTGATGTTGATTACGTCATGGGCCAGGATGGTACTTCGCCGCTGGCGATCCAGGCTTTCCAGGAGATGCAGGGCCGGACCGTTTTTGATCCCGCGAAGGTCGCTTTTGTGATTGACCACAGCGCCCCCAGCCCGCTGGAAGGTGTTTCTGCCCTACATAAGCTGATGCGGGAATTTGCTCATGTCCAGGGAATGACCTTGTTCGATGTCGGTGAGGGGGTCTGCCACCAGTTGATTCCAGAAAAAGGCCATGTTGGCCCAGGGGCGTTGGTGGTTGGGGCCGATTCCCATACCTGTACTTATGGGGCCCTCAATGCCTTTTCCACCGGCGTGGGTTCAACGGATCTAGCCGCGGCGATGATTTCTGGTAAGCTCTGGTTTAAAGTCCCGGAAACTTTCCGCTTTGTCTGTCACGGACGACTGCCGAAAGGTGTTTATTCGAAAGACCTGATCTTGTACCTGATCGGTGATGTCACCGCTGACGGAGCGACCTACATGGCGGCCGAGTATGTGGGGGAGGCGATTACTGACCTATCCGTCGAGGCCCGGTTTACCATCGCCAATATGGCCATTGAGATGGGAGCCAAGGCGGGCCTGATGGAGGCTGACGAAAAAACCCTGGCCTGGGTGGCTGCCCATAGCCGGAAGAAGTTCACGCCAGTGACGGCGGATCCTGACGCGGTTTACGCGCGGGTCAAGGAATACGATGTGTCGAATCTGGAACCCCAGGTGGCCCGGCCCCACACGGTTGACAACGTGGTGCCGGTGGCCGAAGTGGCTGGGGTGGAGATTCAGCAGGCGGTAATCGGGACCTGTACCAATGGCCGCCTGGAAGACCTGACGATCGCGGCCGAAATCTTGCGCGGGCGTAAGGTGAAACCAGGGGTGAGGCTGATCGTGGCCCCAGCCTCACGGCAGGTCATGTTGGACGCGATTAAGACGGGGGTGCTGACTACCCTGATCGAGGCTGGCGCCGCGGTAGTCACTCCTGGTTGCGGCCCGTGTGTGGGGACCCACAACGGGGTGCCGTCCGACGGGGAGAACGTGATCTCGACCGCTAACCGTAATTTTAAAGGACGGATGGGCAACAACAAGGCCTTCATTTACCTGGCCTCGCCAGCCACGGTGGCGGCCTCGGCCGTCACCGGTAAGATCACTGACCCGCGGGAGTTTATCAAGTAGGGATAGTTAATCAATACGGAAGGTGACAGACGTGAAGTTTCAAGGTAAATGTTTCAAATTCGGTAACGATGTAAATACCGACTACATCATCTCGGGTAAATATAAATTTAAAACCCTGGACATGAAGGAATTGGCCAAACACGTCATGGAAGACCTGGACCCGGATTTTTCGGCTAAAGTTAAACCCGGTGACTTTATCGTCGCTGGAACCAACTTCGGTTGTGGTTCTTCGCGTGAACAGGCACCCTGGGCGATTATTTACGCCGGTGTCAGTGCAGTTTTAGCTAAATCGTTTGCCCGCCTGTTTTACCGCAATGCCATTAATACTGGCTTGCCGCTGGTCGAGTGTGATACGGACCAGATTGACCCCGGCGATGAACTGGAGGTTGACCTGGAAAAGGGGATCATCAACAATCTGACCCAGGGGACAACTATTCCCATTAAGCCGTTACCGAGGGTCATGCTGAAAATCTTGGCTGACGGGGGATTGGCGGCGCATTTTCAAAAGTATGGGACCTTTAACTTTGACTAGAGGTGACTTTGATGAAGCATGTGGTAACCCTGATTCCCGGTGATGGAATCGGGCCAGAAGTATCGACAGCGGCCAGACGGGTACTCGACGCAGCCGGGGTAAACATTGAGTGGGAAGTTGTTCAGGCGGGAGAAACGCTCATCGCTGAGTACGGTACTCCCCTCCCCCAGTATGTGCTGGAATCGATCCGGCGGAACCGGGTTGCTTTAAAGGGCCCATTTACCACGCCGGTGGGTACAGGATTTCGGAGCATTAATGTGGCCCTGCGTAAGGAGCTTGATCTCTATGTTAATCTGCGGCCCGCTAAATCCTTGCCGAACATAATTACCCGGTACGAGAATGTTGATCTGATCATTGTGCGGGAAAATACGGAAGACCTATACATGGGAATCGAGCACATGGTTGGCCAGGATGCAGCGGAAAGCATCAAGATCATCACCCGCCAGGGCTCAGAGCGCGTGGTGCGTTTCGCTTTTGAGCTGGCGCGAAAACAGGACCGCCGTAAAGTCACGGCGGTCCACAAAGCCAACATCATGAAGCTGACGGACGGTTTGTTTCTCAATACCGCGCGGCGGGTGGCCGCCGATTATCCAGACCTGGAGTTTGAAGAAATAATTGTTGACGCCTGTGCCATGAAACTCGTGCAGAACCCGGGCGACTTTGATGTCCTGGTGATGCCTAACCTCTATGGTGATATCCTGTCTGACCTGTGTGCCGGTTTCATCGGTGGCCTGGGGGTAGCGCCAGGAGCCAACATCGGTGATGGAGTAGCGATCTTCGAGCCGGTTCACGGGAGTGCGCCGGGGTTGGCTGGACAGAATAAGGCGAATCCATTGGCCACCATTCTCTCCGGGGTGATGATGCTCGAATACCTGGGGGAATACGCGGCAGCGGCGAACATTCGACAGGCGGTTAATCAGGTTTTGTTGGAGAAGCTTCAGGTGACTGCTGACCTGGGCGGCCGTGCAGGGACCGTAGAAATGACGGATGCGATCATCGCCAGACTAAAAAATTAGTGACACGCATTTTTTTCTGTGCTACAATACTATTAGTTACATGATTCCCAAAAGTTGAGATGAGTCGAGTTGAGCTGAGCTTGGGGCGGCTGAGCCGAGTTTAGATTGTTTTGTACCCAGACCGGGCTCTTGCCCGGTTTTGTATTTTATCCCACGTTTTTTTATCCCAGGTTTTGCGGAACGGGAGATGGTAAATTTGCCGGTTAAGTTGCTGATGGGGAATGAGGCCATTGCCTATGGAGCGCTGGAGGCGGGTGTCCAGGTGGCAACCGCTTACCCTGGAACGCCTGCTTCGGAGATTTTCTCCACGCTGGCTGAGTTGGCCAAGGAGTATGGCTTTTATGCCGAGTGGTCTGTTAACGAAAAGGTGGCCTTAGAGGTGGCGGCGGGGGCAGCCTATGCCGGGGCGAGAGCGATTGTTAGCATGAAGCAAGTGGGCCTGAACGTAGCCGCTGATCCGTTGATGACCCTGGCCTACATTGGTGTCAAAGGCGGACTGGTGTTAGCGGTGGCTGATGACCCGGGTCCGCACAGCTCGCAAAATGAGCAGGACACGCGTAAATTTGCCCAGTTTGCCAAGCTGCCCGTCCTGGATCCCGCAAGTCCAGCGGAAGCGAAAGAAATGACAAAAGCCGCCTTTGAATTATCCGAGAAATTGTCTCTGCCGGTGATCCTGCGTCCCACCACCCGGACCTGTCACGTCTGTCAGGATGTACCCGTGGGCGAACGGATACCACGGCAAACCAGGGTCTACTTCCAGAAGGACCCGGGGTGGACGATCATGCCAGGGCTGGCCGCCCGCCGGCACCCCTGGCTTAATGCTCAACAGGAAAAAGCACGGGAGTTTTTTAATGGTTCGCCGTTCAACCAGGCGATAATCAGAAACCGCGTCGGGATTATCACTTCGGGGGTTAGCTTTAACTACGTTCAGGAAGCCCTGGATTTGCTGGAACAGGAGGCTTCCATCTTGAAAATCGGCACCCCTTATCCCCTGCCCGACCGGGTGGTTCTCAACTTTCTGGGTCAGGTTGACCGGGTGCTCGTGGTCGAGGAACAGGAGCCGGTCGTGGAAGACCAAGTCATTGCCCTGGCTTGGAAAAATAAGTTAGGCGTGACGATCTCCGGTAAACATGACTGTCTGGTTCCCCGTGAAGGCGAGTTCGATGTTGATAAGGTCAAAGACATGCTGACAACCTTCTTTGGTTTGGCCCCAAGTGTGGCCACTCGGCCGCAGCTGCCGCCCTTGCCCCTGCGGACACCCGTCCTGTGTGCGGGTTGCCCCCACCGAGCCTCGTTCTATGCTTTTAAGCAGGCAGCGGCTGGGCAGGATGCAGTGTTTACGGGTGACATCGGTTGCTATACGCTGGGTGTCATCCCGCCTCTTAACACGGTGGACACCTGTTTGTGCATGGGCGCCAGTGTCACGATTGCGACCGGGCTGGCCAGGGTCGAACCGGCGCGCAAACACGTGGCCTTCCTGGGGGACTCGACCTTCTTTCATACCGGCTTGCCCGGATTGGTTAACGCGGTATACAACCAGGCCGACATTACGCTGGTGGTGCTGGATAACCGGACGACCGCGATGACGGGTTTTCAACCCCATCCCGGTTTGGGACGGACGGCTCTGGACCAGGTAACAAAACAGCTGGACATTGTCAAAATCGCTGCTGCCTGCGGGGTAGAGTTGGTTTGCGAAGTTGACCCCTATGATCTGGCTACAGCCAAGCAGGTAGCTCGCAAGGCCATAGCCTTCCCTGGACCGGCGGTGGTGATCATGAAGCGCGAGTGTGTCCATTTGGTCCCGAAGAGATCGGTTTTTCGGGTTAATGTGAACAATTGCGTGAATTGTAAAATCTGTCTAGAGGAATTTGGCTGTCCAGCCATTACCCTGGACGGCGAACAGGTGATGATCACGGACAACTGCAGCGGATGTGGTGTCTGTGCCCAGGTTTGTCCTGTGGCCGCCATTGAGGAGGTGCAACTGTGAAGATTGACATTGTCATCGCCGGAGTGGGGGGACAGGGGAATGTCTTGATGTCCAGGATTTTAGCCCGGGCGGCCATGGAGGCCGGGCTGGCGGTGCGAACCTCCGAAGTGATCGGGATGGCCCAGCGGGGTGGGCCGGTGACCAGCCAGGTCAGAATGGGTGATGCTCTTTACGGCGGGCTTATCCCCGACCGGCAGGCCGACATTATCCTGGGATTGGAACTGGCGGAGACAGTCCGCGTTCTGCCCAAACTGAAGCCAGGTGGCCGGGTGATCACCAGTTCTACCAGCCTGGTGCCGGTTTCCGTTGCGGTTGGTCTGTCAACCTATGATCGGGAGGCCCTCTTGCAGTACCTACAAACCATGACTTCCCGGCCGGTGATCTTCGACGCCGTAAGTCTGGCCCTTCAGGTAGGTAACGCCAGGGCAGCAAACGTCGTGCTGCTGGGGGCCTTATCCACGCTACCAGTTCTCCCTTTTTCTCCAGAAACGCTAATGCGGTGCTGCCTGGAGTCTATCCCAGCACAGTTCCAATCCATTAACCAAAAAGCTTTTGAACTTGGCCGTCGTATTATGGAGGTGGATTAAATTGAACGGGCAACTAGCCAGAAACCCCAAGCCTGACACGGTTAACCTGGAGGCTATTGCGTCCTACCAGGAACCAAAACTGCGGGAAATGATCACTCGGCTTTATGCAAATTCGCCCTTCTACCGTGCCAAGCTGGATCAGGCTGGAATTAAACCTGTTGATATTCAAACCATGGCGGATTTAAGTAAAGTTCCCTTCACGACGAAAGAAGAGCTGCGCCTGGGTTATCCACTTGGTTTAATGGCTGTGCCCGAGGAGGAGATCGTGCGCATCCATTCCTCGTCGGGAACAACAGGCAAACCGATCATTATCCCTTATACCCGGCAAGATGTGGAGACCTGGGCTGAAATGATGGCCCGCTGTCTGGCCATGGCCGGTGTGACCAGGCGAGACCGGGTCCAGATCACACCCGGCTACGGTTTATGGACGGCCGGCATCGGTTTTCAGGCTGGGGTGGAAAGGCTAGGGGCAATGGCGATACCCACCGGCCCGGGCAACACGGAAAAACAGTTGGAGATGATGATTGATCTCCAAACCACAGTTTTGATCGGTACTGCCTCCTACGGACTACTGCTGGCTGAGGAGATCCATCGGCGCGGGCTGCGGGACAAGATAAGCCTGCGGGTGGGCATTTTCGGTTCGGAACGCTGGGGTAATCACATGCGGGCACGAATTGAGAAGCTCTTGGCGATCGAAACCTTTGATATTTACGGCTTAACGGAAATCTATGGCCCGGGGATCGCCATTGATTGCCCTGAGCACGCGGGGATGCATTACTGGTGGGATCATCTGCTGTTTGAAATCATTGACCCGCATACTGGCCAGCCTTTACCGGCCGGAGAGCAGGGGGAATTGGTTATCACCACGTTAACTAAGGAAGGCATGCCGCTTCTGCGGTTCCGCACCCGGGATATCACCAGGATTATCGCCGAACAGTGTGCCTGTGGGAGCAACTGTCCCATGATCGAAAAAGTCCTGGGTCGCAGTGATGATCGGATCAAGGTGAAAGGGGTCAACATTTACCCGGGGCAGTTGGAAGACGTGCTGGAAATGACGGAAGGGGCTTCCAGCGAATATCAGATCATCATCTCGCGCCAGGATGCCAAGGATTATCTACTGTTGAAAGTTGAACATGAAGAGGGATACAATCCCGAAGAAGTAGCCACCCGTTTGCGGCGAAACATCAAAGCCCGGATCGGCATTGCTGTCGATGTGGAGTGTCTGCCCGTGGCTTCTTTACCCCGAAGTGAAAAGAAGAGCAAACGGATTTTTGATTACCGCGAGTATTAACCCTTTGCCGGGTAAAACAGGGTAAAATTATATAAATAATGTGATCGGCAAATAAGAGCCAGGGTTCACGCTATAACAGGACCCCGGCTTTAATTTTTTTACATACAGGACTCTGATTTAAACTTAAAAGGATGTTTTTTCTCATCACTCATCTCAAAAGGAGAATTTTTGGTCCCAAGTAATAAAAATTCTGCCGATCTTGAATACTAAATTTAGATGCAAAAACAAGCTTGCAGGGAGGTGAGAAATGTGCCAAGAAAAACAACGAAAACCACCGATACTGACAAAGGGAAGCGGCAACATGCAGCCGAAATTGAGGGCGGAGTGATGATTCGTCCGGTGCCGCTCACCCGGGGTGAACAGGTCACCATCACCTACGATGGGCTGTTGTCCTATGCCGGCGCGGATCAAGTTTATCTTCACAGCGGTTTTGGCAGTAACCAGAACTGGCAACAGGTATATGATCACAAAATGGTGCGGACTGCCCGAGGATGGGAAACAACCTTTGAGATAACTGATGGCAGTCGGCTGAATTTTTGTTTTAAGGATAGTGCCAATAACTGGGATAACAATTATGGTAAAAACTGGAGTTACGAAATTCACGAGGGTGATTTATAGGAGGTCGGCTAACGATGATGACAGGAAAACAGGAACCGGGAGGAATTACTATCAATCCTTACCCGCTTAATGCGGGGGAATTGGTCACCGTCACGTATAATGGTTTGCTGGCCCAATCAGGTGCCGATCAGGTTTACCTGCATATGGGTTACGGTGATGGCTGGCACAACACCCAGGATCTCAAAATGCAAAAAACTCAGCGTGGCTGGGAAAAAAGTTTTTCCCTGACTGAAGCAGGCTCCCTGAATCTTTGTTTTAAAGATAGTGCCAATAACTGGGATAACAATAACGGAAAGAACTGGACCTACCCCATTGATAACCCGCGATTCACTACCTAGGTAGAGATTGTGCCTGAAAAAGAGTTCCTACCTTCGCCAGGGGTAGGAACTTTTTGTTTATTAATTGTCCAGTCAGTGCATACAAACAATTTGCCGGGCAAAAAATATGAGGAATAAGGCAAATTTAATAAGGAGGTAAAAGGCTATGCAGATCTTGATGCTGTCTTGGGAGTACCCTCCCCGCAGTGTTGGTGGTTTGGGCCAGCATGTTTATGAATTATCCCGGGCCTTGAGCCGTCAGGGACAGGAAGTTCACGTGATTACCTGCGGTATTGAGGGAGCTGCTCCTTTCGAGGTGGTCGATGGGGTCAAGGTTCACCGTGTTCAGCCCTATACCCTGCATGCGCCAGACCTGATCACCTGGGTGCTCCAGCTTAATTTGAGTATGTTGGAGTACGCCATCCGCCTCATCAACACAGGAGGGGGAGTGGATTTGATTCATGCCCACGATTGGCTAACGGCATATGCTGGACGGGCGCTCAAGCATGCTTATCGATTACCACTGGTGGCCACCATCCACGCGACCGAATATGGACGAAATCACGGACTGCATAATGACCAGCAGCGGTACATCAGTGGGGTAGAATGGTGGCTGACCTACGAAGCCTGGCGGGTAATCTGCTGTAGTTATTACATGAAGAACGAGGTCAAGGGAGTTTTCCAGTTGCCAGACGACAAAATTCGGGTTATCCCGAATGGGGTTAATCCGCAGAACTTTGTGGTTAGTGAGAATGAGCCGTACAATCGGGACGATTATGCTCACCCGAGTGAAAAAATCGTCTTTTACGTCGGGCGGCTGGTGCATGAAAAAGGAGTCCAGGTTTTACTAGAGGCGGCTCCCAAAATTCTGGCCTCTTACCCGCGCACGAAGTTCATCATTGCTGGACGTGGACCAAATGAAAACTATCTCAAACATCGAGCCCAAGAGTTGGGGATCTCCAACTCTGTTTACTTCACGGGCTATATAGACGATCAGACCCGCAACCGACTGTATTCCTATGCCAATGTAGCGGTCTTTCCCAGCCTTTATGAACCTTTTGGCATCGTTGCTCTGGAGGCGATGGCAGCCAGAACGCCAGTAGTGGTTTCTGATACCGGGGGCTTAGCGGAAATCATTGAAGAAGGGGTTGATGGACTCAAGGCCCACCCTGGTTCCTCCGACTCACTGGCGGCGCGGATCCTAGAGATTCTATATCAGCCTCACCTCGGCCAGCGGTTGAGGGAAAAGGCTTACAGCAAAGTTGTCCGTCACTTTAATTGGGAAGAAATTGCCGAACAAACCATGGCACTCTACCAGGAGGTGCGCATTCAGTACGCCAAGAGTATCTGGGCACCGCCGAACGCCTTAGAAAATGCGTTGAAACATTCTTCCCGCTATCGGACAAATCGAGTGGGTGAACCAAGAGTTAGCTAGCCTAACGTCGAGTCATATTTGTGGTTTACAGTAAGTAACATCAGGATAGACAGGAGTTGTAGCCCATGAAAGTGATCATTATGGCCGGGGGTGAGGGCACGCGCCTGCGCCCCCTTACGTGCGACCGGCCCAAACCAATGGTGCCGATCATGAACCGACCCATTATGGAGCATATTGTGAATCTGCTCAAACAGCACGGGCTGACCGAAATTGGTGTCACCCTGCAGTACCTACCTGAAGCGATCAAGAGCTACTTTGGGGACGGTGGTGAATTTGGCGTCCAGATGCGTTATTTTGTGGAAGAGGTCCCGCTGGGAACGGCCGGAAGTGTGAAGAATGCCGAAGCGTTTCTGGATGATACCTTTCTGGTTATCAGTGGGGACGCTTTAACCGATCTGGACCTGTCGGCGGCGATCGCTTTTCACCGGGAAAAGAAGTCGATAGCCACGATTGTCTTAACCGTGGTTGATTCCCCACTCGAGTACGGGGTGGTGATTACGGAACAGCAGGGGCGAATCACTCAGTTTTTAGAAAAACCGAGTTGGGGCGAAGTCTTTTCCGATCAGGTAAACACCGGGATCTACATTCTGGAACCGGAAGTGCTTACTTATTTCAAAGCCGGCCAAAACTTTGACTTCAGCAAGGACCTGTTCCCTCTGCTGCTTAAACACAATCAGCCGTTGTACGGCTGCGTGGTGCCGGGCTACTGGTGTGATGTCGGCAACCTCCAGCAGTATCAGCAGGCCCACACAGATATCTTGGCTGGCCGGGTTAAAGTCAATATCCCCGGCCGCTGTGTGGGGGACCAGATCTGGGTTGGGCCGGGGAGCGAGATCCATCCAACGGCCAGTCTGCGGGGTCCCCTTTTGATCGGTGATAACTGTCAAATTGGGCCGGATGTGGTGATTGAGCCTTACTCGGTTTTGGGTAACAACACGGTGGTCGAAGCCAGGGCCTCCGTCAAACGCAGTATCCTCTGGGACAGCAATTACATCGGCAAAAAGGCTGAACTGCGCGGCGCTACCCTGGGCAACCGGGTAAAAGTGAAACCCAATTCCTTTATCTTTGAGGGGGCGGTGATCGGTGACGATACGGTCATCAATTCTCAGAGCATTATTAAACCCAATGTAAAAATCTGGCCGGCCAAAGTCATTGACCAGGGCACTGTGGTCAATGACAGTCTGGTCTGGGGGACGCGCTGCGCTCGCAGTCTCTTTGGTGCCAACGGGGTAACCGGTCAGATCAACCTGGAAATCACGCCGGAATTTATGACCAAGCTCGGAGCGGCTTATGGTACCTGGCTGGGGAATTCGGCCCGGGTGGCAGTCAGTGCTGATGCTTATGGCGCCTCGCAAATGCTGAAAAAAGCGCTGATTGCGGGGATTCTCTCTACCGGGGTAACGGTTTTCGATTTGGGCAAGGCCACGACGCCGGTCTGCCGGTTCTCGGTCCGTTCCCTCGAGGTCAAAGGAGGAATCCACGTCAAAATTGCTCCGAACGACCTGGATAAGATTATCCTCACCTTCATCAACTCACAGGGCGCGGATATCTCTAAAGGCGATGAGCGCAAAATCGAGGGGTTGTTTACTCGGGAGGAGTTCCGGCGGATCGCCAGCCAGGAGGTAGCCGAGGCGACAAATCTACCCCAACTGAATGAGACTTATCTGGAAAACTTACGGGCTTCGGTTAACCAGGCCGGAATTAAAAACGAAGGTTTTAAGCTGCTTCTTGATTATGATCCCGAAAACATGTCGCGCCTCGTCCCTACGCTTTTGAGCGAACTTGGTTGTTCAGTTACGCGGTTTGAGCTACCGGGGAACAGTGGGCCAGGTCGGCCGCGAAATTTTGCTGACATTGTTAAGCAACTGCCGCAATTGGCGGAAACGGTCAAAAGAAAAGGGGCAGACTTGGGAGTGGTGATGGATAACAACGGTGAGCAGCTCATCTTGATCGATGAAAAAGGGCAGGTGATCAGTGATGAATTGTTTACGGCCCTGGTTTCGCTGATTATTTTGAAATCTCGGGTTGGCGGAACTGTCGCGGTGCCGGTAACTGCCCCCAGGGTGATTGAACAAATGGCGCGTCAATACGATGGCCGGGTTGTGCGGACCAAGGTCGGACCCCAGTCTTTTATGGAAAAAGTCCTGAGCCAGGATATTGTGGCCATTCAAGGGGAATTCTCCCAGTTTCAACTTCATTTTGATGCCCTGGCGGCCCTGATTAAAATCATGGAATATTTAAGCCAAAACGGGATCCGGCTTTCGGAGCTCCGGGAAGCAATTCCCCAGTTCCACCTGAGTCAGAAGGCGATTGACTGCCCGTGGGAAGCCAAGGGCAGGGTGATGCGCACCCTGATCGAAGAAAAACAGGGCGAAAAGGTTGAACTTCTAGAGGGGATCAAGGTTTACCACGATGAAGGCTGGGCCCTGGTCCTGCCGGATGCGGACGAGCCGTTGTGTCGGGTTTACAGCGAAGGTTTTTCTCAGGAGATTGCCGACTCGCTAACCGAGATGTATGCCGGCCGGATCAATGAGATTGCCAGGGGACAGGAGCAGACGGTAGAGTAAGTAACAGTTTTAGTTAGATAAAGCCCATCCTTGATTCGGCAAGGTGGGCTTAGAATTTTTTTGTTTTGAAGTTAATCATTAATTTATTTAAGCAGGAAATTCATTAAATAATATTGTAATGATATGTTGAACAAGTTAGAAGTCACTTTAGATCCTTTCATAATTGGTGCTACACTGCACCATCATGGTGCAGTGTTTGACCGGTCAGATTTCTCTAGTGTTTGTGGAACCTTGTGATTACGCTAGCTTCTCTAAGTGGCATGAAACTTGCTTAATAAACTAATGTAGCTGTTTGAATATTTATTATCATGATTTTATGTCAACTGGCACTGCCCAACCCAGGAAGAGGAGCTATATCCTGGGTTCTTGCAATCAGGAGGTGGTTGATTAACTACGGTATGATTAGCTTGGTTTTATTGTTCAACTAATCATCGTGGTAACCAACTTGTACAAGAAACGGTAATCGAGCTATGACAGGAGGAGTGTTAAGTGGAAGCTACGGAAAAAGAGAAAGATTTGAGCCTTATAATTACTGCTACGGCTGTCGGTATGTCATTATTTATCGTCATTACAACCCTTGCTTTTCCGCTTACGGCGATGATTCAGCGGGCGGTTATTCTGGCGATGAGTTTCTTGATCATTTTCTTGCAGAATCCGCTACTGAAGAAAAGAGGCAAGGCTGCCTGGTACGATTATCTCTGGGCTTTGTTGTCCTTGGTTGTTGGCCTTTACGTTGTGTTTAATTTTAAAAGCGTAGTAGGTCGGATGGGTTCGCCCAATACGATTGATTTGCTCTTGGGTGGCCTGTGCATCATCATGGTTCTTGATGCGACTCGTCGAGCCATTGGTTGGCCTTTGCCGATCGCGACTAGTCTGTTTTTGTTGTATACATACTTTGGAGATCTAATCCCGGGAAAATTTGGCCATCGCGGTTATGACCTTGAGCGGATCATTAATCAGATGTACATGACTACGGAAGGAATATTTGGTGTTCCCCTCGGTGTAGTAGTGACCATTGTTTTCCTCTTTATCCTGTTTGGTTCTTTTTTGGAGAAAAGTGGGGGAGGAAATTTCTTCATTAATTTTGCCATTGCGGTGGCGGGCCGAGCAAAGGGTGGGCCGGCGAAGATCGCGGTTATCGGGAGTGGCCTGATGGGCATGATTTCGGGCAGTAGTATCGCCAACGTGGCGACAGTCGGCACCCTGACTATTCCCTTAATGAAGCGTGTCGGTTACCGGCCGGAGTTCGCGGCGGCGGTGGAAGCGGCCGCGTCAACGGGCGGACAAATCATGCCGCCGGTCATGGGGGCGGGAGCTTTTATCATGGCCGAATTTACCCAAACCCCCTATCTGGCGATCATTATCGCGGCGGCGATTCCGGCGATCTTATATTATTTCAGTTTGTACATGAATGTTCACTATGAGGCTTGCCGAACCGGTATGGAAGGTTTACCTGACGAAGAGTGCCCCAAGGTTCGAGATGTAATGCGGGACGGTTGGGTGTATATTGTTCCTTTGGTATCGTTGATGGCGATTTTGATCATGGGATACAGCCCGGCCCGGGCTGCTTTTATCGGGATCGCGTTGCTGATCGTTGCGAGTATGTTCAGGGTGGCTACCCGCATGAAGCCTAAAGATATCTGGGACGCTTTGCGTGATGCTGGCCTGGGAGTGTGTTCAATCGCGGCCGCTTGCGCCTGTGCGGGAATGATCGTCGGATCAGTCAGTATGACTGGCTTGGGCATCAAGTTTTCCAACCTGATCGGGTCAATGGCGGGTGGCAAAGAAATCCTGGCCCTGATCTTGACGGCCATCGCTGGGCTAATCTTAGGAATGGCTTTACCGACCACGGCCAATTACATTGTCCAGGCGTCGGTGGCGGCGCCGGCTCTGGTGGCCCTGGGAGTTCCGATGCTGACCGCCCACTTGTTTGTCTTTTACTTCGGAGTGTTTGCTGACATTACACCGCCAGTAGCCCTGGCGGCTTACACGGCCGCCGGCATCGCCAAGGCTGACCCGATGCGGGCCGGGGGGATCGCTTCGAAGAACGTTATGGTGGCTTATCTGATCCCCTTCCTGTTCGTGTATTTCCCGGCTCTCATGGCTAAAGCGCCGGCTCTGGATATCGTGATGACAACCCTGGCTGCTTTGCTGGGGGTGGTGGCCTTGAGCGCGGCCTGGTCAAACTACTTCCAACGTCCGTGTAATATTCTGGAACGGTTGCTATTAGTGGTCAGCGCGGTGATGTTGATTTATCCCGAGTACAAGACCAGTTTGATCGGGCTGGCTTTGTTAACCGCGATTTATTTGTGGCAGCGGAAAAGTAGTAAAAATAGTGTCGTCAGGGGAGCTTAAATACCAGATGTGAGGCCAGAGGCCATTATTAGCCTATAGATTAAAGATTTGAATCTGCTTAAACAAAAAGGAGGTGGCTATAGCGGCAGGTAGGGCAAGTGTAGCCGGGATAGACATGGCCAGGCCTATGAAATAGCACAATAAACAAGGAGGTTATAATGGTGAAAAGATTTGGTAAACTGACCAGTGTTGTTTTGGTTGTCGTTATGCTCTTTAGCATTGCCTTAGTTGCAGGTTGTGGCGGTAAAGATCAGGCGGCTGCGCCAAAAACGAAGAACATCTCCATTTCTACTGGCGCAACCAGTGGGACGTATTATCCGTTGGGTACAGCAATTGCCAGTGTTTGGACCAACGCCGGGATTGGCTTGAATGTAACCGCTGAATCTACCGGTGGATCCGTGGAAAATGCCCGTCTGCTTGGGAAAAAGCAAACAGAAGTTGGTTTTGTTGAATCACTGGTGGCTGACTATGCATTAAACGGGAAGGAATGGTTTAAAGACCAAAAAATTGACAACATTCGCGGGCTTGTTTCGCTTTACCCCAATACGATTCAGAAAGTAGTCAAGACCAAATCGGGGATCAAATCTTACGCCGACCTGAAGGGTAAAAAAGTAGCCGTTGGCGTACAGGGTGGTTCAACGCCGTTCAATGTCCAGGCTGTCTTGGAAGCTTATGGCTTAACAATGAACGATATTAAGCCGCAGTACCTGGCCTTTGGACCGGCGATGGAACTCTTGAAGGATGATCAGGTCGACGCGGTGGTTGTGGACGCGGGTTACCCGAACTCGACCATTATTGACGTGAGTACCCAGCATCAAGTCAAAATCTTGTCCATTGATCCTGATAAGGTCAAAAAGATTAAGGAGAAGTACCCATTCTTCTCTGATGTGGTAGTTATTCCAAAGGGTACCTACAAGGGTATTGATGAGGATATCACCACTACCGGTTCGCTGGCGACCCTCTGTGTGCGGGCTGACCTACCTGAAGATATGGTCTACAAGATGACCAAGACCCTGTTTGAGAAAAAAGATGACATAGCCAAAGTCCACGAAAAAGGAAAGAGTATTAATCTGAAAACTGCTGTTAATGGAATTTCCATCCCGTTACACCCAGGGGCGGAGAAATACTATAAAGAACAGGGTATTTTGAAGTAACATATTGTCAAAGTAACAAAGCCGGCTGGTGGATATGCACCAGCCTTATACTTTTATTACTGGCATTACTTCCTCACTTGCCGGTCTCCATTTTGAAGAAGCTTTTTCCTACGTCTCTTTTTTATTTACCGTTGCCTTGATAAGTCTCAGCCGCTACAGCCGTCCCGATCACCCCAGCCGCGTTTGGTCCCATGGGGTGTATGAGAATCCAATTGTGTTCACCCGGATAATTGGTGCGATTCGGCACCAAGAAGGATTATATCGGGCAGGAATTGCTTGATTTATGGCGAACCAGAACGGAGTAGGATTTGGATGTTTTGTTTGAGGGAGAATGATTCCGAGTGGAGGAGGATGCCAAGTGGGAAAGACTCGCAAAAGAAAATCAATTGTTTACGAAAAAGTAGTTTTGCCGGCAATCCTGGCTTCTTTGCCCGACGGAGTGGTAGTGGTTGACGAAGCGGGAATGATTATCGAGATAAATGCGGCAGCTGAGACGCTGTTGCAGATCAGCGGAAAAGAAAATAAGGGCAAAGAACTGGGGCAATGTGTGCCCAACTTGAAACTTAAGGAGATCCTACAATCACAAAAACCCAGGGAAAACATAAAATTATGCAAAGTAATTGCTTATGTCAAGTCGAGTGCAAAAATAATTGAAAAAGCTCAATTCATGATAGAAATACTATCCATAATCCTTCAAGATGAAAGTGATGCTGAAGCATCCATCATATTGA